>NZ_CALHGG010000126.1 GCF_938029845.1 uncultured Capnocytophaga sp.
TGAGAGATACCCTATTTTGAGACAGAGAGAAATCATTTAAAGGCTGGATTGGGTCTTCTTTTTTACATTGAGTAAACACTAATGCAGTGCATACAAGAAGGATCAATAGATATATTTTTTTCATTTCTAATTATTTTGAATAAAAGTGTTATCAGTTAATGTTTTAAGGAAAGAAATCAAATACTTTTGTTCTTCCTCAGAGAGAGGGATTCTATTTCCATTTTCTTTTAGATAAGGGTCTAAATTAGAGTCATCTTCTACTCCTTGACTTAAGAATGAGAGTACTTCTTCCAAAGAGGCAAATTGGCCATGATCTCCATAGGGAGCTGTGACTTCTATATTTCGTAAAGTAGGAACTCTGAATTTGTACAGATCTGTTTTTTCTCCAGATACTCTTGCCACTCCTTTTTCTTCTATTTTATTGGGATTCTTGGGAAATCCAATATTCCTGAGAGATTGGTCAGTAAATAAAGGTTCCTTGTGACAAGAACTACACTTTTGTTGAAATATATGATAGCCTTTCTGTTCTTCAGGGGTAAAAGTAACACCTTCATTGCGTATTACTTTGTCATACTTACTATCAGCAGATATTAGAGTAAACATATATTGTGCTAGGCATTCTAGTATTCGTCCGGAAGTAATCTCTCCATCAGAATAAGCTTTCTTAAAAAGCCTTATGTAGGAGTCTTCTTTACGAATTTTTTCAAGGATATGACCAATTGAAGAATCCATTTCCTCATGAGTGATAATAGGAATAATGGGTTGATCCTTAAGATCAATCACAGCACCATCCCACATGTAAGTATTTAGAAAAATCATATTTTGTATAGGAGGTGTATTTCGAAGCCCAACTCTTCCTTTGATACCTATTGCCTGTGAGTTGTTATCTCCATAGGCATAAGTACTTATATGACAAGAATTGCAAGATATAGTATTGTCTCTGCTTAATTGTTTGTCATAAAATAATTTTTTACCTATTTCGACTCCTATTAAAGTAGGTGCATTTGTCCTAAGATTATAAGTGTCAAATTCTGGGAAATTGGAAGGCTTTTTCAGAGAAATAATAGGATTGTCAAAAGACTCTATTTTTGATACTTCTTCTCTTTGACAAGAGAAGAATAGTATGAATATAAAGAATCGTAAAGTGTTGATTTCAAATATTTTGTTTGAGATAGACATGTTATCTTAAGGGAGCTATCTTGAACATTCCTGTTGTATTTGTCTGATTATCTCCAGCCATATTGTTTACAAAATCAACCATCTGTAGGGCAGAATGGGTGCTAGGTATTGCGCTATGATTTGGATTATTATCAGGGTCATCCTCTGTCAGGGTAATTTTTTTGGTGCCATTGAGAAGTTTGTCAAAATCAGCTATGATAGTAATTTCAGTATTTTTGTTATTGAAAGAAAGTACTTTAGAGAAAGCTAATTTTATAGTACGGCAGGCGTCTACTCCAATTCTCTTAGTATCTCTATCCTTAATAGTACTACCTGTATGAATAGATAAAGGTTTGTTCTGAGTACCCCAAAAGCCTTCTATCTTGGTAAAGCGATATCCTTTTCCCCACTCCCAATGCATCTGAGTATCATTTTTTCCAGCAGCCTTGTAAAATTTAGGAAATTTAGCTTCATCCAAATTGTTTAACTCCTTACGAATGCCATAATCGAAGTAAATTGCTTTGTATTGACCTACAGGCAAGGCATTTAAATCTATCTTTAAGGAGGTTGGTTTTGCTTGATCCAATACAAAAGCACCTGTATCAAGATTGTCACTATTGTATCCTACAATAGTCCCATCTGTTTTTATTAGACGAATATTACTAATTACATATTTCACTTCAGAGAATTTCAGAGTCTGTCCATTGGATGTATATGTTTTAGCAGCATTAGCATCAACTCCTAAGGAAAGTTTTTCCTTTCCTACATAGTTTTCAAATTGTAATGAAATTTTTCCTTTTTCTTGTTCAGTGTTATTATTGTTATTATTGTTTTCTTTACTACATGAAGAGAGTGCGGCTACTGTAGTGATAGCCATGAGGAGAGTTTTGAATTTTCTCATTTTTATACAAATTAAATTTTTAAAAGTTAAAGTGTTTTTGGGGTGTGGTTATCTAACCCCAAAAACGATTAAGGGGAAATTATTAGGTGGTTGAAATGAGAATAAAAAGAAATACTCATTTTTTATCTCTGAAAAAATGAGTATTTCTTGAGAGATATCTTCTTAAATAAATTGTGTTTATTTTTATACTAATGTTGGTAGATGACCTTAGGGCATGATAAGGCTACGAACAAAGATTGTGGAAGGTTTTGTTCTGTGGAAATGTACCCTTATCTAAAGCACAGCAAAGGGTATTCTTTTGGGAAACAACATTAGGATAATGCTCTTATAGATATATAAGAGGCTTATAGAAAATGAAGAAATTATGCGATAGGAGGTCGCATTTGTTTTTTGACAACTTTATGAAGAAGCAATTGTTCCTTGAAAAAGAAAGCGGGTAACTCCTCTGCTATGGGGACTATAGAAGTCTCAAAAGAGAAAGGTTGTACCAATACTAGGTCAATATCCTTTAGGTTGAGGAGCTTGTCAGAAGTCTTAGAGGTGTCCTCTATGCTTTTTTTCAAATGACATTTCCCATGGCAATCCATTTCTTTCTTGTCTTTATTGATACAGTAAGCCTTTTCAATAAAATCACGATTGATATGGTAGTGCACAATAAGAAGCGTCTGCTGGAAGGCAATCAGCAGAATGAGGAAAGATAATATCAAACTCACAGTACGCTTCACAATGGGCTGTATTAAGATAGGGCAAAGATACAAATATTTTTCGGATAAACAAGTCTTGAATTGAAAAAAAATTAATAGTTAGTTTTTTTGTTTTTAGAAGCTGATTGTCAAATATTTATGTTTGTCAGCTGACTGCTAATCACTATTTTATTGAAAAAAATATTTGTTTTTTGAAAAAAAGTACTACCTTTGCACCCATATTACTTCAATACTTTTTCACAGTATGAAAACTGTTTTTGCAAAAATAGTAGCTTTTGTGATGGCACTTTGCTTGTTGGCTTTACCGCTGACAAGTGAGGCAGCACCACATGCTTGCCAAAAACAGTCTCATGTTACCCATTGCAAAGCTACCAAGGCTTGCCATAAGGAAGCTGTTCCTGACTGCTGTAAAAAGAAAAATGGGACTGCCCCTAAGCATACCTGCTGTCAAGCAGTGCCTATGGCGTCCTATGCAAGATTGGAGAAGACAGAAACAGTCTCTACTTATCAGCTTGTTAAAAAACAAGTACTTCCTACTATTGTTTCACCTTGGGCATTGGCATTTGTAGATTTTCCTACAGAAAGAGCCCTAGTGCCCTCTTATAACACTACTACACTACTGCTGGTGAGGAATATACCTATCCTCTTTCAGCAATTTCTTTGTTAGCTTATCTAAAGATTTTACTTCTTTCAGATATTGTGGTTTGCCGTCCTTATGATAGGTATGATACATTGTATCTATCAAAGGTGCAATAACCTATATATCTGCTTAATACGCAATGAATTGCGTCTTTGTAATAGTATTAAAAATCAAAAGAAAACTAACAATGAAAAAATATATATGCTTAGCATTATTCATGCTACCTTTCTCCCTATTGGCACAAACCATGTTACAAGGGAAAATCTCTCTAAAAGATGCTACTGATACCTTCGCTGAAGCAGGGGTGAGTATCTATTGGGAGGACACCAACATAGGCACTACAACCGATGCAAGTGGTCACTTTAAATTATTATACAAACCTGAACTCAAAAAATTGGTAATTAGTTATGTAGGTTTTAAAACAAAAATACTGACTATTACCGATCCTATAAAGTTTGTTACTACTACTTTGCTTGAGGATACTAACCAATTGGATGCTGTGGAGGTAACCGCTGCCAAGCGCAAACCCACTGAACGCTTGCAGCTGAGCACCGTGGGTATGGTCAATATTAATTCTGGAGAGCTACTCAAGGCGGCTTGCTGCAATCTGTCCGATAGCTTTGAGACTAGCTCCAATACCGAAGTAGCGGTAGCAGACGCTGTTACAGGAACGAAACAGATAAAAATGCTAGGACTGGCAAGTCCTTATCTATCACTCACTCAGGAGAATGTACCTAGTATACGAGGTGCTTCCCAAGTGTATGGTATGACCTTTATTCCTGGTTCTTGGGTGGATAACATCCAGATAATCAAAGGGGCAGGTAGTGTAATCAATGGCTATGAGAGTATCGCAGGACAGATCAATACAGAATTGGTAAAGCCAATACTTGATACGCCTATTTACCTAAATGTATATGGTAGTGATGATGGTCGTTTTGAGCTTAACAATCACCTCAATACCAAGGTGAGTGAGCATTGGCATACAGGTCTTTACATACATGGTAATGTCCGCAATATGCAGATGGATAACAATGGTGATGGTTTTATGGATGTACCCACAGGAAGCCAAATCAACCTGATGAACCGCTGGCAGTATGCCAATCCTAACACAGGCTGGATGTCCAACCTATCTCTACATTATCTCTATGATGATAGAAAGGCAGGACAACTCAGCACCATTGCGGCTCCCTCCCTTTGGCAGAGTGCCAACAAGATTCACCAACTGAATGCCTCTGCTAAGCTTGGTTACATCTGGGAGGATATGCCTTACCAAAGTTTGGGCTTTCAGGCTGACTATAAGCAGTATGACCAAGATAGTCATTTCGGGCTTAACCAATATGATATCTCTCAGAAGACTATCTATGTAAATGCGCTCTTTAAGTCTATCATCTCCAATACCAATCATACCTTTACCACCGGAATCAATAGTATTACTGATGTGATAGAAGAACGCTTAGGTACAGCTTCTCTTTCTGGAGATTATAACCGTACCGACTTTTCTGCAGGAGCTTTCTTTGAGTACAGCCTATCGGCAGGAGATAGTTTTGGACTTACTGCAGGAGCAAGGGCTGATTATCACAACCGCATGGGAGCCTTTATCACTCCTCGTTTTCATGTGCGCTATATGCCTTGGAAGAAAGGAACTTTACGCCTTGCTCTTGGACGTGGGGAACGCTTGGCAAGTATTTTTTCAGAGAATCAAAAACTCTTCTCTACCGCTAGAGCTATACGCCTTATGGGTACTGAAGCCAATAAGACTTATGGACTTTCTCCTGAAATAGCTTGGAACTATGGACTTTCCTTTACCCAATACTTACCTTTGGGAGGTAGAGACTTAGAGCTGGTGGGTGACTTATATTATACCAATTTTACCAATCAGGTAGTGGTAGATTGGGATAACCCTAGAGAAGTGGCTTTTTATAACCTTACAGGTAAGAGCTTTTCTACCAATTTCCAGTTGGAGGCCAATTATGAGATTCTCAAGCGCACCCATCTGAAGGTTGCTTATAAGTGGTTTGATGTACAGACAGATTACACCTCAGGCAGGCGTACCCAACCTTTACAACCTAAGGAACGTTGGCTTGTTAATCTCTCCTATGAGACAGCCCCTCGTGAGGGTCGCCAATGGAAGTTTGACACTACTTTCAATGCTATAGGTAGCCAGCGCTTACCTGATACCGCTGCCAATCCATTGGCTTATCAAATGGAAGACACAGCTGCTGCTTATACCACCACCCAAGCACAAATCACCCGTGTCTTTTCCCCTATGATAGAGGTCTATCTCGGTGCAGAAAATCTGTTTAACTACTATCAAAAACGCGCTATCATCGCTCCTGACCAACCTTTTGGCACTTATTTTGATGCTTCTATGGCCTATGCTCCTGTGCAAGGACGTATGATATACGCGGGATTACGCTTTAAACTTAAATAAAACAACTATTTTAATATATTTATCATGAAAAGATTTATACTTCTGGCTTTATTAGCCCTTACTTTGCCCGTGGTAGCGCAGAGTAAAAATGCAAAAGCACAACTCAATGTAGAAGGTATCTGTAATACCTGTAAGGCTCGTATAGAAAAAGCAGCCTTGGGAGTAAAGGGTGTCAAGTACGCCCAGTGGAATGTGGATACACACCAGCTATCCCTTATCTTGGATGAGCACAAGACCTCTGTTCCTCAAATACAAGAGGCCATAGCCAAGGTGGGGCACTCCAATAGTCTTCCCGATGGTTCCACCAAGGTGGAAGCAAGCGAAGAGGATTATAACAAAGTGAATGATTGTTGTAAGTATCGCGATGAAGAGGTGGTAAAGAGTCACCACTAAGTCCACAACATAAGATAAGAGGCTGTCTCCACTTGTGAGACAGCCTCTTTTGTTTTCAAAACTTACTGAATACGAAACTCAAAATTTTCTTGTCAAAGGCTTCTTTGTCTTTCTCGTTTAGAAACTGCGTTTTTATAGGTAGGTAATAGAGTTGGGGAAGAGCATTGCCAAAGCGTACATAGTCTTTTTCGGTAGTCAGTAGTTGCTCATGTTGGCTTAAGGAGGTGATTTCTTTTTCTGAAAAATGATGATGATCACTATAAGACAGATGGGTAAAGTGAGCTCCTTTGCCTTGCAAAAAGGACACCAAAGGGGTAGGGTTAGCTATACCTGTTACAAGGGTAAAGGGTGTAGAGAGAAAATCCTCCAAAGGTTGGCTTTCTCCTTCTCGACAAACCTCCTCCGCATAGGCAATACGGGTAAAGAAAACCTGCTGATGAGCAAGAGGTTGTAGCTGTTGTATGATTTTCTGTTGTGCCTCTTTGGATAAGTTAGGGCACTTGGTAACCAAGATAATCTGTGCCTTGCCTGCACGCGAGCGAATATCCCTAAGTGAGCCGACAGGCAGCAGGAAATCGTTGGTATAGAGCTGACTATAAGAGGTAAGTAGCAGGTTTAGCCCCGCTTGTACCTTGCGGTGTTGGAAAGCATCGTCTAAGAGAATCACCTGAAAGTGGGGGTGCTCAAGTAGCCGCTCGATTCCCTCTTGTCGGCTTTCGCATACGGCTATGGTTGCCTGTGGGAATTTGCGGTGATACTGGAAAGGTTCGTCACCTAGGGTAAGAGCTGTAGCTGAAGTATCAGCGATAACAAAACCCTTGGTTTTCCTTCTATACCCACGACTAAGGACGGCTACCTGTTTCTCACCTAATAGGCGTATTAGGTACTCCACCATAGGAGTCTTACCTGTACCTCCTACTGCCAAATTACCTACACATAGGGTAGGGAAGGGGTAGCGCTTCGAGGGAAGCCACCCCTTGTCATATAAGAAGTGTCGCAAACGTACCACTACTCCATAAAGAATAGTAAAAGGAAAAAGAAGGAAGCGCATGAGAGTTTTGAATTTTGATTTTTCAGTTATCAGAGACTAACCACCGACTTCTGATTTCTGACGGCTGGAAACCCTCCGAGGGAGAACAAAGCTCATAGGTGCTTTTTTAAAGTGTCTCCATACGGCTTTGATAAGGGCAAATACTTCTGAATCAGGGATATTTCTAGAGCGGAAAGCTACCCAAAGAGAGAGCCCAAAGCTAACGATAAAGTTGATAAAACCTACGGTAACTAATCCAACAATAATCCATATCCACATGCTCCAAACTAAGTGGAAAGTAGCCCCATAAAGTCCCATGGCTATGTTTCCACTGACAAAAGTGATGTGGCGTATATCCAAATCAAGGTCAAAGAAAGTTCCTATGGAGGCGGTGCTTCCCATGAATACCCCAAACCAAAAGTTGGACAGAATCCCTGGGCGCTTGTGGTCAAGCCAAGCAGCTAATTTTTTAGTTCTTTTTACTCCTAGGGCTCGTTTCAGTATAGGGTGTTCCTCTATACGGTAAGCGAATCGGTTGTGTTTCTGCTTATTGGAGACATTCCCTGCAATAATACCTGAGATAAAGAGGAATACTCCTGCAATGGCGGCATGAAAGATCAGTTTGGAGTGTATAGGAGAGGCATCGGTGAGGAACTTATCCCAGCTGTGGGAGACGATATTCTTTCCCCAGATTTCTTCTATTCCCCATACAAGGAGCAAGGCAACGGCAAAGGCCATGATGACATTCCCTACAAAGGCGATGAATTGCGAACGCCATAAGCGCGCGAAAAACTCGGCAAACTCGCTGTGTTTTTCCTCTTCCTTACATTGTTTTTTCATACCCTCTTCTACTACACGAGCTACCGTGGTAGCGGTCATGGAAGGCTGCTTGGTAGCCAGTGCAGACCCCGTTAGGTAGATAAGGATAAAGCCAAAGGCATAGTTCATACTATAGAGGAAGGCATGCCCAAAAGCACTAGTATGTGCCTCGTGCAATAGCGCTTTGAAGATACATAAGAATCCTACGATGAATCCTGCTCCAAGGCTGGCTCGGAGCATCTTGAGGTATTCCTTGGGGGTATCGGTGATATATTTTTCTCCTGTGGAGGCGTTGAACTGGGTAATTTCGTAGGTAACTGTTTGGGTACTTTCCTTGATAAAGGTACGAATATTATTCTTGTAACAGTTGTATTCTATCAGCTTGAGAGCCATGCAGATAGTGTTGTCAATCCTATCTCTTTTGCTGCTGACTACCAGTAGCTCTATAAGGGTTTTTACACGTAATAGCTGCTGGTTGAGGCGCAAGAGCCCTTGATTGACCCGCATGGTAATCCCATACTTGGAAGTATTCTTATAGGCTTGTTGTACGAAGTCCTGACATTGGCGGAAGAGCACCATTAGCTGTTTGTAGTTAAGGTTTTCCTCATTGAGGGGTTCACCTTGTAGAATACTCTCTCGCATGCTATCAAACTCTCTTTCAAAACTCAGAAAAGGACTTTCTAAATAGCTGTATTCAGGTACCATATGGATGATATCCGATTCCAAGGTACGCCCACTCATACGCTGCGTGATTAGTCCAATGGCCTCACAGAGCTGGGTAAGGCTGTTATTCTCATGTTTTTCTTGAGCAAAAAAATCTTTGAATCCTAAAAGCTCAAAGAGTAGGCGAAACTCCTTACGGTCTATGCGCTCAATCCACTGATAATCCGTTTGTAGGTAGAACACTTGGTTGAGGATGTATTGTAAGGTATCTTTTTCAGGCTGAAAGGGAAGTATCTTGGCTGAGAGGCGCCTGTTGAGTTCGTAAAAGAAGCTAGAATCCTGTAAGATTCCCACTTCCGAAATCATTCTGCCAAAATGGCGTTGGGTAAGCAAGTCTCCGATATATTGCCCCAATATCTTACATTGGGCAGGATTCTCCTGTAGATAGCCGATAAGCTCCAAAAGAGAGATACTATGGCTAGCCCGTTTGGGTCTGAAGTAACGCACCAAGTCATACAGCAGGAGAAAGCCTGTATGCTCGGGCACTACTCCATCCTTGATATGTGTATCAAATACTTCTTTTATACTATATTGTTTCTTTATCATCTTATTTAAGTTTTGAATTGCTAACTACTAATAACTAACCACTAATAACTTTCTTAAGCCTTTTGTAGAAAGCCTCTTCGCGTTGGGCAATTGTCAAGAGTCTTTGGGAAAGGTCTTCATAAGCGGCACGATGCGCTTGGTTGCGGTTCTTGTATAAGCGTGCTACCTCTACGGCAAAATCACGCCAAAGATCGCCAATGGCAGTAATCTCTTGAGAACATTCCTTGAGGGTATTGTTTTTGAGTACTTCTGCGGCTTCCTCAAGGAAAGCTCCATAGATAAAGCGGAAGCCACCACCACCAGTGCCTATTTCCTCCTGCATACGAATCATTTGAGCAAGGTAGTGGTTGGTGATTTTGACCCCTCGCTTGTCATACCAGCGCAATATATCTTTGCTTACCCATCTAATAGCCTTGACCCCTACGATAGGTACAGGGGCGAGCATCTTTTGGGAAGTTTCTTTGATGCCTTTGCGAATCGCTGTTTCCAAAGAGATATGTTTGGGCAGATGTGTAGGGAAGTACATATGTCCTTTGGGAGATAATACGCCTTTGGCAAAGCGTACCTTCTCAAGTTCTTGCGAGCTAAGTTTTGTGGGCTGCTCCATGACAGGATCACTGATAAGATAGGTGTCTCCCTCCTTGCCATATACTACCAAGTTATGCGCATTGAAGTGAAAACGGTAAGCATCGGGGAAATAAGTTAGGTGATATACGCCCACTTGCAAGCCTACAGGAAAGCCTGTTTTTAGCTTCTCATCTAAGACTTGTTGTGCCTTCTTTGGTGAGGAAAACCGCTCACGCCTTACATGAAACCCCAGTCTACGTGCTACCTTGGAGAAAATATGTCCTGGCATAGTGCGATAGCTGATAGCAGGTGCTTGATTGACTTTCAGCCAAGGAAAATAGAAGAATAGCAGTCCTGAACCAATCCCGAATATCATAGGCTCACTGAGTTTTAAGCCATAGTAATTCAGTAGGTTGGAAGCTACCCCATTTTCACAATGAGCAGATTGGTTATGTTGAAATTCTATTGACATATACTGAAGATAAGGCAGGCAAAAATACGAAAAAAATCTTGGATATGAGAGAAAGTAATATTGGTTTTTTTTAGAGATTTTTTTTTGAACACTAAGATTTTGCTTGTATCTGTAAAATATAGTATCTTTGCAACTTTAAAAAAAGCGTCTTTACTTATACGAAAATGCTTACATTACAGCAATTTACATTTAATCCATTTTCTGAAAATACTTATATATTGTACAGCCCACAAGGCAGGGCTTTCCTTATAGACCCAGGTTGTATCACTCATTCGGAAGAGGTAAAGCTCCGAGATTTTATCAAGGAAAAGGGGCTTATTATAGAGAAAATCCTTCTGACACATGCTCATATAGATCATGTTTTTGGTCTTCAATGGGCATGTGATACATTCTCCTTGCCTGTGCATCTGCATACGAATGAGAAAGAAATCTTGGAACGAAACCCCTTGGATGGTCGCCTTTTTGGTTTTGATTTTCCCGAATTTAACGGAGATTATATTTTTATAGATGAGCATACCCTCCTTCACTTGGAGGATACCCCCATTGCCATACGTTTCGTGCCAGGACACTCACCAGGAAGTATAGCTTTTTATATAGAAAGCCAAGACATGGTCATCTCAGGTGATGCGCTCTTTCGCAGAAGTATAGGCCGTACAGACCTCTATAAGGGGGATTACGACCAACTCCTTACCAGTATCCGCACCCAACTGCTCACTCTACCTGAACAAACCCAAGTATATAGTGGACATGGCATGCCCACTACCATAGGAGAAGAGAAACGTCTCAATCCTTTTTTACAAGCATAACAAAAATGAAACAAACCACTTCACGATTAATTTTTATAGATATCATTAGGGCCTTTGCTATTTGTATGATGCTCGAAGGGCATTTTATAGATGGCTTATTGGCTCCTGAGTATCGTGATGAAAATAATCTTCTTTTTGCCACTTGGCACTATATCAGAGGAATGACTGCTCCCGTATTTTTTACAGTTTCGGGCTTTATCTTTACCTATTTACTTATCAAGGAGCAGAATCCAGCCAAAATGGGATGGAATCATGTACGCGTACAGAAAGGAGTGAGGCGTGGGATCAACCTAATCATCATTGCTTACCTGCTACGAGCCAACATATTTAACCTTTTTACCCCAGGTTATACTGATATGAATGTTAGGTGTGTAGACGTACTTCATTGCATAGGTCTCTCCCTGCTCTTTCTTATAGCTTTCTACCTGCTTACTTATAAGCGGAAAAGTCGCTTGCGGATGTCACTTATTATGCTGGGGACAACCTTTGTTGCCTTCTTCTTTGAGCCTATATATAATCACCTGAATTATCAATACTTACCTATATTTATAGCCAATTATTTTACCAAAGTCAATGGCTCTGTATTTACCATTTTTCCTTGGTTTGGTTATGCTTCTTTAGGGGGATTTCTAGGCTTTTTGTTCTATAAAAACCGAGAAAATCCTAACCTGTATCGCAATTCTATAGTGTGGTATATCGTTTTGGGTATTATATTCCTAACTTTTCCTTATTGGATGGGGAAAATAGGTGATCTCTCACAGATATACTCCCTACAACTTATCACTCATGGGGACTATCTGATAAAGCGTATAGGGAATGTGCTGCTCTTCTTTGCCCTTTTTATGATTCTTCGCAATGTAATCACCTCTCCAACATTGCAGAAAATAGGACAAAACACCCTTTCTATCTATGTGATTCATTATATACTCCTCTATGGAAGCTTTACAGGTATGGGGCTTTATAGCTTCTTCCATAATCAGCTCACGCCATGGCAAGCTATAATAGGAGCGATTCTCTTTGTATTGATAACTATATTGCTTACCTTTTTGTATATTAGCAAGGAGGCTTTTATAGATGAAAAAATAGATCTTATAAAGGCAAAAATATATCAAGTTTTCAAGAAAATAGGGATGCTTTTTGTAAAACAGAAATACTAAAACAATGACGGAAGAACAACGATTACTCACTTATTTAGAAGACTTTATTACCCAGGAGCGCAAGGAGCGGTTTACTGAGATTCTTGCCAATAGAACCCAACACTTTACCGTAGCCATAGAGGATGTTTTCCAGATGCACAATGCCAGTGCTGTGATTCGTACTTGTGAGGTTTTTGGTGTGCAGACAGCACATATGATAGAGGAGAAATATGGCAAGCGATTAGATGCCAAAATAGCTATGGGTGCTGAGAAATGGGTAACCACTCAACGATATGCCGAGGTGCAACCTTGTATAGATACCCTAAGAGCACAGGGTTACCAGATTGTAGCGACCCTGCCTACTCCTACGGCGGTACCCTTACAAGAGTTTGATATAACCCCCAAAAGTGCGTTCTTCTTTGGAACAGAAAGGGATGGTCTTTCCCAACAGGTAATCTCCCAAGCCGATGCTTACTTGACCATTCCAATGGTTGGCTTCACCGAGAGCCTTAATATCTCCGTCAGTGTGGCTATCATTCTCCAATACCTGACTACCAAGCTACGCGCTTCAGATCTCAATTGGCGACTTTCTGAAGAGGAGCAGCTATTATTGCGCTTACAATGGACAAAAAATTCCATTCGTAGCCTTACCGATGTGTTATCTCGTTATTATTCTCTCAAATAATTATGGCAAAGAAATACTATACTGTATGGGAAGGTTATAATATAGGTGTCTTTTCCTCTTGGGAGGAGTGTAAGAAGAATATATCTGGCTATCCAACCGCCAAATATAAGTCTTTTCCTACCAAAGAGCAAGCTCAAAAGGCACTCAATGAGAACTATTGGGAGCACGTAGGGAAGAAAAATACACCTGCTCCACTACTTCCGAGTGGAACAGCGCCTTATGATACCCATAGCATTGCTGTAGATGCGGCTTGTAGTGGCAACCCAGGTACCATGTATTATCGTGCCATAGACCTTTCCACAGGGGCGGTTTATTTCTCTCAAGGTCCTTTTTTAAGGGCTACCAATAATATAGGGGAGTTCTTGGCCATAGTGCATGCCTTGGCGCAGTTATCCCTCTCTGGGGATACTCGCACGATCTATTCCGACAGTAAAATAGCTATCTCGTGGGTAAAACAAAAGAGATGCAAGACCAAACTCCCTTTGGAAGCCGCCAATAAGAAAGTCTTTGAACTGATAGAACGTGCCGAAAAGTGGTTACATACCCATACTTATAGTAATCCTATTCTCAAGTGGGAGACCCAACTTTGGGGAGAAATTCCCGCTGATTATGGTAATAAAAAATAATGAGCCAATTAGCTAATTAGCTCATTGACTCATTCATAAATAGGCTTATTTATTCAGTTTTCTAAGCCATTGGTTCATATCTACTTCCTTAAGGATAAGCTCTCTAAGGGCAGAAATAGGTACACGTTGTTGCTCCATGGTATCACGGTGGCGTAGGGTAACGGTGTTGTCCTCCTTGGATTGGTGATCCACCGTAATACAGAAAGGCGTGCCTACGGCATCCTGCCTACGATAACGACGACCTATTGCATCTTTCTCATCATACGCTACATTAAAGTCATATTTCAAATCATTGAAGATCTGCAAAGCAAGCTCAGGCAACTCATCTTTCTTGAGCAAAGGCAATACCGCTACTTTGGTAGGGGCAAGTACGAAAGGTAAGCGCAATACAGTACGTGTTTCCCCATCCTCAAGGGTTTCTTCTTGTAGACTGTGGGAGAAGATAGCCAAGAATAAGCGGTCAAGCCCCACAGATGTCTCCAATACATAGGGAACATAACTCCTATTTTCTTCAGGGTCAAAATATTGTAGTTTCTTACCGGAATATTTCTCATGGTTGCCCAAGTCAAAATCAGTACGAGAGTGAATACCTTCTAATTCCTTGAACCCAAATGGGAAGCGGAATTCTATATCACAAGCAGCATCGGCATAGTGTGCCAATTTCTCATGGTCATGGAAGCGGTAGTTTTCAGCGCCCAAGCCCAAGGAAAGGTGCCAATTGAGGCGGGTCTTTTTCCAATGCTCATACCATTCTTGTTGGGTACCAGGTTTGATAAAGAACTGCATTTCCATTTGTTCGAACTCACGCATACGGAAGATAAACTGACGAGCCACAATCTCATTGCGGAAAGCCTTTCCTGTTTGAGCAATTCCAAAAGGAATCTTCATACGTCCTGTCTTCTGTACATTGGAGAAATTGACAAATATCCCCTGAGCTGTTTCTGGACGTAGATACAAGTCCATGGCTCCTTCGGAAGTAGCGCCGAGCTTGGTGCCGAACATGAGGTTGAATTGCTTTACCTCTGTCCAGTTCTTAGTGCCAGAAATAGGACAAACGATTTCCAAATTTTCAATAAGTGTTTTTACACCAGCTAAGTCCTCTTTTTCAAGCAATTTACCCAAGAAGTCTAGGGTAGTGTAGGCTTTATGTAGTTTTTTGAAAATTTTGTCATACATATCTAGTTTTGTTTCCCCATCTTTGGCTTCTGATAAATAGAAAGCCTTAAAAGAATCATAATCTTTTAATCCGGGTCCATTTTCAATGAAAAGCTTCATTAAACCATTAAAAAAAGACCTACACTCATTAAAATCATTGAAATCATTGACGTCTAATTTCTTTTTAAGTTTTAAAAATTCTTTTTCGGCCTCATTTTCTATTTTCGCTACATAGTCCTCCACCAGAGTATCGGCACGGTAGCGTTTTTTAGAATCCTTGTTGTCAATAAGGGGGTCGTTGAAGGCATCCACATGACCTGATGCCTTCCAAGTGGTGGGGTGCATGAAGATAGCTGCATCTATCCCTACGATATTTTCATGGAGTTGTACCATTGCTTTCCACCAGTATTCACGGAGGTTTTTCTTAAGTTCTACCCCATTTTGTGCGTAATCATATACGGCACTTAGCCCGTCATAGATCTCACTTGAAGGAAAAATATAACCATATTCCTTGGCATGTGAGATTACTTTTTTGAAAATGTCTTCTTGATTTGCCATAGTTCTGAATTAATGAAGTGCAAAAATAGTAAAAAATATCTTTGGTTCTATGATTTTTAAAAATAAATTACCTTTTAGGATATTCCTCCCATTGGGGAAAGTCAAATTGTAGTTGTACCCATTGAGGTTGCTCGTCCTCCATAGTAGGGTAGTTGAAATGGCTAAGCGATACGCCTAAGAGTCGTACAGACTCTCGTAATCGTTCCTGATAAAGTAGCTCGGTGATAACCTTATAGATAGTGGCACTATCTCCCACAAAATCAATCAGGGTACGACTACGAGTTTGTTGCTTGAAATCACTATACTTGAGCTTGAGGGTAATGGTTTTGGCAAGTAGTTTCTTCTTAGTAAGTCGCTGAGTAACCTCCTCACAAAGTCTCTGAAGGGGTTCTTGCATAAAAACCTCACTGGAGATATTTGTCTCAAAAGTATGTTCCACCCCTATGGACTTTACCAAGCGGAAAGGCTGAACAGGACTTAGGTGTATCCCTCGGGCTATTTGGTAGAAATAATCCCCATTGTTTCCAAAATAGGCTTGTAGCTCCTCAAGGCTTCGGGCGCGTAGGTCGGCTCCTGTAAAAATACCCTTTTGGTACATCTTCTGAGCAGTTACCTTACCTATACCATAGAATTTCTTAATGTCCAAGTCGGCCAAGAAGTCCAATACCTCCTCAGGAGAGACTGTCTTTTGCCCATTGGGTTTGTTGTAATCGCTAGCAATCTTAGCGATAAACTTATTGATGGAGATACCCGCCGAGGCAGTAAGTCCTGTTTGCTGAAATATCTTAGTCCGTATCTCTTGTGCGATAAGGGTTGCCGAGGGAATATTCATTTTGTTAGTGGTTACATCAAGATAGGCTTCGTCAAGGGAGAGGGGCTCCACAAGATCGGTATATTCGTAGAAGATAGCGCGAATCTGCATAGAGACTTCTCGGTATCTATCAAAGCGAGGTTTGACAAAAATAAGCTGTGGACACAGTTGTCGTGCTGTAGCCCCAGCCATAGCACTGCGCACCCCATAACGACGAGCCTCATAGCTGGCAGCAGCTACCACTCCTCGTGCCCCTTCGCCCCCCACAGCGATCGCTTTTCCCTTAAGTGAGGGATCATCATGCTGCTCCACCGAAGCAAAGAAAGCATCCATATCAATATGAATAATCTTGCGTTCCATTGGGACAAAGGTAGTGATTTTTTTATTATAGCTATATTTTATGTTGGCACATTTCTTGCTGCTATTTCTTAAAATAGTACCTTATGAATAGAGGAATAAAAATACTGCTCATCTTATTCTTTGTGAATATTTCCTTTTTACAAGCGAGTGAATGTTATTATTATCACAGACCTACAACTTATGAGGTGATAAATGAAGGAGGCAAGGCCTATTGGGTAACTATCGTCCGAGATCCTAATGGGATTAGCTTGGTGAGTTATAACAAGAAATTGCTTCCCAATGTAGGAAGAAAGGCACGCTTTGTAACCATGGATGACCAGATGCGTTACATGGTAATTGCAGATGAAAATTGGTATTACTTCATCAATAATTATGCTTTAGATGATAAAGAAAAAATACCTATAAGGGCATTTTCCGCCAAGAATGTAGAACATTTTGGACAGCGTACTTTTCGTATAGGGGGACAGTGGTATAGAGTATCATTTGACCCGTATGACAAGCAAAACAAGTTCAAAAAGGAGGCTGTAGAGGGATTGCCTAAGGAGGTAACTGTGATTTCAAGTTTTAGGGACAAATGGTTCTTAGTAAAAGGGGATACAGGGGTATTTCTCTATAAGGAGGAACTGCATAATAGTGCAGATGAGTACCTACAGAAGATAGAGGGCTTAGATCCCCAAACCGTACAATTCAAGGAGAGGAGAGATGTTAATTTTCTCTATGATGAAGACACTTTTTATACAACAGATGATGCTTTTAATCTGAAAGATCATTCTCAGAATTTTCAATTATTGAATATAGGGAATCACAAGTTTACAGAAGCTACTTTCGGCAGCTATGGACTATGGGAAGAGCTGTTGGATTTTCACGATGGAAGGATATGGTTTTATTGGTGGCAGGGGATAACTTCAATAAAAGGTCAAAAAGTTTATTTCTACCCACATGAGAATTTTGTATATTTGCCACAAATGAACTTGGTAAGAAGGGGAGCCGATGAGTATTTTACCAATTATGAGAGAATAGCATGGAAGCAAAAAGCAGTAGATATGTCGGCAGTGAAGGATATAACCCACCTGAAATATATAAAAGATAAAGGGTATTATTATGATGGTATAGACTACTATCAAATGAATTATAGTCCTGAAAAACTCACGGTTATAGCTGTTGACTCACTGAGTAAAGCAATAATGGAAGACAAAAATTACAAGGCATCATATTCCTACCAGCATTCATTGGTGCCTTTTGTGGTTCGGGATCACAAGATTATTCGTTACCAAAAGGACAATAGAGGCAACTATAGCGTTATAGGGGAGCTTCCTGTGACCTCTGAAATAAAGGACTTAAAGTTGTGTTTTGCAACCAAGGATAAACTACTGATTGAGGACAAGATAATAGACAATAGTTGTGATTTCGAGACCATGAGCTTTGTCGGCTCTACCGTAGATGTCATTTCTCCCTGTGATGGAGGAAAAGGACAAGTACCTATTGTGATAGAATATAACTATTTTTTCAAAGATAAAAATGGGGTCTATCAGTATCATACAGGAAAAGATACATTAGAAAAGTTGTCATATGACCCTAAATCCTTTACCGAAGAAAGTTTATTAAAACTGCTCCATAAGAAAAAGTAGGGTTGCTAAAAAAGAGGATGCTTTCTATTGATTTTCCTTTTGGAAAGTTGTATCTTTGTTGGGTAAGAAAATAAATAAGATCATGACCTACCAAGAGGAATATGCACCCTTTTTTGAGCGATTAAGTCAATACTCAAATCTATCTCTCCTTCAGCAGGTTTTCTATGAAGAAGATATTACCTCAGGAATAAAAAACTATTCTTGGAGGAGAAATATGTCCCAACCAGAGAAGACAGGATATTTGTAAAGAATGAACATATAAAAGAAAAAGAAGGGGATACAGGAAAAGATTCTATGCTATCCCATTTATCTTTTATAGTCTTTTATATAAAGGTATTAGATTCAGGCTTGCATTTGTCTTTAGTTTCAAAGAAGAGAAAATTCCTACTGGCAATATTATCATTAAAAGAGAAGAGAGTTATAGGTACTGCCGTAATAGTACGCAATGCCACTGCTGTAGTAGTAGGTGCTTCACTAATAAAAGCCTTCGACTATTTGGAAGTAGCCGAATGTACCGCGAAATCTATCATACAAGGGATACGTATGGGCAAAATAGTAGCCATCAACGATGCTCAAGTAGCAGAATTGCGCGAGTATTCTAAGGCTGTGATGAGAATCTGCTAAATAATAGGCGCGTTGAAGATGTTTTCCTAACGCGCCTGATTTTTTATTATTTGCACTTTGCGGTGTAATCGTTGATGAGTGCTATGAGGCTTTCTTTATTTGTGGTGTTATAGTCAGCGGGGTTAATAGCGGGGCATTGGAGATAGTCTGATACAAGTTTTTGCACTTCTTCAGGAGTTTTGATACGTCGGAATGAGTCTTTATCACCTACATACAGAGCAGGTTTGCTACCTATTTTGATGAGGTATGCCTCGGGCATTTTAGGATGTGAAAGCACGTAGTTACCGTTGTTGGTATAGAGAATTTCGTAAAAATGAATATTTGTACTGTCCTCTACTTTAAAGATATAGCTCACTTCACGGCCGCTATGAGTACCTAAGAAAGTTCTATCGCCTACTCCAAAAACTACATTGTCGGCAGCATTGTATATAGTTTCAGTACCATCTCGCTTAAGTTTTACCTGATTAGTTTCAGTAATGGCAATAATTATATTTTTGTTCAGTATTGCTTCAATTGATTCAAATTCAATAGTGATAAGTCCATTGAGTTTGTTGCCTTGGGGGTCTAACACATAGCCTTCTACGTCGTAAAAGTTTATACTCTGTTTCCGTGCTTGGGCTATTCTTTCCTGTTGAGCAGCATCTTGTGCGTTTTTTTTGTCTTCTTCATATTGGGCAAAGTAAGGAGCCATATCGCCAAAAGGATAACCATTGGCATAGAGTTTCATCACTAAACGTTTTTCTAAATCACTTGAAAAACCAATGAGAGGCACGAATACGGGTAGTGTTTTGCCATCAAAAGTTTGGATATTGTAGTACTCACTATCTACCATTGAAGTGAATTTAGATGAAGCGATAAACTCACCTTTTACATCATAAAAAGCAAAATCGTAGGCGGTTACTGAGCCGCCTAAAGGGTTAGTTTTTTTAGTATAAGAGCCTATTCGCTTTTCTTTTTTGAAGATGCCCCCTTCTTTGATAGTAATTCTATCAGATTCTTCTAATTTGTCTTCTGCTTTGATTTCGGATTTTACTCTTTCAAAGATAGGGTCCCATTTGTTAGAGAATTGGCGGTCTTCGGTAGAGAAGAAAGTTTTTACTACTTCAGGGTCAATGCCTTTGACAGTAAGTAGACCAGTGTTAGATTTGAGCATATTATCCACAATAGCTTTTTCACCCGAAAAGGTAAATTTTAGTTTATCGGGCAAGGGGATTTCCCGTACTTTACCATTGTTGCCGGTGAGTTCCACCCAGCGATGAGGAGCACGATTGTTTTGAGCAGTTTTTTCCGTGAGTACCGCTTTATACATAAAATTACCGCTAAGGTCGCTAAACTCGTACTTACCCTCTTTCTTTTCTAATTTGGCTACGGGAGTCCCTTCAATTTGCAATTCTCCTTTTTTTACTTTATAGTCTTGAGCCTTGAGGCTAAAAGTAATACAAGACAATAGGTATAATAAAAATATTCTTTCCATAATAGTGTATATTTTGTTATATGTCGCAAAATTACAAAATAATTACAAATTACAAATCATAAATGATGAAAAACTTTGCTAAAGGTTGTAGCGTCAGAACTATTAGGAGTTTTGGTAATTTTGAAATAAACCCTCTACGCTTTTTTAATTCATTATTGTAGAAAAAATACTATTTTTTTAGGGTGAAAAATAAAGAAGATCACTCGGAAGGTTGTTCTTTCTATGAAGATTTTATACCTAATCAAGAACTTGTAAGACTTATAGAGAGTAAAGAGGAAGTAGAAGAACTACTATATTTTCTAATAGAGATGAATATGAGAAATGTTTTAAACTTACTTCGTAGACAAAAAACTGAATCTCTAATAAGTAAACAAGAAATAAATAATAATCCTAAAAAGTCTATAAATAACAAAAATAGAACTCAAGAAGTAAATACTATGAAGAGAGTTCATATATCTAACTTGTTAAAAAAACAAGTTTGAATATCAAGATGACTATATTGTTATCTATGGTAAAGCTAAAATTGAAGAAACAGAAGTAAAAGAGAAAGAGAATAAAGAAACGGAGAAAAGTTTAAAATAAAATCCCTCATTTTTAGAAAAAATGGTAAATATAAGTTTAAAATTGATTTATCAAGAGATAAACAAAGGAAAAATTTGATTTTGGGAAGATACTTGTTCCTTTGCTGTTTTTGGACTTTTAGAAAGGAGTAATAATTTTCTAATATTAAAAATTAAAAGTCTCAGCCATTTCAAGTATTTCAAAGATTAATTCTATCTCTATTCTAATAAAAGATAAGGCTACCTAAAGAACATTTAGATAGCCTCTTCATTTTTTTATTTAGGATATTTGCTGGTATCTTGGTAGGTATTAAAGATGGCTTTAATAATAATCTCTCTTTTCGTATCATCTACCTTATAAAATACAAGGTAGGGATATTTTTTCATAGGAACTCCTATAAGGTCTCCTCTATATTTATGTTGGTGAGGAAAGTGTTTTATAAAGTCCTTAATAGATAAATATTCCTTAAGAAAGTTCTTTGCAATTTTAGATGGAGCAACACTTATATAATAAGCAACAGCTTCTCTTAAATCATCTTTTGCTTTAGGTTCTACTTTTATTTTATAGGGAGATTCCATATTCAGAAGCTACTTCATTAATCATAACATCAAAGTCTTCACACTCTTCAAAAGGAGTGTTACGTGTTTCTATTTCGTCAAGAAAAGCCATTAATCTTGGCGTCATTTCAATAGGCTGAGGTATGTCTTCTTCTTGAATGATAGGTACATTTAAAGACTTTATAAAATCCTTTATTGAATTTAGTTTATCTACATCAGAAGTAGCAAATGTTACAGCTGTTTCCATAGTCAAATATTTTTAAGAGTTAATATAAAAGCAAAAAAATCACTACTTAAAAAAGTAATGATTTTTAAATTTTCTCACTCTACTCTTGAAGGAAAATATCCTTTAGAGAATGTACTTTTTTTAAATTGTTGGGAAAATGTTGGGAAAAATCACACTTTCTAAAACCTAACCAATTAAATACCAAGTACTTAAAAAGTAAATTCGTACTCGGAGCGGGACTTGAACCCGCACAGGCATTGCTGCCCACTGGATTTTAAGTCCAGCGTGTCTACCGATTCCACCATCCGAGCCTTTATGACAGGGCATAAAAAAAGAGCGAAAAACGGGGTTCGAACCCGCGACCTCAACCTTGGCAAGGTTGCGCTCTACCAACTGAGCTATTTTCGCAATTCATATCTTTCTAAGACGGTGCAAAGATACTGCTTTTTTCCAAACCGGCAAAGAAAAAATGAACTTTTTTTGAAAAAAATGATATAATTTCAATAAGTATCTGACTACAAGTAAATTATATATCTATTGTATTTCTTATCATTAGTCACTATTTATGATTCTTCTTATAGAGAACCCTGCCAGTACCAAGTAGAACAAACACAACCCCCACATACCTGCCCAGTAGGGGAGTATGGTGGAGAGGCTGGCGCCCATTTGGGTGATAGAAACAAAGCCTTTAGCCCCCAAGGTGGTAGGAACTATATAGGAGAAGGCATGTAACCACTCTGGCATGGCTACCGTAGGCCATGAAAAACCAGTGAGCATTACCGAAGGCAACGAAGTGTACATGATGAGCATAATGGCATCTTCCCTACGGCGAAGAAAACCCAGCAAGCAAAGCCCCATAAACACAATAGAAAGGATAAAAGGTACCATGAATACCATTGTACTGAGAATGGAACTACGCACAGGGATACCAAAGAGCGGCATTACAATACCTAAGTTAATGAGTAAGATAGCCATAGCGAGAGCCAAATAAGTGGTGGCCTTACCCATTACAATAGGTAGTGCCCCCCAGAAACTGCTTGAATTGGGATATATTTTGCGCAACTTATTGCTCTCTCGCATGGTGCCCCCTAAGATGCCTACCGATGTAAGAATGGTCGTTTGGAAGATAATGACCAAGACCACAGGAATCAGGAAGGTAGCATATCCCGAAGAAGGGTTATATAGGCTTACCACTTTGGCACTTACGGGCATTGCCTCATCACGAACTTGAGAAGGGAGTTTACCTTGTGCAGAAGTGCGCTTCATCTCTACCCCAGCATTGAGGTAAGTAGCCGATATTTTTGCGGCAGTAAGTACCTGTTTGTAATAGAGCATATAGGAAGCATCAGCATAAACGGATATGGAGGGCTGCTCTCCACGTTGCAGATCACGAGAAAAACTGGGGGGAATGGCAATAATTCCACGTATTTGCTCTTGCTGAAAGGCTTTTTGGGCTTCAGAGAGGTTTAGGTAACTACTGTAAATGGCCACGCCACTATTAGCATCAATCATACGTAGTAGCTGTCGGCTTTGGGAGGTATTGTCCTCATCGACCACCCCAATAGGGAGTTCCTGTAAGGTCTCTTCCGAATATAGGTAGGTATAGAGGAAGGAGACCAATACGGCTACTATCACAAATGAAAAGAACACCGCCCTATCACGGGATATATATTTGGCTTCCCAAAGCATTGCACGGGTAAAGTCGGCTGAACTTTGATAAATATACTGTCTAAATTTTTTCATAACCACCTGATTTTATTTTTTTTACAAACATAGGGTAAGCCACTATAAGCAGCAAACCAAAGAGAAGCAAGGCCAAAAGGGGTTGCCATGTCATTTCCATAGGAATGCCCTTGATAGCGCGATTGACATAGTATTTCATAAAATGGGCATAGGGGAATAGCTGTGCCAAGTACTGCATACTCCTTGGGAGTCCTTCCATAGGAAAGGTATAGGCAGCAAAGGAGAAAGCAATGGCAGTAAAACCACTACCTACCGTAAGTGCTAATCGGAAATCGGGAGCAAAGGATACAATAGTAATCCCTATAATCTGATAGATAACAACTAAGGCAAAAGTAATGAGTACCACATTGAACATCGGGATATGCAGAGGGGTACCTACAAGCCCAAAGAGTAGGTAATTCATCCACCACGCTACAAAGAAAAGCACCAAGGTATAAGGCAGGAGTTTGCCAACCAAGGCTTTCAGCGGGCTACCACCTGCTTGCTTGAGCCAGTGCTTGCCCTGATGATAGCGCAGTTCTACGCCCAATACATAGACTGTTACCATCATCACTATCATTTGGAGCATCATGGGCAGCAGTGCTGTGAGCAGGTAAAAGGCATAGTTAGAGTAAGGGTTAAATAGCCCGTGGTCATCTACCTTTACGGTTTGGGCTTCGGCACGTACCTTCTCGGTTTGTTGTCCTTTTTGCATCTTCTTTTTCATCACAAGACCAGCCGAGAACATACCTATGGTGGTTTGGAAATCCTTTTGGATAAGGCCTGCACCGAGCATAAACTGGTTATTGGTATAACAGATCACCGATTGGTTTTCACCCTTGAAGAGTTTTTGTTGGAAGTCTTGAGGAATGACGATAAAGCCCATGATCTGTTGTTGCTGGATAAGGCGTTGGGCTTCTTTTTCGTCGGTGAGTTGGGTTTTTAGGTCGATGTTAGGGGTAGCATCGAGCATACGCAAAAGGTTTTCGGACAGCTGACTTTGGTCGTAATTGATATACGCCATAGGCAGGTCGCGAGGCACCCCTTTGTAGAAAATAGCCGCAAAGAACCCAAAGATAACCAAGGGAAACACCAAAACGTAAAACAGTCGTTTGGGTGATAGGAAAAGGTTCTTGCATTCGGTTTTAAAATATTTCATAGTATAATTAGCAAGTTAGGTTTATTCTTTTTCTTCTAAAGTAGCTTCTGAAAGTAATTCATCAAAGCTATTAGCTATTTTGTGAGTAGATTTATCGTCAAGCCAATAGTCCCAAACTGACCCATCGGAGAGGTTGAAGTATAGTCTGGAGTCATCACCTAGACTACCAAAAACAAAAGTATTTTCAGTATTAGGTTCATCAAGATATTGTAGTAATTGCCACGCTTGATAGTCTCTGCTCAGCTTTTCAAAAAGGAGGTTACGATTTTTAATATCCAAATCTTTGCCTTTGTACTGATAAAGGCAATATAAATCAAAACTGTTGAGGATTTCCTTGTAAAAAGCAGGAAGTTCAAAGGAATGTTTTTGTTCTGTTTCTGTAATTCTGTTCATACTTTTTTTATTTATTAAATAATCTAAGTTGATTATATTTCTTCAGCATCTTCTAAGTTTTCTATTAGGATAGGTTCTTCATCTTTAAAATGAAAAGAAACGCCATAAGGTTCGCAAAAGCTGAAACTACCTTCGGCGAAATGCAGTAGCCATTCTTTGCTGTCATAGAATAGGAACTGTGGATTTTCAAAAGGGACTTCCTGCAAGGGAACTCTTAGAAATCGTTTTTCTTCTTCTGAAAGAGGAAAGCCTTCTGAGCCTATCAGCAGTTGTTCTTGAAAATAAGAAAGAGCTTTGGCAATGAGTTTATCTGCACTGGCAAGGATTTTTTCAATAAAAGCAATAGTATCAGGCGTGATGGTTTTACTTTTGCTAAACACAGAAAAAGGCAGCTGTAAAGTTTCTTTGTAGAAATCACTTTTCCACTGGAATGAAGCCTCCCAAAAATACTCGTCTCCCACTTTTTGTGAGAAAGCAAGAGTGCCAAACTTGGTGTTATAACTTGATGTGTTCATTGCTTTAACCAATTAATTTCTTCTTTACTAAGGAGAAAATATTTATATACAAAGTTTTCGCAGGCTTCTTGTTCGCTATCAAAAGACTGTTCATCACAGAAGCAACGAGTATCGGCAAGGCATACCACCCATTGGTTTTCTCGTTGCAGAAGACAAGCGTTATTCACAGCTACATTTCCTTGCTCAAAAGTATTTGTTTTAAAATAGCACTGAGCAGGGTTATAGTTCAAGGCTTCTAAAGCTTGTAACAACTCTTTGAATGTGGGAATAGGGAGTTGTTCTTTTATCTGGGCTAAAAGTTGTTGCCTTTTCATCCTTTCTTGTTTGTTTTTCTTGGAAAACCAAATGAGTATAAACGTCCAAGCCAAAAGAGCTATTAATAGAAGGGCAAGTATATTGTAATTCACAAGAGAAAATGGTATTTTTATATAATCACACTCTTCCACTTTTCAGGATCTTTGTTTTCAGGCAAATACTGTTCTTTGATAGTATCTAATAGCCAGCGATTTTCTACAAGTTTGTATTTGTACTCGCGCTTGTAATTCATTCTTGCATACTCTCTGTCGGTAAAGATAGAGGCTTTTTTGCCTGAGATTTGCACCTCGGTAATGCTTTCTTTAGAAGGATCGTAGTTAGGAGGAAAGACGTGACTGGTGTACTCAGCGCCACCATATTTGCGTTCGCGTTCGGTGATGTATTACTTATAAATAGGGATACGAAGCTCGGTTTGTTGCTTACAAAAGTCTTCCCAAGAGAGCGTTTTCTTTTTCTCCACTTCTTCTTCATCTACTCTGTTGGATTCTGTTTCCCAGTCGTACATCGCTTGCAAGAAAGCAGTGAAACGCTGGCGTAGGGTTTGTTCTGTTTCTGTCATTTTGAATTATAATTTTAAATTGTCATTTTCGTCAAACTCCCAAAAAGGATTATAAGCAACTTCAAAGAGGTAGCCGTCCAAGTCCTTGAAATAGCCACTATATCCACCCCAAAATACTTTTTGAGCTGGCTTGACAATAGTAGCTCCTAATTCACTAACTTTGGATAAAACAGCATCTACTTCTGTTTCTGATTTAGCATTATAACTAATCGTTATTCCTGTAAATGCACTTGACTGATAAGGTAGTGTAGTATCTTCGGAGAGTTCTTGTAAAGGATATAGTCCTAATACAATTCCTCCCAAAGGGAAAAGAGCATACTCCTCCATACTTTTGTCCGACTTCTGCCAGCCTAAGTTCTCATAAAAGGCAAGAGCTTTCTTAAAGTCGCGGACACCTAAAGTGATAAGTGTAAATTTCTGTCTCATTTGGTTAATGCTTTCTCTACTATTTCTATAAGCTCTTCAGGGGTCATTAGAGTATTGAGATAGTCCTCTAAGGTACCCATATTATCTATTTCATTGAAAAACACCTCATGATCGGTACCAAAGAGAGTTGGGTTTTCTCCATTAGGGTCGCTTAGGGCTATGTATATATGGTCAGGATAGCCAGAGGTATAGAACAATTGTATAAGATCAGGTGTCTTGTCTCCTGTAACTTTTATAATTTCAGTGAGGTCTGTAAATTCCTCATCGGAGAAATCGTCATACCATTCTTCATAGTCATCAGTACCTTCTTTGAAAGGGGTAAAGAGGCTGACTGTCCAAAAGTGTTGCCCGTAAGGTTCTTCTGTAAGTTGATAGAACTGAGCAATCATTTGGTCATAGAAAGCCTTTTTATCGGTTTGGTAAAGCTCCCTATGGGCATCTACCCATTCGCCTATACCATAAATAGGCTCAGTATCTTCTGCCTTTGCCCAGGGAGTGTCCTCAGGCTTGGGATAGAGTACGGTATCAAAAGTAATAGCTAATAGGTCATCAGCAAGGGAAGAGCCTTTCACTTGGCTGGTATTGCCTCCAAGGGCTTGAATACGATGTAGGATATTTTCGTTTAACATATTTATTTTATTAAAAAGTTCCTTTTTCTTTGCTCCATTTGCGGTAATCCTCAAGCCAAAGCCGCCAATCCTCCGGACAATGATATTTATCCATATATTTTTCCTGTTCTTCTGAGGGTAAGGAGTGCCAATATTCTAAAAAAGTGTCTCTATAATGCTGCTCATAGCCCTGATTCCAGCGAGGAGCCCCATAGAAACTATGAGGAAAGACTGTCCAAAATGGAAATACTTCCTTATAATCCTCCATTTCTTTCTGAAAATGCTCTCTTTTTCCTTCTTCATAGAATGCTATTTGTACAAAAAAGAGTTTGTTGGCTTCTTGGATTATCTGTAGCTGTGCTTTACTAAGGGCATAAGGCGCTTTGCTAAAGAAATATCTAATACTTTTGGGGCTGACCTCTCCTTCCGCTGCTTCTATACGCTTATAGAGAGCTACAGGAATAAAGAATTCATATCCAAAAACTGGATAGGTTTTACAAAAGAAATCTTTGAGCTTTGAGAACATAACTTTAATTTGCTAATTAGCAATGAGTGAATTGGCTAACTTTTTTGGTACTTTGGAGAGTACTTGCTCGTAAGAGTGCTGTATCATTTCCTTGATAAGGGAAAGAGATAAGCCTTCTAAGAGTACTGTATTCCAATGTTTTTTGTTCAGGTGGTAGCCCGCTACAATCTTATCGGGGTACTGCTCACGGAGTTCTATTGCTCGCTCGGGGTTGCACTTGAGGCTCACACGCAAGGGGACTGTATTTAAACTTGTAAGCACAAAAATACGATTACAGATCCGAAATACCAAAATATCCTCATCAAAAGGCATATCCTCCGTTACATGAGGTAAGGAAAGACAATAATCTCTAAGTTCTTCTAAGTTCATATATTTGTGTTTTTTTAAGTTCTTAAAGATTTTTCTATTTTTTCATTGAGGAAATGCTATATAATTCCCCTCCATTCTCACCATCTTTGTAAATCAAAACTCTATCGTCCCAAAGGTCTTTTAATTGGATGATTTGTCTTGAGCTTTTAGTATTCCATTTAAATTGGATAGAGTCATTCCCTATTTTAAAAGTATAGTATCTGTAACCATAAGGTATAAACCAGAAAACAAAATGATTCCCTCCTCCATGGTTTCCTAAGGTAACCCAATCAAATTCATATAGATTGTCATTGAATTCATCATCTCCCAAATAGCTATAACTAGTTGTTTTAGTGTCTTCTATCTCGTAATAATGGTTATATTTATAATCTTCAGTAAAGTATTCTCCTTTGCTACCTATGCACACAATAGAGTGGAAGTCTACTGGAATTATTTTTTCTATGACACCTAATTGGTTATCAATATATTGTTTGTTTATCTTCGTTATCTCCTCTAAATCATATGCTCCATTTTCATCTTTCGGAACAGCATAGTTCTTAACAATGCTATCATGATCCAAATACTGCAATTCCTTTACTTTTTCAGCTTTTTCCCAAGGATAAGTATATTTGTAGATAATAATTCTATATTTTTCATCTTCTTTCCTATCATAAAAAGTCTTATTTCCACCAAAATCTCCTTTGGCATTTATCTTTTGCTTAATTTTAAAGTCTTTATCAAGCAAAAACCATTCATCTCCTTTTCTTAGATAAATAAATTTATCAGTAGAGTCGTAGATAACCTTATCAGTGCCCATAAGCTGTACCTCTGTAAGGAGAGTATCTATAACAAAAAGATCCTTGTCAAAGCCGTTAAACTCTGGAATTTCAGGGTGCTTATCTTTACCAGGTATCTCATAGCCACAACTGCTATATAAAGATAGTATAGCCAGCAGGAAAAACGTTTTCAAATGATAGTATCTCATATTACTCAAAAATTTTATTAATTTGTGCGGAAGGGTTTGCCATAAACGCTTCAAAGGTACAAAGTTCGGTGAAAGTTCCGTGTTCGTAATCGGCAAAAGCGAGTTTTTTATTCTTAGGATACCACACCAAAAAGCCTTCAGCGCCATACCTATCGGCATCGGAAAGGAGGTCGAGGAATTTTTTGTTTTTCCACTTTACTTCCTTGACATCACTCAGTGGGGCAAACGCTACAAAGCTTGTATATTTGCATTCAGGCAATGGAATACGCCTATCGGTAGCGCGCAATAAGGCGATGAGTCCTTCGGGAAGTTTGTTGGTTTTTAAGGCTCGTAAGCGCTCTTCCTCGTCGTGCCACTGGGCAGGCTCTACCGATTTGATATACTCGGCAACTGCTTTCTGCTTGTTGCGCAGAGCGTAATGATAGGCACGTCCGCCGTATTTATCTTTGTAGGAAAGGTCGGCACCCAGCTCAATAAGTCGTTTTACCAAGGCAAGGTGACCTTTTGAGGCCGCCACTTGTAAGGGCGAGGCATTGTAAGTATATACCATATTAGGCTCACAATAGTTTACACCAAATCCGTGAGCAATAAGGTAGTCTGCCAGTTTATACATACCTTCCGAAGCTACCTTTCTCAAGGTAGTACCGTCGGGAGTGAGTTTAAAACCGTTTTCTATCAGCAGAAAAGCTATTTCTTCATTTTTGCTATAGATAGCAGCCTGCAAAGTAGTGAGGTGGGTACGGGCATTCACATCGGCACCTTGTTTAATCAACCATTTTACCAACTCAGGGTCGCTATTCTCACTCATACAAACATTAATAAGCGCTGTTTTGTTTATATGAGCCCCCTTATCAACTAAAAACTCTAATAGTTTCTTTTTGCGATTGGACAGGGCAAAGTCAAAAGGTGTTTGAGAATAACGTTCGTGTACACGGACTTCTTCGTTGATATCCCAGCCTTTGGCAAGTTCAGCTTCCAAGGCAGGAAAATCTTCCTTACGCAAGAGGGTTACAATTTCAGGGCATTTGAAAGGTGCTTTTTTCTGGGCAAAGATGTTTCTTTCTTCCATAATATAATTTGTTTGTATGCTTTAGATTATAAAAAATTCCCTATCATCCTCTGGGGTAGAGATAGGATTGTACTTATTTAATAAATCAATATACTCTTCATCAGAGAGTAAGGCAGTATAATCACTGCGATGTTTTGCTATAAGATAGGATGAATATCTATTTTCTTCTTTATTTGCGGAACAAGGAAAGTTTGTAAGTTTTCTGTTGTAAATTTCTTTAATTACCTGAGCTTGTTCCTCACTTAGGTAAGGATGATGGGTACGGTATATATTGGCAATATTCTCATAAAAATCACTTAAGGAAGATGCTTTTGCATAAATGCTATATACAATTGATAGCAAGCCATAGAAAATAAAATTCTGCAAGTTATCAGCTATAATTTCAGCAGCATCAAAATCATACCAGTCCTTTACGATAACAGGAGGTTGCTCTGGTTTTTCTCTATCATAGAAAAAACAAACCTCTCCTTCACATTCTGAAGCAAAAGGCACCAAAAGATATTCAGTTTTGATTCCTCGTTGAGATTTATTATTTTTTATTCTATTTATAATATCTTCTGCATCATCCAATGCCGTAAATTGATCCCTAAATAAAAGTAACGGAGGATTCTTTTTTAGCTCTGGAAATACTTCCTTCCATTGCCAATGAACATCCAGCATCCCATCCTCATAAAGCCGGTGATATAGTTTTGGGTACTGAAAGTTATAAGTCTGTTCTATTTTTTGTAATGGGTTCATATCAGATATTTTTTTATTCATAATACCTTCCCAAGTCTAACAGATGTCCTAAGAAATACCAATCGTTAGGAATAGTTTCATCTTCACCTATATAATCACATAAGCCTCGTGCACCACACTCCAAGAGGTCTAAAGGATTGAAATTGTACCAATCATAGCCCGTTTCGGAAGTGACGCCAAAAGAACGCATTTCGTTATGAAGTTCTTTGTCTTTCATACGGTGGAGTTCAGCGATTTGAAAGACGATTACTGCTTGGGTATAAGCAAAGGCGGAAAGATGTTTCGTCTCTTCGGGCATTGAGCGAATGCTTGTCCACTGCTCCTCATAAGTAGCAGTCTTTGCACTGAATGCCTCCTTAAGCAGTTCAAGGCAAAGAGTAGGGGAGAAGGGGGTGTTTTTGTGTGGAGTCACTACCCTATATAATGCCAAGAGATAGGTTTCTAAATCTCTGTTGGTTACTTCTTTAGGAAGCTGTTCTATACAGTTGTAAAATTTGTCGTAGGTCATAGAGGTCATTAGCAAATAAGTGTTTCTTATTCATTAGCGTATTCAATAGTTTGCTCTACAATCAGGTTGGTATAACGTTGGGAATATTCGATACGTTTCTCTATCCAATTGCCGTAAGTATCATAGCGATAGGTAGTTTTGCGGGTATAGACTTTGCCTTCTTTGTTGCTAATTCGCTCAAGAATTTCGTTGTTATGCTTATCAAAAGTGGTTTCAGTTATTGAATAGGGTTCGGGGTCACCTATATCCTGATGGGCAACATAAATTACATTGCCTTTTTCATCAAAACGAGTTATGGTAAACATAAAAGGCTTACCATTGGCTGAAAGACTGGTATCGACTTTTTCGGTATCACTACGAAATTCAATAGAGTGGTGAAGAATCTCCTTTCCCGTAGATATGTTTGTATGACAACGATCTATACATCTGCCTTGGGTATCATATTGGAGTTGTAAGAGATATTCGGCATCGGCTGTGCGGGAGTGCTGACTTATGTTATTGCCGTGTGCATCGTATTTGAAAGTAACAGTTTCTTTCCATTTGCCATTTTCATAAGTAACACATTCTACTTGCTGATGTAGATCATTATAGCGGTATTGTTTTTCTTCCCAGCAGTCGGTTAGTGCTTCATCTTCAGGGTCGTAGAGGCGAGAACTCAGGCGGTTGCCGTGGGAGTCATAGGTAAAGAGGAAGTGGTATTCCTCGCCATAACAAGCCTCTACGAGCTTACCTTGCTCATTGAAAATGAGGGTTTCGGTATAGTCTTCTGAAGAGTATTCTTCGCCTTTTTGCCACTGACCATCTTCAGTGATAATAGCAGCATAGCAACGGGAATCAATGCGTTTGATGTTCATAGTATTAAATTTGCTAATTAGCTTATTGCTGAATTACTCTTCAACATTTTGTATTTTTTTCTTTCTCCTTCAACAGTAGCTACTACTTCAAAACCAAGTTTTGTATAAAGACCTCTAGCTATCGGGTTGTTATCAAATACATTTAAGCTAATAGAGTGAACACTTTTATCTTCAAAAAGCGTTGCGATAAATAACTGCATTGCCTCAGTACCTAATCCTTTTCCCGTAAGGGAAGGATTGATAAGAAATCTACCAATATGCACATTGTTTCCTTCTACTCTTATTTGCTGAATCATCCCTATAAAATTCTCCTCTACATCAATACGAAAACAGTGAGACAAAGCATCGAGTGCTTCTATGGTAAGAGGATATAGCAAAGCATCTCCTGCCCATTGTTGCAGGAAATCAGCTCCTCTGCTATTTGTCCAACGTATGATAGCTTGCTTATCTTCAGGTAATAACCCTTCAGTTATTTTCATTTTATTAAACAAACTTACTTGCTTTTTAATATTATCTAATCAGATGGTTATCTCTACCATATTGCCATCAGGGTCAAGTATCACACTCTCGTAATACCCATCGCCAGTGGTGCGTGGGGCACTAAAGCATATATAGCCTTCATCTATAATTTTCTGAGTAAGCACATCAACCGTTTCCTTGCTTCCTACACTAAAAGCAAAATGTATAAATCCTTCATTCATCACCTTGTCCAAACGTTCACTAATATTGGGACGCCACATAATTTCCAAGCGAGCACCATTTTCAAAACTTAGGAAATAGGTATGTAGTTCTGTTTTAGGGTTGTGGTATAACTCGTTTGACTTTGCCCCAAAATAAGTTTCATAAAAAGACTTAGAAACTTCTAAGTCTTTTACATACAATGCGATATGATCTATTTTCATAGCGGTAATTTGTTAATGAGCCAATTGTAAATTATCTTTTACCTTTTATCTTCCACTAATACCGACATTCCTGGTCTTAGATCCTTTATTTTTTCAGTAGGGTAGGCCTTGATAGCAAAGGTCTTCTTGTCAAAATCGCCTTTACTTTTGGTCGCAGTCCAAGTGGCAAAATCGGCTTGTACTGCTATGTGTTTTACTTCCATTTCTATTTCTTGGTTGGCAAGAGCCGGTACAATACCTTTGAACTTGGTACCTATTTTAAAATCAGCCATTTTATCTTCACGTATGTTGAATACTACCCACTCATCACTACTGTCAATGAGATTCATCACAGGATACCCCGCATTGACGATTTCTCCTTCGTTGGGGATAATAGTCTGTATCTCGGCATCAGCAGGAGCGAAAACTTTAGCCCCGTCTTTGTAGGCATTCACTTCAGTGATGACTCCTTGGGCTTGAGCAACCAAGGCTTGAGCTGCTGTTTTGTCCTCTACACGGGCACCATTCTTGGCCATTTCATATTGTGATTTGGCAGCATCAGCTTGTTTTTGTAGGGCAACCATTTGGGTATAGACCTCATCTTTCTTTTGGGCAGGGAGTACCTTATCATTGTAGAGGTTATTTACACGCTCATAGCTCTTGGCAGCAAAATCAGCTGCAGCTTGGGCTTGTTGCCACACATTGTAAGCGGCTTGGATCTGTTCTGTGCGGGCACCGCGTTGTGCCTTGTCACTTTGAGCTTGTGCAGCCAAGCGAGCAGCTTCGGCTTGGGAGAGTTTGGCATCAAGTTCGGTACTTTCAAGTTCTAGAAGTAGGTCGCCTTTGTGCACTTGATCACCTTCTTGTTTGTAGATAGCCTTGACCCTACCAGGTACCTTAGGGGCAACATTGATCTGTTTGGCCTCTACTTGTCCT
>NZ_CALHGG010000127.1 GCF_938029845.1 uncultured Capnocytophaga sp.
GAAATGGTAAAGGATTCTGTGAGGGGTTTTTCTCCTGAGGCATCAAAATGCTCTCGATGTTTTACAAGGTAAGCCTCAGTGAATTTCAATTCTTTTAGAGTAGCTTCACTGTCTCTTTTTAAGAAAGTGATACTACCATCTTTACGTTCAAAAGAATTGGTCATCCACTCGAAGAAGTCGGCTTCTCCTGTGCTTTCGACTATTACATCAATTTTTCCACCACGTGTAACGGTAGAAGGACGACCTGTTGCATCTGTTTCTTGGAACAATGCATAGCTTACGCTAAGAACATTATATTCTTTGCCAGCTACTTTAAGTTTGGCTTTGAAAGACATACACTTAAAATTTAAAAATTAATAATTACATTAAAAAATCAAAAGAAAATTACACCCATTCATTGGTATGTTTGGCTGTACCCATTTCAATCTCTTTGGCAGAGAGCGTAAAGGTTTCTGTCAGCGGATTATCACCTGCTGCATCGAAATCTTCTTTGTACTTCACGATGTAAGCTTCTTTAAATTTCAGCTCTTTCAAAGTAGCCTCGCTGTCTCTTTTGAGGAAGATGATGCTTCCATCCTTGCGTTCGAAGGAGTTGGTCATCCACTCAAAAAGGTCGGTATCACCTGTGCTTTCCACAGTGATAGTAATTTTGCCACCTCTGGTAACCGAAGAAGGTCTACCTGTGACGTCGGTCTCTTGTAACATTCCGTAGTCCACGGAAACGATGTTGCGTTCTTTTCCCGCAACATTCAGTTTGCATTTAAACGACATAATTAAAATAAATTAAAATTTAATACTCAATAATACCAATTATGGAAATATATATAAAATGTCTCCAATGCCTTATGTTGGAATCTAAACCTTATATCTTTTTGCTTAGGATTAGATTTTCTTCATAAGAGGTACTTTACTTTTGTTCATATTCAGTATCCCATTCATTAGCATCAGTTCCCTTATGTCCATCCATCTTGATAAGGAAGTTTTTAGCAGGGAAATAAGGTTTCATATGAATATCTAAATAGATTCTGTCTTTTTGTCTAGGATCTTGTTCAAATCGTCTTATCTCAAAATTCTCAATAAGGTTTTTAGGACCTGTGATGCTATCCAAGAATTGGACAATTTGGTTCATAATATCCTTACGAGTAGTAGCTGTAAAATTCTCAAAAGCTCTACGGTTAAGGAAATCCATTAGCACTTTGGTTACATAGTCAAACACACGTACTACAGAATACGTTTGTAGTCCTAAGTTATCTCCATTGAACAATGTTTTGCCAGAGAAAGCCATTACTTTTCCGTATTCATTTACCATAGGGATAAGTCCTAAACTTTCTAAGTTGGCTATTTCACTTTTCTTCAGGTCAAAACGTACCCCATCTACTTCATTGATACCTCCAAATTTCTTTCCAGCAGTTACCTGAGACATCAATGTTTTATAGATTTTTCCAGCTAAAGCAGCGGAAGGAGGGACAAACAAATCGGTTGTTTCGCCTATTTCATTGAAACGACCTCTACCTACTAGCCAGTTGCAGGTCATTAGCACATTAGCACGATACACATCACCACCTGTGAGGTTTGCTTCCTCAAACATCTCCATTACATCATCGGGTTCGTCTAAGTGTTCAAAGTCAGTAACAAGCATTACTTTATTTTCATGAGCTATTTTTGCCCATTTCTCTACTACCATATTAGAACCTAAATAACCTGGAATCACTAACAAACCATAGTTATTTCTAAGGTCTAAACGGTCATAGTTATCAGAAAGCTCGGCGTGTATGGTATCTATAAAACGTGTATTATCAAGGTCTTTAAGTTGCTCTAAGGAAGCGTTCATCACTGTAACATTTTTGATTTTATCTTCCTCAGTATTTTTGTAGAACAAAGCTATAGTACGATAATTGGCTTCTAACTCACGAGTAGCCTCTACAGCATTGTATAAGTTTTTAGAAAGCAACTCTTCTGCTGATTTTTGTTGGTCTTCACAATGTGCAACCATTTCAACCAAAGAATCACTTTGTTTTAAGACACTTGCCCAAAGTTCTAAGGTTTTCTTTAGGGTATCTCTTTCTTTTTGCTTACTACTTTCGGTAAGGAATATCTTTCTACGAGCGTTTCTCTCAGGATTTACATTTTGTACATTCTCTATGGATGCTTCTAACAAATCAAAACCTCCATAACGCACTAATTTATCTAATGACTTTTCTAATGAAATAGGTGATTTCTTAACAGATTCTTGTCCTTGTGATGCTGTATTTGCTGTTTCTATTTTATTTGACATGACTTCAAATATTTAATTGTAAAATTGGGAAATTAACTCAACTCAGCTATTAGAGCTTCTAAAGTATCTTGTAGGGCTTTTTTAGCATCAGGATCTTCCAAGGCTGCTTTAAGGAGTTTATTTGTTTTTAGTTGTTTGATTATCTTCTGATATTGGTCTTTTTCTGTGGCCAATCCTGTAAGGAAAGTGCTTTGAGCAGTAATTCCTTTAGTGCCAAAATCTCCCAAATTCTTAAAGTTTAATTCTTCAACCTTCGTAGCTCCTTCACTATCTTCAAAATTCACCTTCATAGTAGGTTTAAAGTGCTCGAACACTTTATCTAAAGTATTGAGTCCTTCCACCAATTCAGGTTTTACAGGATTTTCCGCGCTCAACTTTTGAGCTATTAATGTGCGGTTTGGAGCTATTTCCAAAATAGCTTCACTTGCATCTATAGGCACCTCATTGCCCCCTATTCCTTTATTTACTAACATAGATTTCTATATTAAGAGAATTTTACTCTAAAAATAACATTTTGTACTTTTGTACTGCGCAAATGTAGTTTATTTAAATGGAATCTCCAAATTTTTCTTTGATTTTTTTCAAACTATTTTTCAATAAAAATATATTTATTTGATTATCAGCTATATAAACCATTCTATTTTTACAATAATTTAAGCTGTACAATCCTTGAAAACAAGATTTTTTTGTTTAAAGTAACTTTTTCGATCAATTACTTCTCAAAAATCCTATAAGGATAGATGTTCGTAGAAGACTTTTCTAACTTAATCAAGAAACTATCCTTTAAGTATTCCCATTCTGTTTCACTTACTTCTA
>NZ_CALHGG010000128.1 GCF_938029845.1 uncultured Capnocytophaga sp.
TCAAACTTTATTTACTACAACAGATAAAACAGAGTTAACTGAAGATCCAGATACTTTATCAGAAGCTAAATTGAGAAATGTTACAGCATTTCCAGACTCTACTTATGGTTGGGGAATGTTAAATACAGAAAGGGCTTTAAAAGGACCAGGAGCATTTACAGATATTAGTAAATATGGTGATACAACAATATTTAAAGCAAATATACCAGCAGGAACAGAATCATATTTTGATAATGATATTTATGGAGAAGGAAGTCTAGAAACAATAGGTTCAGGAACACTTCATTTAACTGGAAATAACTCATTCGCTGGTGGAAGTACAGTAACAAATGGAACACTTGAAATTCACCAAGTTCATGCAAGTCCAATAACTGTTAAAGTGGGTGGAAAATTAGTACTTAATCCCAAGGCAATAGTTGGTTATGATATTGGTAGATTTGAGCTTATAGAGAATATAGATCCTCAAAAAATAACAGATAGTGGAATAAAAGTAAAAAATTATGGAACAGTAGCATTTAATGGTTCAACTGCAATAATAGGTGGAGATTATGTTGGTTATAATGGTTCAACAACTGAGGTAAATTTCCTATCAAATGTCAAAGTTTTAGGTGATATAAAATATGAACCAAATACAACTGTTAAAATATTATCAAATGGTTATGTCACAACACAAGGTTCATCTAATACTGTAATGGAAGGAAAGTCAGTTCAAGGTAATATTGCTAATGTAGAAACAGAAGGAATGAGAACAGCTAATGTAGAAGTTCAAGATGGAAAAGTAGTAGCAACATTATCAAGACAAAATCCAGTTGAATATATAGGAGAAGGTGCAGAAGCTTCATCTAAGAATGTAGCAGAAAATGTAGAAAAAGTATTCCAAGATTTAGATAAAAAAGCATTATCTGGAACAGCAACAAAAGAAGAGTTAGCTATGGGAGCAACATTACAAAAAATGTCAACAATGGGCTTCACATCAGCAACAGAAATGATGTCAGGAGAAATATATGCATCAGCACAAGCATTGACTTTCTCACAAGCACAAAATGTAAATAGAGATTTATCAAATAGATTAGCAGGACTTGATAATTTTAAAAATTCAAATAAAGATTCGGAAGTATGGTTCTCAGTATTAGGCAGTGCAGGAAAATTAAGAAGAGATGGATATGCCTCAGCAGATACAAGAGTAACAGGAGGGCAATTTGGTATAGATACTAAATTTGAAGGAACAACAACTCTAGGAGTAGCATTAAACTATTCTTATGCAAAAGCAAACTTCAATAGATATGCAGGAGAATCAAAGAGTAATATGGTAGGAGTATCATTCTATGGAAAACAAGAATTACCATATGGATTCTATACAGCAGGTAGATTAGGATTATCAAATATCTCATCAAAAGTTGAAAGAGAATTATTAACATCAACAGGAGAAACATTAACAGGAAAGATAAATCACCATGATAAAATGTTATCAGCTTACATAGAAATAGGAAAGAAATTTGGATGGTTTACACCATTTATAGGATATTCACAAGATTATTTAAGAAGAGGAAGTTTCAATGAATCAGAAGCATCTTGGGGAATAAAAGCAGATAGTAAGAATTATAGAGCAACAAATTTCTTAGTGGGAGCAAGAGCAGAGTATGTAGCAGATAAATATAAACTACAAGCTTATGTAACACAAGCAATAAATACAGATAAGAGAGATTTGACTTATGAAGGGAACTTCACAGGAAGTAATGTAAGACAAAAATACCAAGGAGTAAAACAAGCAAAGAATACAACATGGGTAGGCTTTGGAGTATTTAGAGAAATAAGTCCAGTATTTGGAGTATATGGAAATGTAGATTTCAGAGTAGAAGATAAGAAATGGGCAGACTCAGTAATCTCAACAGGATTACAATATAGATTCTAAATATTAGTAAAAAGGAGAAGAGAAATCTTCTCTTTTTTGTTTGATATTGAGAAAGTAAATATGATTTTTTATAAAACAATAAATAAAAAATATTGACAAAATACTAAAATATGGACTATAATATAAAGGATGTGTTAAATATAAAACATATTTTTATAAATTTTGTCACTAACCCTAGTGTATATAGATTATTATTTCCCAAAAAGAAGGTATAAATTACCTTCTTTTTACTTTTTAAAGTAAAATTAATATTAATTTAATAATTTAAATAAAAATTTAATAACTTTTATTTTCTTTATAATTTTAAAATTAATATAAATTAAATATATTCTATATATTTATTTATATAAAAATTATATAGTAAATATAAAAAGTACTCCAAAAATTACCATCTATTCCAGTATTTTTCTAATATTTCAAATTTAAAATTAATTTATAAAAATCACTACCTTTAATATAATAAATAGAATTATCTACTGCTTTCCATAATCTATTATAGGCTATAACCCAATTTGTCTTCTCTTTTTCAGGAATAATCCAAGGTATATTTTGCATTAATGATATTTTTTCATCATCATAAATGTATTGATATCCTTTTTCTGTTAATCGTAATATCCCCCCTAAATCTTTCTCATAATCATAATATCTTGTATATTGTAATCCATTAAGAACCTTATAGAATAAATCTTGTTCCATAGGGGTGAGATTTATTATAGACTTATCATGTATTATACTTTTTAGAGTGATAATTTGACCTGTTTTACATTTTTGTTCTCTAAATTTATCAAATATAAGCTCTGCTAATTCTCTTTCTGTTTTCATATCTATTTTTATTTACTCTGCAAATATACAACTAAAAACCAAAAAGGCAAGCCTCAGCCTGCCCTTTTAGTTGTTTATTTCTTTATTTTGAAAGATACATCTTCCTCCTCGTGTAAATCTCATAGAAAGCATCATCTTTAAGGCTATCAATAAACAAGATACTTTCGCCGGTAGATTTCATTTCAGGTCCTAGCTTCTTATCTACATTCGGGAATTTGTTAAACGAGAACACAGGTTGCTTGATAGCAAAGCCCTCTAAATGCGGATTGAAATGGAAATCAGTGAGTTTCTTCTGGCCGAGCATTACCTTGGTAGCGTAGTTTACGTACGGCTCTTGGTAGGCCTTAGAGATAAACGGCACCGTACGCGAAGCACGTGGGTTGGCCTCAATGATATATACTACATCGTCTTTTACGGCAAACTGCACATTGATAAGTCCTACTGTGTTCAGTGCTAAGGCTATTTTATGAGTATGATCTTTTATTTGTTGCAACACGAACTCACCTAAGTTGAACGGTGGCAAGGTAGCATTACTATCGCCTGAGTGAATACCACAAGGCTCTATATGCTCCATAATACCAATGATATACACATTCTCGCCATCGCAAATAGCATCGGCTTCAGCTTCTATGGCGCCATCGAGATAATGGTCGAGTAGCAGTTTGTTATTAGGTATCTTGCGTAAGAGGTCTACTACGTGGGCTTCCAACTCTTCTTTGTTGATAACAATCTTCATTCCTTGTCCTCCCAATACATACGAAGGACGTACCAATAGTGGGAAATCCAATTCATCAGAGAGTTTGAGCGCCTCATCGGCTGTTTCGGCTACCCCAAAACGCGGATAAGGAATGTTATTCTCTTTCAGCAGGGTTGAAAAACTACCTCTATCTTCTGCTAAATCTAGCGACTGGAAGCTAGTACCTATAATTTTAATGCCATATTTATCCAATTTCTCAGCCAGTTTGAGCGCTGTTTGTCCGCCGAGCTGTACAATTACCCCTTCTGGTTTTTCGTGCTGAATAATATCATAGATATACTCCCAGAACACAGGTTCAAAATAGAGTTTATCTGCTGTGTCAAAGTCTGTGGAAACAGTCTCAGGATTACAGTTTATCATTATGGTTTCATAACCACATTCTTTAGCCGCTAATACCCCGTGCACACAGCAGTAGTCGAACTCTATACCTTGCCCTATACGATTAGGACCTGAACCGAGTACTACTACCTTTTTGCGGTCGGTTACTACACTGTCATTGGCTACGTATTCCTTGCCGTCAGCGGTGCGGATAGGTGCCTCAAAAGTAGAATAATAATAAGGAGTTTGTGCTTTGAACTCGGCAGCACAAGTATCTACCAATTTAAATACGCGACGTATGTTCAGCTCTTCACGCTTCTTATGTACCTCACTCTCCCAACAGCCCACCATATAAGCTATTTGTCGGTCAGCAAACCCTTTTTGTTTAGCTTCAAAAAGAAGTTCTTTAGGTAGGGTATCTATTTTGTAGTGCGATATTTCTTTTTCGAGCGCACATAACTCTTCGTATTGTTTGAGGAACCACATATCTATTTTGGTGATTTCGTGGATACGGCTCAGTGGAATACCCATCTGTACCGCATCGTATATCACAAACACCCTATCCCAGCTGGGGTAGGTGAGTTTCTCGATAATCTGTTCGTAATTTTTATAGCCTTTGCCATCAGCTCCTAAACCATTGCGTTTGATTTCGAGCGATTGGGTTGCTTTCTGCAATGCCTCTTGAAAAGAACGCCCTATACCCATTACCTCACCTACCGACTTCATTTGCAAGCCAATAGTGCGGTCAGAGCCTTCAAACTTGTCAAAGTTCCAACGCGGTATTTTCACAATCACATAATCTAACGTAGGCTCAAAGAAAGCAGAGGTAGATTTGGTGATTTGGTTTTGCAGTTCGTCTAAATGGTAACCGATAGCCAGTTTGGTAGCAATCTTAGCAATAGGATAACCTGTAGCCTTAGACGCCAAAGCTGAAGAACGCGATACACGTGGGTTGATTTCAATAGCGATAATATCTTCTTTTTCATCAGGCGATACCGCAAACTGCACATTGCAACCGCCGGCAAAATCGCCTATACTGCGCATCATCTTAATCGCCATATCGCGCATACGTTGGAAAGTGCGATCGGAAAGGGTCATCGCAGGGGCTACGGTAATAGAATCCCCAGTGTGGATCCCCATAGGATCCATATTTTCAATGGTACAGATAATTGCCACATTGTCATTCTTGTCGCGCAAAAGTTCCAGCTCGTACTCCTTCCAGCCTAAAAGCGCCTTATCGATAAGCACCTCGTGGATAGGCGAGGCTTCCAAACCGCGATTGAGGAGCATATCAAAATCTTCTTTTTTATATACGATAGAAGCCCCTGTTCCCCCCAAAGTAAACGATGGACGTATTACTAACGGAAAACCAAAGCGTTGTGCAATTTCTTTTCCTTTGAGGAAAGAAGTAGCCGTTTCCGAAGGAGCCATTGGGACACCTATTTCATCGAGCAATACGCGGAACTTCTCGCGGTCTTCAGTGATTTGTATCGCATCGATATCTACCCCGATGATTTCCACTCCAAAGTCTTTCCAAATACCTTTTTCATCAGCCTCAATACAGAGGTTGAGTGCTGTTTGTCCGCCCATAGTAGGGAGTACAGCATCTATTTCGGGGTGTGCTTTTAGAATTTCCACTAATGATTTAGTGGTGAGAGGTTTCAGATAGACCACATCCGCCATAGAAGGGTCTGTCATAATCGTAGCAGGGTTAGAATTGATAAGGATGGTTTTAATACCGTCTTCGCGCAAAGAGCGCAACGATTGCGAGCCTGAGTAGTCAAACTCGCAGGCTTGTCCGATGATAATAGGTCCTGATCCTATGAGCAGAACACAATGTAGGTCGTTTCTTTTAGGCATTTTATATAGATATTGCTGTGTTTTTAGTATTTACAGGTGTTGAATTTTGTTGTATGGTTGGTATTATTTCAGTCTTACGGATAATATTCTAATTCTCGTTTTTCTTCTATTTGGATGTCGTTTCCTTTAAAATTCTTGACTTTCCCAGATGATTCTTCTGCTATCAAGGCTTTTAGGATTAGATTTCCCATCTTATCATAAGTAAGCTGATAAACTCTCACAAAAGAAGGTTTTATATCAGTTTCCCCAATATAATACTCTTCTTTTATTTGATGTGTAGTATTGTTGTAAATGTATTTTGTTCTCTCCCTAAAATTCCCCGACAGATACTTTTGTTCATCCACAAGCACACTGTTTTTATAGTTTTCTATCAACTCTATTTCACCGTAAGAATCATATTGAGTATGTTTTATCAGTTGCCCATTAGTATCGTATTGATACACCTCCATATTGTCTTTCTCATTGTAATTCCCTCCAAAAGAGTCTTTTCTATTTTTCATATAGGCGAGGTCATATTTCTTTACCAAAAGCCTGCCTGTACTGTCGTATTCATAAAGCTCTTTGTAGTTGATACCATCATAACCTCCCTTCGCTTTCCTCTCCTTAGAAAGCAAATTTCCCTTGCTATCATACGTATAAAGGTAAGTTTCACCCGCCTTGATACCACTTATATTTACAGTTAATGTCTCTTGCACCACATTATCAGGCAACTGAGTAAATACTGACAGAGACTCATCGCTTTTCATCGTTTTTAGTTTGCCATCATCGGTATACTCAAACATAATTTCCTTTACCTTATTCCCGTCACTGCTATACGTTTGATAACTCACAAGCTGCCCTTTTTTATTGAAATAATACCTTGTTGAAGAGCCATATTCGTTATATTCTATAAGCATTTTAACCTTCCCTTTAAGTCCGTATTGGTTGAGGAAAGGCTTATATCCGCCCGATGTATGTTGCCCGCGTACAATGGTAAGAGATAAAAACATAAGTAATAAGAGTGTTTGCTTCATAGTCATAAAAAAATAGCTACATTTTTCAAAAGAAAAATATAGCTATTGTACTATTAGAAAAGAATATACCACTGTATCTCTTGAGAGTACTGCTTAAAGGGATACAAGGGAGGGCTTGTGGCGTGATATTCATTTAACAATTAATAATTAAAAAGAGCGAAAAACGGGTCTCGAACCCGCGACCTCAACCTTGGGAAGGTTGCGCTCTACCAACTGAGCTATTTTCGCTTATCTTGTTTTAGTAAATTTGCAACTGATTTGTTTTTTCATTTACGGGGGCAAAGGTACAAATTATTTTAAGAAAAGCAAAAAATAGGTGAGAAGAGGATGACAAAGAGGAAGGTTTGCTTGAGGTATGATGGAATTGAAACCAGGTGAAGTTATTATGCTTCTCATATATTTCATTTGTTAGATGCAGAAAGAATTTAGTATAATAAAGTTATTTCTTTAAGAGAAAAAGTCTTTATAGCCTCTTGTTCCGTTTCTACAATTAATTTTCCAGAAGTTTCCACACCTCTTATAATGCCTGAAAAGTTCTTTTCTTGGCAAGAACGGAAAACGGATACTCTATTTAGTTGGAATAGGTACTTCTGGTAAATAGTATAAATGCTTTCGAAAGACTGTTGAGGAAGTGTGGAAAGGTTTGATTCTAATTCAGAAAGGATTAGTTTCATCACTTGTTCTATTTCAAAATCTTTACCAGTTAAATTTTTTAAAGAAGAGGCTTTAGGTAAGCCATCGAAATTTGTTTGGTTAAGATTGAGCCCAATACCGATTACACATTTCTCAATTTTAGTTTTTTGAATAGTATTTTCTATTAATACTCCGCCTATTTTGTAACGTTGAGAAAGGATATCATTAGGCCATTTAATATTTATATTAAGAATGTTTAATTTCTCTAATACTTTCATTATTGCAATAGGAACAAGCATATTGAGCAAAAAAGCATCTTTTAAATCTAAATGCTCAGGAAGGAATAAAACACTAAAAGTAAGATTCTGATAGGGTTCACTTGTCCATTTTGTTCCGTATTGTCCTACACCTGCAGTTTGC
>NZ_CALHGG010000129.1 GCF_938029845.1 uncultured Capnocytophaga sp.
TAGTACTTGCCATTATCACCAAAGACATAGAGCGTCTTGACGTATTTGTCCTCTGAGTCTATGAGCGATACTACCATATAGGCACCCTCGCCAGTATAGTTGGCCATCTGTACCATACACTTAAATTTGTCCTGTGCCTGAGCCGTAGCAAAGGCCAAAAATGCCACTAAGGCAAATCCAATTTTCCTTGTCATAATTTTGATTGTTTTAAAAAGAAAGCGCAAAGATACGTTTTTTTAGTGAAAATCGAATAGTGAAAAGTGAAAAGCCATGTGCCTGACCACTAACCACTAACCACTTCCCACTATAACACTATAGAAAAAAACAATAGAACTCCGCCTCTTCTGATAGATTTTATTTATACTTTTGCAGCGTAAAACAAAGATATTCTATAACATTTAAATAATCATAATCATGTCTTTAGTAGGAAAAAAATTCCCAAACATTACTGTTGACGCCATGTCAGAAATGGGCGACAACCTCCGTATCAATATTTTAGAAGAGGCTACCAAGAAAAACAAAAAAGTAGTTCTTTTCTGGTATCCAAAGGACTTTACTTTCGTATGTCCTACCGAACTACACGCTTTCGAAGAACTTAAGAAAGAATTCGAAAAACGCAACACTATCATCATAGGAGCTTCAGTAGATACCTGCGAGGTTCACTTCGCTTGGCTTAATACCCCTAAAGATCAAGGAGGTATAGAAGGTGTCAGCTATCCTATCTTAGCCGATACAACTCGTAACCTTTCCAATGCTTTAGGTATCTTGGAAGCAGATCATGTATATAACGAAGAGTTGGAAAACTACCTTATCGAAGGTTCCAATGTAACTTTCCGTGCTACTTTCCTTATCGATGAAAACGGAAAAGTATTCCACGAAAGTGTAAACGACATGCCTCTTGGACGCAATGTAAAAGAATATCTTCGCCTTATCGATGCCTACACTCACGTACAAAAATACGGAGAAGTATGCCCTGCTAACTGGGAAGAAGGTAAAGAAGCTATGCATGCCGATAGAAAAAGTACCGCTGATTACTTAGCTAAACACTAATCACAGTGTATCACTGTCTTTATAATAAAACGCAAACCTTAATCATTAATCTTGACTTATGTTAGTAGAACTTACCAGCGATAATTTAGCAGAACTCATACAAGCCAACAAGAAAGTGGTTGTACAATTCTCTGCTTCTTGGTGCGGAAATTGCCGTATCATGAAACCCAAATTCAAAAAACTAGCTTCAGAGAGAGAGGATCTTACCTTTGTCATCGCCGATGCAGAGCAATTCCCTGAATCTCGTAAGCTTGCCAATGTAACTAACTTACCTACCTTCGCTGCTTTTGTAGATGGTGAACTCCTAAAGGACGTACAGACCAATAAGCAAGAGGTATTAAATGAATTAATCGATGAAGTTACCAATAATTAAGCATATTACCCAGTTCATTGAAGCTAATGATGAGGATTATGTAGTAGAGACGATAGAGGTGTTAGAGAACCTTACCGAGCTCTCCTCCCTCAAGGACGAAGAATTGGATATTATAGGAGAGCTTCTCTCCAATATGTATGGCGCCTTGGAGGTACAAAAACTGATCAAAGCAGGTACCCCCCAGAAAGAAGCTCTGAATACTTTTATGCAGAGAGTACTTGGCGCTATTGACAAATAGGAAATGTATTCATCTCATCTTTATTAAATTATGTTAGTTATCCCAGTTCGTTTCTTGTAACTCCCCTATAAGTTGAGTTACAAGGACAGCAAGGGAGATTCATGGTAAAATGTCTGAACAACAATGAAAATAGGCGGCACCGCAGGTGCCGCCTATTTTCATTTTTTCTTTAGCTCCCCCACAATCCTTACACATTCCATAGCTTCTTTTACATCATGAACACGGAGAATATCCGCCCCATGGAGCAAGGCAAAGGTATTCAGTACGGTTGTACCATTGAGGGCATCCTCTGCGGTAGTGTCCAAGAGCTTATATATCATGGACTTTCGGGAGATACCCACCAAGATAGGACACTCCAGAGCCTTGAAGAGGGCGAGCTGTTGCATCAGCTCATAGTTCTGGGCGAGGGTCTTGGAAAAACCAAATCCAGGATCTACAATTAGGTCGTTGATTTTTAGTTGTCTTGCCTTATCCTTTACCTCGGAGAAATAGTATAATATATCCTTAGTGAGCTTATCATACTCGGTATAGGTCTGCATAGTCTGTGGGGTGCCTCGCATGTGCATAGCGATATAGGGAACTTGATAGTGAGCGGCTACCTCCCAAATAGTAGGATCTATCTGTCCTGCTGAAATATCATTGATGATACAAGCGCCTGCCTCAAGGCTCTGCCGTGCGACTTCAGCACGAAAAGTATCTACTGATATGCGAATTTCAGGAAAGTGCTTTACCAAGGCTTCCACTACGAGCACTACACGTTGTAGTTCTTCCTCCTCTGACACCTCTTGTGCATTGGAACGAGAGCTATAACCACCAATATCTAGAAAAGTGGCTCCCTCTTGGAGCATCTGTTCAGCCTTACAAAGTACTTCCGTAGGAGTGGTGCGACTCTGCGAGTAGAAAGAATCGGGAGTAATATTGAGTATCCCCATTACCTTCGGGGTATCAAAGGATATTAACTCCCCTTTACAGTTGATTTGTGTCATTTTTTCTCTATAATAGTTCCTTTGTTGTGTTTTTTAAAGAGTTTGCGAGTATCTTCTACAAATATTTTCATTTGTTTTATCGCTTGAGGAGTCATCTCAGGATAGCCTTGTTGTTCTGTCTCGGCACAAGGGAGTATTTCATAATGCTTTTTGCCATCTTTATCATACAAATGCACCCAAGTAAGGTAATATTCAGGAGTGATTAAGCGGGTTTGCTTATTAGCTCCCTTGACAAGGGTTAGCTTGAGCATAAGCCCTCCATCAGTATGGCGTTTGCGTTGGTTGGAGATGAAGTTACCCAAGGAATAGATAACAAATTGTTGGCTTTCAGCCGCACGCCCCCTAAGCTCCATAGGTTGCAACACATGAGGGTGTCCGCCGATGATATAATCTACGCCATTGCGAAAGAGGAAGTCGGCCATGCGTTTCTGCCCCTCATTGGGAGTAGTGGCGTACTCTATTCCCCAATGCACTACGGCAATAAGCTTGTCAAGTTTTCGGCTTTGCGCACTGAGGATATCTCGCTTTATTTGCAGCGTATCCAAGCGATTCACTTGGGTCGGATTCGGGATAGGCAAGCCATTAGTACCGTAGGTATAGTTAAGCACCCCTACGCGTAAGTTGTTCTTTTCCAAGATGAGTAAGTTACGCATGACTCTATCTATAAGATCATGGAAAGTACCTGTATGCTTTATTCCTAAGGAATCCAATTGGTATAGGGTACTGGTAATCCCCACCTTCCCACGGTCACAGGAATGATTGTTCGCCGTTACCATGACATTGATACCACTGTGGAGACAATCGGCTGCCAACTCCTTAGGAGAGGAGAAGGTTGGGTAGCCTGTAAAGGGTTTTCCTGCGAGGGTAACCTCCAAGTTTGCCACCACAAAATCATGTTGCTTAAAGATTGGGGCTACTTTAGCAAAGACAGGCTTGTAGTTATAGTGACCTGTTTGCTTGTCATAAGCCGAATGAATCTGGGGGGTGTGTCCCATCACATCTCCTACAAAGAGTAAGGAAAGTGTATCCTGTGTCTGTTGCTTGTCCAAGTGTCCTTGTCCATATATGGTAATACTTAGCAACAAGCTAAAGAGGGTAAAATAGGTTTTCATTATAGTGTACTAAACATAGGCGCAAAAATACGATTTTAAAAAAGAAAATAAAAAATTTCGCAAACAAATTAGGTCTATTCAGAAAAATATGCTATTTTTGAACCGTTTTTTCAATTTGCCGATGTGTCGATTTGCCAATTTGTCAATGTGCTAATTTGCTAATTAACTCATCAACTAATTGTCTCATTGACTCATCAGCTAATTGACTAATTGTCTCATCAGCTAATTGACTAATTTGCTAATTAACTAATTAACACATGACTCACGAAAAAAAACACTACTTTGACATCAAGGTATTAGGACAGCCTTCGGGGCTTTTCTTTCTCTTCTTTACCGAGATGTGGGAGCGCTTTTCTTTCTATGGAATGCGCGTTCTTTTGGTACAATTCCTCACCGCTGAAATTCTCTTAGGAGATCCTAAGGGGGGCTGGGGCTGGACTTCCGAGCAAGCCACCGCCCTCTATGGTACTTATGCGATGCTCTTGTACCTCACCCCTGTCTTAGGAGGAATCATAGCCGACAAATACTTAGGCACACGGCGTGCAGTCATCATAGGTTCTATCATCATGACCATAGGGCAGTTATGCTTATTCTTACATTCCACCACTATGTTCTTTGTAGGGCTTACCTGCTTGGTAGTTGGGGTCGGACTGTTCAAGCCCAATGTGCCTTCTATCCTTGGAGAGATGTTCAAGGACCACCCCGATAAGAAGGATAGTGCCTATACTATTTTCTATATGGGGGTCAATGCAGGCGCCTTCTTAGGTATGATGCTCTGTGGTTACTTGGCAGCTACCAAGGGCTGGAGCTGGGGCTTTGGGCTAGCAGGTATCTTCATGGCCTTGGGTACGCTACAGTTTGTCTTTGCCAAGCCGCTTATGGGGGATTTGGGTATGCTCAAAAAGGAGACACACCACGAGCAGTCAACCGATACAGACAAGCGCAACCCTTTCACCTTGGTTGATAATATATTGATTGTTCTAGTATCCACACTGGGACTACTCTATGCCTTCAATGACCCCTTGTCCAAGAACCATATCTACGACCTATTTGCGTGGGTGGATACGTCCCTTATGCGTGGGCAAAACCTTGTGGCACTTATAGCCCTATTGTTATTTGTCTATTTATTAGTATCGCGTATTCTGCGTTACGATAGGATCGTCCGCAACCGTATGTTTGCCGTGATGAGTTTGGCATTCTTTATCATTTTCTTCTTTATTACCTTCGAGCAAGCCCCTTCATCACTGATTATCGTTGCCCGTGATTATGTAGATAGGAGTCTTAGCGGTGAGGGGCTGTTGGTGTTTAATATCATCAATGCCCTACTGATGCTGATTCCTCTGCTGATTATCTCCTTTGTTTTGATTCGTTTGGCGATGGTTACTTGGAAGCTCATTCCACTGACCAATATAGTACTCTTTGTCTGCTTTCTGCTCATCTGGGGGGTAGCTATCTATGCCATCAGGAGTGAGTTCCTCAAGAATACTTCCGAGATTGCAGTATCTTGGTTCTCAGTACTTAATGCTTTCTTTGTCATCACTTTAGCCTCCTCCGTTTCCAAGATATGGTCGTCCAAATACAACCCTTCAGTAGCCTTCAAGTATGGCTTTGGATTATTCTTCGTCGCCTTTGGTTATTTGGTAGTGTGGTTTGGTGCCAAAGGATTAAGCGAGGATATGAAGATTTCCATGGCCTATATCATACTCATCTATTTTTTCCATACCATAGGCGAACTCTTTATCTCTCCTGTGGGACTTTCCTACGTCTCCAAGCTCGTTCCTCACCGAATGCTGGCTTTCATGTTCGGTACTTGGTACTTAGGAATTGCCATAGCACAGAAAGTAGCAGCTACCTTAGGCGGGCAAGTAGTGTCTATTACTAAGGAATATGGGCTAAGTACTTTCTTCCTTATCTTCGCGAGTATTGCCACAGGTGCGGGCATCTTGGTCATGCTATACAACCCTGTCCTTAAAAAGCTCATGCACGAAGTGAAGTAATAAGCAAAATAAAGCAAAAAAGCCTTTTGTTTTCGGATTTAATTTCGTATTTTTGCTTGCTGAATCTAACCACTGACAACTAAGTAACTCAAATCATATACTTATGAGAAAAAAAGTAATTGCAGGTAACTGGAAAATGAATAATGATGCGACCCAGTCCGCACAACTTATTGCCGAACTGCTCGAAAAACTACCACAAACACAAGCAGAGGTAGTCATTGCTCCCTCTTTTGTAAATCTTGCCTTAGCAGTAGAAAAAACCAAAGGCAGCCCTATCATTGTAGCGGCTCAGAATATGCACTTTGCTGAGAAAGGCGCCTTCACTGGTGAAGTTTCTGCCTCCATGCTAGAGTCTATCGGGGTGAAAACAACTATCTTAGGACACTCCGAACGAAGAGAGTACTTCAACGAAACCGATGAGAGCCTCGCCAAAAAAGTAGATACTGCACTCGCCCATGGGCTGCGCATCATCTTCTGTATAGGGGAGAAACTCGCTGAGCGAAAGGCTGCTAAGCACTTTGAGGTAGTAAAATCCCAAATACAAAATGCCCTCTTCCACTTGCCTCAAGAGGCTTGGAAACACATCGTACTTGCCTATGAACCTGTATGGGCTATCGGTACAGGAGAAACCGCTACTCCTGAACAAGCTCAAGAGATACATGCCTTTATCCGCAAGACTGTCGCTGACAAATACGGAAAAAATGTAGCTGACGACCTTACCATTCTCTACGGAGGTAGCTGCAACGCTAAGAATGCTGCATCACTCTTCGCTAACCCCGATGTAGATGGGGGACTCATAGGAGGAGCTGCTCTGGTAGCTGATGACTTTATCACCATTATCAAGGCTATAAACTAATAGAACAAAGGGACAAAGATAAAACTTTGTCCCTTTCTCTTTTTCTCAAAAATGGACACATGTGCTTACCATGTCGCCCAAAAGGAGTTGTGTACCTAAGTTACAAAAATAAATTTTGAAAACATAGGGGTTATATAAAAATAAATATGTACTTTTGCCGACAAATTTTTGCAATTAACTAAAAGTTCTTTATGCTCACTCGTAGGCACATTCGTGTAAAGGTAATGCAAGCTATTTATGCACTACACCAAGAGGAAAATTATAATCTGCAAAGAGGGGAAAACTTCCTTGTCGCAAGCATGGACAATACGCACAGCTTGTACATAGTCCTTATGGGGCTGTGGGCTGCCTTGGAAAAACGCTCCCAACAGATGGAAGCTGTCTATAAAAAGAAGTTCATCCGTGATGAGAATATCTCACACACTTTGTTCTTGGAGAATGAGGCCTTACAGCTTATCATACGTGATGAGGCTCTCAGTGAGGCTATCGAGAAGGAACGTCTCTCTTGGAAAGCTCATGATGAGTATATCAACATACTATATAACAAAATCTTAGAAAGTGAAGTCTATCAGCTAGCTAAGGGGCGCACCCGAAGTTTTGAGAACGATAGGCAACTCCTAGCCGACCTATACATGGAGGTAATCGCCCCCAATGAGGAACTTTTTGATTTCCTTTCGGACAGCGAAATTACTTGGACAGATGACTTTCCGCTGGTTAATACCCTCATTGTAAAACTTCTCAAAGGTCTCCAAAAAGAGAAAGAAAACGAACTTATTCCTCCCTTGTTCAAGGACATAGCCGACAAGGAGTTTGGCATAGACCTACTCAAGAAAGCAGTGCTCAATGATGAGAAGTTCCAGCAATATCTAGTAGAAAAGACCCCCCAATGGGATGCCGAACGTATAGCTGAGTTGGATGCTATCCTTATCAAAATGGGTATTACCGAACTACTCAAGTTCCCTAGTATTCCTGTAAAGGTTACCCTGAACGAATACGTGGAGATTGCCAAAGAGTACTCAACTCCGAAGAGTAGTGTGTTTATCAATGGAATCCTCGATACCCTTTCTAAAGACTTCAAGCAAGAGGGTACCCTAAAGAAAATTGGAAGAGGACTTTTATAGTGACTAATCACTAAAAACTAATCACTGACGACTGACAACTAAAAGCTAAAAACTAAAAATCATGAAAAGAATATTTTTACTTGCAGGAGTAGCACTCCTTGCCGCTTGCAGCAACAATGGTACTGATGCGGCTAACAAAATCAAACAAAGTAACTTAGAAGCTGCTGAGAAATTAGCAGAACAAGCTACACAGTTCCCTCAAATAAAATTTGAGGAAACCACTCATGACTTTGGAGAAATTAAGCAAAATGTAGAGGTACAAACCTCCTTCAAGTTCAAGAATACAGGTAAGGTACCTTTGGTAATTACCAATGCTACTAGTAGCTGTGGCTGTACAGTCCCTGAATATCCAAAAGAAGCTATCGCTCCAGGGGAAAGTGGTGCTATCAAAGTGGTATATAATGGCTCTGGAAAAGATGCTATTTCCAAAACAGTAACCCTTACCACCAACACCGAACAAGGCACAGAACTTCTTACCATAAAGGCCTTTGTAAAAGAATAATAACGCAAACTTATGAATATAGTACTACAAGCAGCTCCTCAAGCAGGAGGCGGAAACTTCCTTTTTATCATAATCATGTTCGTGATTATGTTTGTTTTTATGATTTTCCCTTCTATGAGGAGACAAAAACAAGAAAAGAAATTCTATAATGCTCTCAAGAAAGGAGACAAAGTCATCATGAAGAGTGGCCTACACGGAAGAATCGCTGAACTCAACGATACTTCTATCGTGATAGAAACGCTTTCTGGCAAACTCAAATTCGAGCGCTCAGCAGTCTCCCTTGATTATACAAAAAAAATCCAAGACAATCAGTAGTCACTGAAAGGTGAATAGTGAATAACTAGGAGTGTTGTTCACTATTCACTTTTCATTCTTCAGTTAACTTATGGACGGAAAAGTTCTTCCCCTTATGGAAGCCTTCTACACCATACAGGGAGAAGGATATCACAAAGGTACAGCAGCATATTTCATTCGCTTAGCAGGCTGCGATGTGGGCTGCCACTGGTGCGATGTCAAGGAAAGTTGGGATGCCACAGCACACCCACTTGTCCCTATTGAGCAAATCGCCGAACAGGCACTCGCCCACTCCAAAACAATCATCATCACAGGAGGCGAACCACTGATGTATAACCTACAACCTCTTACCCAGCTACTCAGAAGCCAAGGGGCACGTACCCATATAGAGACTTCAGGAGCTCACCCGCTCTCCGGTGAGTGGGATTGGATATGTCTCTCTCCTAAGAAAAATAAACGCCCACTGCCTCCTATTCACCAAGTAGCCAATGAGCTGAAGATGGTCATCTACAATCATCATGACTTACTCTTCGCCGAAGAGATGTCCGCCCTGACTCATACCAACTGTATTCGCTATCTACAACCTGAATGGAGTCGCCGTGAGAAGATGATTCCTCTTATGGTGGATTATGTCATGGAGCACCCCCAGTGGAAAATCTCCCTACAAATGCACAAATACTTGGATATTCCTTAAGATCATGCTAAAGCGTATTCTAAGCTATATATTCCCCATTACCCTACTTAGGAAATCCTCCACGGTAAGTGGTCCCCTTTCGGTAACCCTACTCAGTGGCAAGCGACTGCTGAACACCCCCAACACCGATTATTCTTTCGGAAGCCTACAACGTATCCTGCGTTTTGGCTTACAGAAGATCGGCTTTGAGCGGATTCAAAAACAAAAAAACATACTCGTATTGGGCTTAGCCGCAGGCAGTGTAGTGGAGACCTTAGTGGAAGAAGTCAAATTCCGTGGGCAAATACATGGGGTAGATATTGATAAAGATGTAATAGAAATAGGGCGACAATACTTCAATTTGGATAAGATAAAGAACCTTCACATATTCCTCACTGATGCCCAAGACTATATAAAAACCTCTCCCATAAAGTATGATTTGGTCATAGTAGATATATTCCAAGATGATCAGATGCCTGCTTTCCTTTTTGCACCTGCCTTTTTCTCTCAGTTAAAGAAAATTCTGAACAAAAAAGGGGTGATTCTATTCAATACCATCGTCAAAACCAAAGTCGAGGTACAAAGAAACAAAAACTTCATTGAGTTCTTCTCCGACCAATTCCATATAGACCGCTATCCCAAAGTAGAGGGAGAAAACGAGATACTTGTTTTGAATGAAAAGTGAAAAATTCTTTCATACATTTGTTTGTTTCCTTCAGTAGCGATAGGCTTGTCCTCAATGGTTACAAAATCCTAACTTATTATAGTAAGTTTGCTTTGGGTAGTACCTTGATTGCAACTGAGTTCTACGGTATTGGTGATGATATCCATAGTGTAGTCTTTTATATGAATTCTAAATGATTTATAATTAACGCTCAAAACCATCAAATTTATTATAAGAAAGCACTTCTCCTGTTTGTAAGTCTAAACGGTACCAATCAAGGTGTGTTTCTCCCCAATAAAATATTTCCCAGCAATTATAGCTAGCTCCAGGTCGATATACTCTTTCAATAAGTGCACCTGCTCCTTTATAGACTCCACCTCTACTATTATAGCCTCTACGCAGTTTCATTCCTTTTGACAGACAAAAATCCTCTACCTGCTCGAAAGTAAACTTAGAAACCTCGTCATAATTGATAGTCTTTTCTAATTTCCCCTCTTTAT
>NZ_CALHGG010000130.1 GCF_938029845.1 uncultured Capnocytophaga sp.
CTTGTTGATATCCTTTTGTAAAAGAAAAAACTTCAAAAGAGGAAAGCAACGGCAGTCCTACTGTTGCCAATCCTGTTTTCTTGATAAATTCCAATCGTTTCATAAGTGCTTAGTTTATTCTTGCAAGTTGTTTTTCGTTTGGACAAATGTATAAAATATTACTTAAACGAGCAAACTTTCAAAAAAAATACTTATATTTGCGACAACTAAATAAATATACAAAAATATATGGTAAGAAAAACCCTTTCACTATTAGGAGTATTTATTCTCCTTCTGGTAAGTGCTTGTTCAGCACCCAAGAAAACAGCTTATGGCCATACCAAAGGCGTACTCGCTAAGCATGGTATGGTAGTGAGTGCCAAGGAAGAGGCCTCTCAGATTGGTCTCTCTATCCTTAAAAAAGGAGGAAATGCCTTTGATGCCATGGTAGCTACCGAACTAGCATTGGCAGTGGCTTACCCTAATGCAGGAAATATCGGTGGAGGTGGCTTTATGGTCTATCGCTTAGCCAATGGTGAAAAAGGTGCCTTGGACTACCGTGAAAAAGCTCCTAGTAAGGCACACCGTGATATGTACTTGGACGCCAATGGAAAAGTGATTCCTGACAAAAGTACCCTAGGTGCCTTGGCTATAGGCGTACCTGGGACTATTGATGCGCTCTTTGAAGTACATAAGAAATTCGGCAAGCTCCCTATTGCTGACCTTTTCCAACCTGCTATTGATCTGGCTCGTAATGGAGTGGTTATCACACCCCTACAAGCTGATTTCTACATGGGGAAAAACCTTGCTGAGATTAAAAAGGCTAACAACTATACCACTATCTTCGAAAACGGCTGGAAAGCTGGCGAACGCTTTAAGTATGAAGAACTTGCCCAAACCTTGGAACGTATCCGTGACAATGGACGTGCTGAGTTCTACGAAGGGGAAACAGCCCGACGTATCGTGGATTATGTACAAGAATTAGGAGGTATCCTCTCCCTTGAGGACCTAAAAAACTACCACTCTCAGTGGCGTACTCCTATTACTTTCAATTACAAGAATTACACTATCTCCTCCATGCCACTCCCTTCCAGTGGTGGAATCTGTATCGCACAGATACTCAAGTCGGTAGAGCCTTATAAGATAGGACAATACGCTCACAATGGCGAGCAATATGTACAGCTATTGGTGGAGGCAGAGCGCCGTGCTTATGCCGATAGGGCTTATTTCTTAGGCGATCCTGATTTTGTAAAAGTTCCTACCGAAACCCTCCTCTCCCCTGACTATCTAAAGGAGCGTATGCGCTCTTTCTCTTGGGATAGAGCAAGCAAGTCCAGCGAGATTGCCCATGGCAAGGTGGTAGGCTATGAGAGTGATGAGACTACCCACTACTCTATCGTGGATAGCGAGGGCAATGCTGTAGCAGTGACCACCACCCTCAACACCAATTATGGTTCCAAAGTATATGTAAAGGGCGGTGGTTTCTTCCTCAATAACCAAATGGACGATTTCAGTATCAAGCCAGGCGAACCTAACACCTACGGACTTGTAGGCTCTGAAAAGAATGCCATTGCACCGAACAAACGTATGCTTAGCTCCATGTCACCTACCATAGTAGAGGAAAATGGCAAGCTCCGCATGGTTATTGGTACCCCTGGAGGCTCCACTATCATTACCTCCGTGCTCCAATGTATGCTCAATGTATTTGAATATGGCATGACTATGCAGGAGTCCGTAAGCAAACCTCGTTTCCACCACCAATGGTTACCCGATGATGTGATGTTCGAACCCAAAGGATTTGATCCTGCCGTTATTGCCAAGCTAAAGGCAAAAGGCTATGTCCCCAAGGAAGAAAATTTTGTCATCATCGGTCGTGTAGATGCCATTTTGGTTGAGAAAGATGGTACCTTAGAAGGTGGTGCAGACCCGCGTGGAGACGATGTAGCAGCAGGTTACTAAACTACAAAAATATATAAAAGCAAAAAAAAATATGTTTTTTGTTTGGTAATTAAAAATTTTTTTCTAACTTTGTCCCCGAATTAATGAAGAGTGCAAACAGCAAATATATGACTGGATATGTAGGTGAAGAGTAATTAATAATCAACCATTGATAATTAACCATTAAAATGATTTTTATTCAAAGAAATAACATGATGTGTTGCCTAATGCCTTACCCCTAGTAAGACATCATGATTTCTTTTGCCCATAGTTTAAAATCCTAAAAAAGAAAGTAATGATGTACATCATTACTTTCTTTTTTATTACTCAGTCTCCAAAAATCCATAGTAAGAAAAAAAGAAGCTTTAACAATAGACAATTAACCGTTAACAATTAAAATTAAAAAATGAAACTAAAACCCTTCCTCAGCCTCCTTGCCTTTCTTGTGGTAAGTATTGCAGGCGCACAAACCCTCAAAGGAAAAGTTATTGACGACCAAAACGAACCTCTCTTGGGCGTTACTATCTTGGTCAAAGAAGTACCCAACAAAGGGGCTACCACCAACGAAAAAGGGGAATTTAGCATCAATGTGACTCCTAATCAGACCCTTGTGTTCTCCTATATTGGTTTCCAAAGCAAGGAAATCAAGGTAGGTAAGCAGAAGAATTTGGTAGTCACCCTCATAGGTGAAGCGGAAGAACTCCCCGAGTTATTGGTTGTAGGCTCCCGTGCAGGAGGGCGTACGAAAATTGACAGCCCTGTCCCTGTAGATGTCTTCGATGTGGCTAAAACTAGCAAGACACAACCACAGGTGAACCTTAACCAGATTCTCAATAGCATTGCCCCCTCTTTTACCTCTACCACTCAAGTAGTTTCTGATGGTTCCGACCACCTAGATCCTGCCCAATTGCGTGGCTTAGGCCCTGACCAAACGCTCGTATTGCTCAACGGAAAGCGCCGCCACACCTCCGCCTTTATCAATGTAAATGGTACTCCTGGGCGTGGTACCGTAGGGACTGACCTGAACACCATTCCCTCCTTTGCCCTCTCCAAAATAGAGGTGTTGCGCGATGGTGCTTCTGCTCAATATGGCTCCGATGCTATCGCTGGGGTGATGAACCTTGAACTTAAGAAGGACAAAGGACTCTCTGCCCAAGTAAGCTATGGCGGACACCTAACCCCTACCGCTAACGACCATCGTGGTAATTTCGATGGCGGACAAGGACAATTGGATATCAACTATGGTACCGAATTGGGCAAAAAGGGAGGTTTTCTGAATTTTACCTTCTCCGCTCAGTTCCGTGACAAGACTCACCGTGCAGGTACCTTTGACGGAGAGATATTCAACGCCTACAACGCTATAGAACGCCGCGCCCTCAACCATGGGGATAATCTTTCCCACTATTTTAGCAATATCAATGTAAATGCTGACCCACGCCTATTGGGGCTTATCAAGGGATATGCAGGAGAAGTGGACTATTTTGATAGTAGTTATCTCGCTCAGATACAAAGCGCTAACTCTATAGCCGACTTACAACCTATTCTCAAAAAAGACTTTACCGAGCAGGAACTTGCCTATCGTGGTCTTAACCGCAAGGACTATAACATGCATGTAGGACAATCCAGCCTCTTGGGTACTCAATTCTTCGTCAATGCTGCCTTCCCTGTCTCTGATAATTGGGAAATCTATGCCTTTGGCGGACAGAGCTACCGCTATGGAGAGGCAGGAGGTTTCTTCCGCCGTCCTAACCAAGCACGTACCTTCACAGGACTATACCCCAATGGCTACTTACCTCAAATCACTACCGATATACAGGACTCCTCTATCTCGGCAGGTATCCGAGGGGAAGCAGGTAAGTGGCACCTTGACTTAAGTAATACCTTTGGTCGCAACGAATTTGCTTATACGATCAAGAATACAGGCAATACCAGCTTGCGCTTTGCCTCTCCTGATTATTTTGATGCAGGAAAGTTGCGTTTTGCACAGAATACAATCAACTTAGATCTCTCTCGTCCTGTTGAGCTGTTCCACAAGTCCAATATATCTTTTGGGTTAGAACAACGCCATGAGTCTTATAGTACCGTCGCAGGAGCTGAAAACTCTTATGCTACCTATGATATTACAGGGGGCGTACTTCCTCTAAGTGCTCCTGCCTCACAGAAGGTTACGGATTTCTTTGGCAATGCCCTCCCTGGAGGGGCTCAAGTACTCCCTGGTTTTAGAGAGGAAAGCGCCCTTACCAAAACCCGCAATGTATGGGCTGGTTATGGAGAGTTCGAAACCGATATTACCCAATGGCTATTGGCTAATGCAGCGATGCGTTACGAACATTATTCTGACTTTGGAAATACCTTCAACTACAAGCTCGCCACTCGTGTAAAACTCTTTCCTCATGTGAATCTCCGTGCGGCTGCCTCCACCGGATTCCGTGCCCCCTCTATCCACCAGTTGTATTACACCAATATCAACACCTTACAGATCAATGGGGTATTACAGGAAACAGGAACTTTCAACAACATCTCCCGTGCAGCAGAACTCTTTGGGATAGAGAAGTTACAAGAAGAAAAATCTAAATCACTCAGTGCCGGTTTTGCTGTCAAAATCCCCAAGGCAGGCCTTTCCCTTAGTGCCGATGCTTACTTTATCCGTGTAGACGATCGTATTATCCTCACCGAGGCGTTTACTCGCCCTGCAGGAAACAGCCCTGCCGAGAATGAACTCAAGCAGATTTTTGACCAAGCCAATGTAAGTACTGTACAATTCTTCTCCAATGCGGTAGATGTAGAAACCAAAGGAATAGATGTGGTAGTAAGTCACTCCCTACAAGCGGATAAGTTCACCCTAAACAATGATTTTGCTTTCAACCTTACCCAAACCCGTAAGGTAGGAGACATACACACCCCAAGAGCTATCAAAGCTGCAGGATTGGAAGAAAAATTCTTCTCCGAACGCTCTCGTGTACTCTTGGAAGAGGTAATTCCTCGCTTCAAGGCGACCCTTTCCCACAACCTTACCATAGGCAAATGGAATGGCTACTTACGCAATACTTACTATGGAAAGGCAACAGGTCCTGATGTTATAGCTGCTGACAAGCGTATAGGTGATTTCGTATTCGATGAGCGTGGACACCAAGTAATTCGTGGCAAAGTGATCACTGACCTATCGGTAGCTTACAACTTTACCCCTAAGACTTCTCTTACTCTTGGTGTAAATAATCTTTTTGACCTTTACCCAGAGAAGAACGTCAAGGCCAATAACAATAATGACCAATTTGTCTATTCTCGCGCCACTTCCCAATTTGGATTAAATGGTCGCTATGTATTCCTTCGTGCTACTTTCAATGTGTTTTAGGAAAGTGAATAACAAAGACAGCGTTTTGTAAGAAAGGCAATTTGCCTATAAAATAACGTGAGTTCGATATAACGAAAACCATAATATAATAATAGACCCAAAAGCAGAGAGGCTACCTCAAAAAGGTAGCCTCTCTTTATTTATTAGATCTTCTAAGTATGTATCATCAATATTATGTAATTAGCTCATAATAGTCTAACCACTAACAACTAATCACTAACCACTATTTCTTATACTTTTCTATAATCCTTCTTGCTCTTTCCAAAGCCTCTTCATTGGAGATATTGGAGGCATTTTGGTGAAGGGTACTACTTATAGGAGTCTGATAGGTTGGGGTAGGTTCTTCCTTATGATAAGTAGCCTCTTCGGAAGTTGTTGTAATAGTCTGAGGTACCAAAGGATTCGTAGAACTCAAAGGGTCAACTGTACTAAAAGTATGAGTACTCTCCACAGAAGTTGTTGTGCTCTGAGAGATCGCAGGACTATGAGTTATAGGAGCTGCTATAGGTTCTGGAGTTACAGGAGGAGCTATGGGCTCTGGAGCTACAGGGGGGGCTATTACAGGAGTAGTTGTAAAAGCCATAGGGCTATGAGTGGTTGTAGCACTTTGAGGTTCAGGAGTATGGGTTACCTCAGTAGTAGTGAATGCCATAGCAGGGGCAACAGGTGCTGTAGGAGCAGCTGGAGCAGGTGCAGGGGTTACAGGTGCAACTGGAGCAGCAGGTTTCTCCATATACCTTTCCTTCAGTCCTCGGTTGATAGTTTCCAACTCTTCTATCCTGATTAACAGCTTATTATAGGTATCTTTGGTAATCACTATCATCTCTCCTCCCTTCTTATCAGTAAGGAAGAGCGGCTCTGCCAAAGGTAGCTCAATTTTGAAAAGTTGCTCATTTTCTTTCAGTGGAGTCTCCTTTACTTCTTTCTCCTGCAAAGAAGCTGCATAATCTTCCACACTATGGGGAACGTCTATTTCTATCCCTATATTAGACAAAGCATTGATAACCAACTGATATTGTTGAAAATCCAACTTCTCTTTTAATGGAATCGTATTACTCATAATCGTTATATTTTGGGCAAAGGTATAATAAAAAATTTAAAAAAACA
>NZ_CALHGG010000131.1 GCF_938029845.1 uncultured Capnocytophaga sp.
CAGGGGTCAGGGGTCAGTAATCAGAGGTCAGTAGTCAGTATACAGTAATCAGAGATCAGTGGATAGTAGTCAGAACTGATAACTAACTACTAACGTCTGCCAACTGTCTTCTGCCGACTGTCTTCTGTCTTCTGCCGACTGATAGGAAAGTGCAAAGATACAACATTTTGGGGGTGAAATCAAGGAAAGTTTTGAGTTTTTAGTGCTGAATTTTGAGTTGTTTGTGGGAGTAATCCTTTTTTTCTTAATTATGCGAATCAATAGTAGAAAAACAATTGTGTAGTCCAATTTATTAAGACGCAATAAATTGCGTCTCTACGGAAGCCTATGCTTATCAGTAATTGTCTTAGCCAGCGCATGTGTAGAGACGCAATTTATTGCGTCTTATGCAGTTAATGAATAACATTTTAATAATTGCTAGATATTCTTGAATTAGTGTTAGCGTAAAACACAAAATTATTTTGTGAGATAGGAGAAAAACATTATCTTTGCTACATCCTTTGTAAATCATCTCTTACAAGCGTTAGCTCCAAGCTCTAAAAAAGACACAAGCTACAAGATAAGTGCCAGCGGGGAATCAAAAAAGATTAGAAATGAAAATTAAAAAGATGATATATTTGTTTTTGCTATCGGTTATTATTTGCTTAGCAATCGGTCTTCTATGGCTGTTTCGCAATCCGTCTTACGAGAGGATAGATAAAACATTCATACAAGCATCAGACGCTGGGATTAAGAAAGAAATTCCTGCCCTTAATTTATCTTTTTTAGTAGATCGGGTAGCATATTCTGAACCTTTTTATTTTCCTAAAGGAGTGGAAACCGCTGATTTTTCAGAACACCTAGAGGCTATAAATTTAGAAATTCCCAATTGGAATAAAGAAGGGTTATACGAGGTAAAGGCTTCTACCAAAGCAGGTATATTAGATCCTGCATTTTTAGTATATAAATGGAATTCAGGCACTTCCAACACCCTTATTTTTCATCATGGAGCATCGGAATATCCTTTTTACGGGATTTTCTCTAAGATTTTCAAAAAAGAGATATTAAGTGATTTAGGTATAAATCTGATTGTAGTCAGGACTCCTTTTCACAAGCAAAAAGGGGCTTTGAAACAAGGGACGGCGACCTTGTCAACTTTTATGGCGACGATGGCAACCAGTGTGAGATTGACTGAAGAGCTCATTCACACTCTACGACAAAGAGGAGTACAGACTATCGAAATTGGGGGATTCAGTTTGGGAGCTGTGATAACAAACAGACATCGGACGATGTATAATTCGGCTGATTTTTATGTGCCGATAGTAGGGACGGTAGCACACGAAAAGTTTTTTATTTTCCCAAAGAAAAATGCTACTGAAAGCGAAATGGAACGAAACAAAATTATCACACATCACTTAAATTTCTCAGCCCAATGGCAAGAAAATAAATCTCCAAATGTGTTTCCTATCATGGCTCGCTATGATTTGTTTTTGCCACTTCATGAGCATGCTTCTGCTTATGGGAATATAGAAGTCGAAATATGGAACACAGGACATTTGTCCACCGCCCTTTTCTCTGATGCAATGCGGCATGTTTTGTTAAAGCGATTAAAGAAGTAAAGCTTTGTGGTAGGCAGTTTCTCAGAAATGGGTAAAAAGAATAAAACAAAATAGGCTGGGTAACTTAGTAACTCCAATATTCTTTGTAAGGGGCTCCAAGCGCTAAAGGGAAAGGCAGAAAGAGACTGTTCGAGAAGACTTTTTAGTGGGCAAATTGCCATTTGCCTCTACAACAGTATCCAAAAGAGACTAAAATAAATGTTGTCAAATGATTTACTATATAGCACTTATTGTGGTGGTTTTAGCAATATTCTTAGCTAAAGGTATTACCATAAAAAATAAGTTTTTGATACTTGTTTTATGTGGGCTGGCTTTCTTTGTGTATGTAATAGCAACTTTTGACAGCGCATATTCAGAGGATAAAATGAGAGCGCGTAGCCTCTTCAGTAGAGATGTTATAGGGGAAAATAAGACAATTGTCAATGAAAAGGGATCTATAATGTTCTATTATGATAGTATTACTTTAGATAGTCGTAAAATAGCTTTGATTAAGGACAATAAAGGTAATAATAGCATATATTATGCAGACTCTCTGTATCTTTTTCCTTATCACTTTATAGTTGATAAAGATACAATTGATGTAAGTGATATGAAGATAGGTAGCGTAGTAGGTAAAAATGGATTAGAAATATCTGTTTATCAAGGGAATAGCGGTCATTATCAGTATGATTTCATTTTGAAAGAAAGGCTCTATCTTGCCAAAATATTTATACTGGACAAGGAAGAGAAATTAGATAGTATATTGATTGATCGTTTTTTACCAATAAGTGATAGAGAACAACGCAAAATAGATTCTTTTATCAATGGTGATATTTAGCGTCTAAAGATAATTGAAACTTTCATACGAACTAAAGAGGAAGGCACGAGCAGCTAGATGAGCGCCAGCAGGGGAAGAATGATAGGCAAAACTTGAGTAAATTATGAGAACCCAGTTTATTATGTTTTTATTTTGTGTGCTTTTCTTTTTCTATAAAGGAAGCGCACAGGAGCGTTTGAGTTATGAGTTTTATAATAAGACCGAACGCCTTGGAATCGGCTTGTTGAAAATAGAAAAGCAGCTTATAACTGTCAAAAATCAAGGATTTAGTGAGCATATAGACGAGGATATGTATAACCCTAAGCATATAGTTCCCCTATTTTTTAAGCCTGATTATGATATTTTTTATATGGTCTGTCTTGAGAGGCAGAAGGCATATTATAAGGTGCTTTCGGCAACGGGTGATATCTATTTTGTACCCAAGGCAGAAGCCAAATTCGTGTCTTGGTCAGAATTTTTAAGGAATACTACGGGAATAACCAACCTAAATTGGGAGCAGAATCCGCTGCAAGAGGCACCTTCTGAGAAATCTAAGGTGATTAGGATCAAGGATAAGGAGGCTACCTATCGAGTAATAAATGTAAAAGGAGATTGGATAGAGATACAAAACGAGCATAATGCGCATGAAAAAGGATGGATTCAGTGGCGCAAAGCAGATAGTTTGTTGATAGAGGTTTATTTGCTAATCTGATGTTAGTGTCTCACAAATCTTCTTTTAGACTACACAGGATAAGACCTAATATACAACCTATCAGTATGATATAGGGGCTTGCTAAGAACACAAACATAGAAGGGAATACCCATATACCACTGGGGATTTCCCAGTAAAGCAAGTGGAAAAAGCCAAAGCCTAGAATGACACTTATTATAAAAATAGCATAGAAGAGAATAACCCCTATAAAGAAACGTAAAAAGCGAACAATCTTTTCAAAAAGGATATATTCTCCCGCCAAATAGCCTAATGCTAAAGAGATAATAGCAGCAGTGAAGATAGGAATCCATAAGATTTTTGTATTTCCTCCATCCTTAGCTAAGGGAGAAAGAATCCAATAGATAAGAATGAAGATCAATAGAATCTCTATGGTAATAATGGTTAATATGTAAATAGTGGAACGCTTCATAGGATTGAAAAATGAAAAACGAATAGTTAGCTGATATGTGATTCCCAGTTAGGATATAGACTACTCTAGGGATCTAGGACTTTTTTATTTTGCTAAGATAGATGCCTAATACACATCCGATGAGCAAGATAAAGAAACTTGTGAAAAAGAAAAAATCATAGAATAATTGCCAATAATCATCAGATAGGTTGCCGTATATCAGCCCCATAATATAGAATCCTAAGAGGCTGCTTATAACAAAAATAGTATAGAACACCCCAATGCCTAACCAAAACCGAGCCCAAGGCGGTAGCTTCTCCCAAGGAAGGTATTCCCCTGCGAGGTAACCTAAGAAAAAAGAAATCAAAGAGGCGGGTAGGATGTTGGTCATTATCGGAATGCTGCCATGCCCTCCTTTCAAAAAGGCAAAAAGCAAAATGGTAAGACCTGCAAAAATTAGGACAACCTCTAAGTGTAAGGCAATGAATAGGTAAATGGTAGGACGCTTCATAAGAGTGAAAAGGTAAAAAGTAAAAGAGAATGACTACTGACCACTGACAAGTGTTCAAAAATTTTTTGCAAAGGTATATCAAAAATACGAGTTTTTAGTACGAATATAAAAAAAATCTCGTATCTTTGCCCTCAAAAAAAGTTATGTTAGCAAATCATATTTTCTTGGGAGTGATAGGTGCTCCACAAGTGATCATTATTATAGCCGTTGCCTTGTTGTTTTTCGGGGGTAAGAAGATTCCCGAACTTATGCGCGGGCTAGGCGGCGGTATCCGTGAGTTCAAGGATGCCATGAAGGATGGTGAAGCAGAGAAAAAGGAAGA
>NZ_CALHGG010000132.1 GCF_938029845.1 uncultured Capnocytophaga sp.
CAAAACCACATGGCTTACAACCGTTGCGTAGGTACTCGTTATTGTGCTAACAACTGTCCTTATAAGGTACGTCGCTTTAACTGGTTCCTATACAGCAATAACAACGAGTTTGACTACCACATGAACGATGACTACGGTAAGATGGTACTTAACCCTGATGTAGTGGTACGTTCTCGTGGGGTAATGGAAAAATGTTCTTTCTGTATCCAAGAAACCCAAGCCGTTATCCTACGTGCTAAGCGTGAAAACCGTGAGGTGAAAGTAGGAGAGTTCAATGATGCTTGTGCTTGTGCTTCTGCCTGTGGTACAGGAGCGATGACCTTCGGGGATATGAACAACCCAGAAGATCCTATCGTGGAACTCAGCAAGAACGACCGTATGTATCACCTATTGGAGCACATCGGTACCCGTCCTAACGTATTCTATCAAGTAAAAGTAAGAAACAACGATTAATATAGTTAATAATTTTGAGTTTTGAGTGCTTAGTTAGCTAACTCAAAACTCAAAACCCAAAACTCAAAATTAAAAAATATGGCATCGCATTACGAAGCACCTATACGCAATCCACTAATAGTAGGCGACAAGACCTACCACGATGTTACTGTGGATGTAGCGCGCCCTGTTGAAGGGAAAGCCAATCGCCTTTGGTGGATAGTATTCTCAGTAGCCCTCGCTGCTTTCTTGTGGGGATTGGGCTGTATCGTCTATACCGTATCTACGGGGATAGGCGTATGGGGATTGAACAAAACCGTGGGTTGGGCTTGGGACATCACCAACTTTGTATGGTGGGTAGGTATCGGTCACGCTGGTACTCTAATCTCCGCCGTATTGTTACTCTTCCGCCAGAAATGGAGAATGGCCATCAACCGCTCTGCCGAAGCGATGACCATCTTCTCGGTAGTACAGGCGGGTCTCTTCCCTATTATCCACATGGGACGCCCTTGGTTGGCGTACTGGACAGTGCCTATACCAAACCAATTCGGTTCGCTTTGGGTGAACTTTAACTCTCCTTTGCTTTGGGACGTGTTCGCGATTTCTACCTACCTCTCTGTATCTTTGGTATTCTGGTGGACAGGACTTTTGCCTGACTTCGCTATGCTACGTGATAGAGCGGTAAAACCTTTCCAAAAGAAAATCTATAGCTTAGTGAGCTTCGGTTGGAGTGGTCGCGCTAAGGATTGGCAACGCTTTGAGGAAGTATCCTTGGTACTAGCAGGATTGGCTACCCCTTTGGTACTCTCTGTGCATACCATCGTATCCTTTGACTTTGCTACCTCTGTAATCCCTGGTTGGCATACCACTATCTTCCCACCTTACTTCGTGGCTGGGGCAATCTTCTCTGGGTTCTCCATGGTAAACACGCTCCTTATCATCATGCGTAAGGTATCCAATTTGGAAAACTATATCACCCTACAACACATTGAGCTAATGAACCTCGTGGTGATGATCACTGGTTCTATCGTAGGTTGTGCCTATATTACAGAGCTTTTTGTGGCTTGGTACTCAGGAGTGGAATATGAGCAATATGCCTTCCTAAACCGTGCTACTGGACCTTACTGGTGGGCATACTGGATGATGATGACCTGCAACGTGTTCTCTCCTCAGTTCATGTGGTTCAAGAAGCTACGCCGCAGTATCCTCTTCTCTTTCTGTATCTCTATTGTGGTAAATATAGGGATGTGGTTTGAGCGTTTTGTGATCATCGTGACCTCTTTGCACCGTGATTACTTGCCTTCTTCTTGGACTATGTTCTCTCCTACACTCATTGATATAGGTATCTATACAGGAACCATCGGATTCTTCTTCGTGCTCTTCCTACTCTATTCACGTACGTTCCCTGTGATCGCACAAGCCGAAGTAAAATCTATCTTGAAATCCTCAGGAGAAAAATACAAAAAATTAAGAGACACTAACCCTAATAATTCACATTAGTTATGAGTAAGAAAGTAGTACAAGCACTCTATAATGACGATGATGTGCTCCTCTCCGCTGTTAAAAAGGTACGCGAGGCTAACCTCAAGATAGAGGAAGTATATACACCTTTTCCTGTACACGGATTGGACAAGGCCATGGGACTAAAGCCTACACGAATTGCCATAGCTTCATTCATCTACGGATGTATAGGATTAGTGGTCGCTACCCTTATGATGAAGTACATCATGATCGATGACTGGCCTCGTAACATAGGAGGAAAGCCTAATTTCACTTATATAACCAACCTCCCTGCCTTTGTGCCTATCATGTTCGAGCTTACGGTATTCTTTGCCGCTCACCTTATGGTAATCTCTTTCTACATGCGTAGTAAGCTATATCCTTACAAAAAGGCTGAGAATCCGGATCCACGTACCACCGATGACCATTTCCTTATGGAAGTACAAGCAGATGATAATAGTGATCAGCTTGTTAAGCTCCTACAAGAAACCGGTGCCGTTGAGGTAAAAATAGCAGATAAAAAAGCAATTCAGATATGAAAAAAAGATATATATTCGCCTTATCCGTAGTCGCCCTTTCGCTTACCGCTTGTTTCCACAAGGATAAGCCGAACTACCAATATATGGCCGATACCGATATGTATTTCCCTGTAGGCTACGAAACCTATCAGGAGGCGCCCGAAGGGAACCAAGCACTCAAGGGCGGAATGGAGGCGCAACTCCCTCCAGAGCATACTATTAAGCGTGGCTGGATGCCTTATCTCTATCCTAATAACAATGAGGGCTATGAGGATGCTAAGGCTAACCTTAAAAACCCACTCTTAGCCGATAGTCTTGCCGTTAAGGATCACCTCAAAGAAGGTGCTGCCCTTTACAATATCTACTGTATGGTGTGCCATGGTGCCGAAGGTGACGGACAGGGTATCCTCGTGCAACGAGACAAATATTTGGGTGTGCCTAACTATAAGGACAGAGAAATTACCCAAGGAAGCATCTACCATGTAATCTATTACGGACGTAATGCCATGGGTTCCTACGCTTCTCAGATTACTGAAAAAGAGCGTTGGCAAGTAGCCTTATATGTGGAGCAACTCAGAAACAAACTCATTAATAAATAACCCCTAAGAAGAAGGAATTATGTATTCGTTTTCAAGTAAAATAAAGCTAACGGCCTTGATTAGTATGATAGTCGGGCTCGTAGCAGTCATATATAGCTTTATAGCGACCCCCAGTTCTGTAGCTGATCTCCATCATGGGGGTGAGGCAGCTCATGATCCTGCGCATTTGGAACATGTGCTTCACTTCTTACAGAATAAGCCTTGGGCTGCCCTCTATGTAGCAGCACTCTTCTTTTTGCTTATTAGCTTAGGGGTCTTAGCATTCTATGCTATTAACCGTGCTGCACAAGCAGGTTGGTCACCTATCCTCTTTAGAGTAATGGAAGGTATCACAGGTTATTTGCCTGTGGGAGCGCTTATATTCTTTGCCTTGCTTGTGTGTTCAGGTCTTCACCTTAACCATCTCTTTATCTGGATGGACCCTCAGGTAGTAGCACATGATACCATAATACAAGGAAAAACAGGCTACCTCAATGTACCTATGTTCCTTGTACGTGCAGCAGTATATCTCTTAGGCTGGATTGCTTACCGACAAATTACCCGTAAGCTCTCTCTCCAGCAAGATGTAGCCACCGATAACCGTCCTTTCATTAAGGCTTTCAAGTGGTCTGCGGGCTTCTTGGTATTCTTCCTCGTAAGTGAGTCCATGATGTCTTGGGATTGGATCATGAGTGTGGATCCTCACTGGTTCAGTACCCTCTTCGGTTGGTATGTATTTGGAAGCTTTATCACTTGTGCTATTGCTACTATTATCTTGGTTACTATAACCCTCAAAGGGCAAGGCTACCTAGAACATGTCAATGACAGCCACCTTCACGATTTGGCAAAATACCTATTTGGATTCTCTATTTTCTGGACATATCTTTGGTTCTCCCAATACCTATTGTATTGGTACTCTAACATCCCAGAAGAAGTTACCTATTTTGTAACTCGTTTGCAAAACTTTGAGCCTATTGTTCTCGGAATGTTGGCTATCAACTTCCTCCTACCATTGCTCATCTTGGTTGATTCCGATATCAAGCGCAAACCTTGGGTAGTAGGTACCATGGCAGTAGTAATACTCATAGGACACTATATGGACTTCTTCAATATGATTATGCCAGCTACCGTAGGAGACCAATGGAGTATAGGTGCGGCAGAGATAGGAAGTTTGTTATTCTTTTTTGGATTATTTACTTATGTAACTTTCTATACCCTCACCAAGGCACCATTAGTAGAGAAGCACCACCCTCTTATGGGCGAAAGTGAACACTTCCACTACTAAAATAGATAAAAGATTAAAAGTAAAAGGTAAAAAGTACACCACTTTTTACCTTTTGCCTTTTACCTTTTATCATTTCATTAATCACTAACACTTCGTGCTTAAATTCATACATTTCATGCTTTATTTTATTGTTTTTTTTGGGAATATAAAATAAAACACTATTTTTGCCTTGTAAATTATTAAAAGATAACAATCATGAAAAAGGTAATTTTATTAGCAGGTTTGCTCTTTTTAGGAGTGGCTTGTTCTAAGAATGATAACAATGGAGGTACTAGTAATGGTAAAGACAAACCGGCCCCTTCTCCAAGCCCCGCCCCTTCTCCAAGTCCGGCACCCTCTCCAAGCCCAAGCCCTGCACCAACTCCCTCTCCAGCTCCTTGGGAGGTAGATCCTGTATTTCCTAAAAAGGTAAAAATGGGAGATAGTAATAACTATAGCCTTGATACTTACTTTTTTGAAAATGGTAAGGTAGTGAAGATAGAGCGAGAATTTTATGATCGGGGGCAAAAAGAAGAAGGCAAGGAGACAACTACAGTTACCTATGCAGGTAAAAAATATCCTTCTAAAGTAGTGCATACAGGTAGATACAATGTCCAAGTAGAATATACCTACAACGATAAAAATCAGGTATTGACTGTAAAAAAGACAGAAAATGGTGCTACAACGACAAAAACATTTGTGTATGATGCCAATGGTAGAGTAGTCAAGGAAAGTAACCCCGATGCTACATATGTATATACCTATCCCGATGACAAAACAATCGTAAAAGCAGAGACTCTTGGCTATGGAGGATTAAATATCATTACCTATACCATAGAAGGAGGAAATCTTGTAAAGGAAGTGCTAGAACTCAAAAATGAAGGCGGACGATTAGAACGAACTATAGTAACAACGTATGAGTATGATCTTTCTATAAAGAATCCTAATCTATCCATTGAGACTAGATTGGTTAAGCCTTATTTCTATGGAAATAAAACTTATTCTCCAGAGACAGTCAGCAAAAATGTATTGACTAAGAAGGTTACCACTTCACCTGTGAGAGAAGAGAATCGTTCTTCTACCTTTACCTATCAGAAGAACGCTCAAGGTTATCCCACCGAGGTAGATGAAAGAACAAGTGGTAATACACGTAGCAGGATAACATACGAATACTAAGCCTCTTATTCCATTATATTGATAGTTAAACAATAGTCTTCTGCCATGAGTTCTACCCATGCGCAGAGGACTTTTTTAGCCTTTCCTGCTTGCAGGAGGTATTGACTATATTGAGAGAAAAATTCCTCAGGATATTGGTCAAATATGAAGAAACTACTCTCCGTCCTAAGATGATGACGAATAGCTATTTCTCCTAAGCAAATATTGGGCAGAGTATATACAAATATTGCAGGGGAAGGGTAGTAGTTATCTGCCTCTTGTATGGTCTCTTGGTGCTTAAGGTCGGTATCCAAACTTGCCGAATGGTTGGCAAAGACAAGCGCTAAGCCTTCCTTTTCTTCCGCAGAGACTCCTTCAAGGAGGTATTCTACCCCCAAGAAAGCTAGTTTGCTAAGAGCGTCCATCTTAAAGAATTTGGGATAGTCAATTTCCAAATGCTTATAGGCTCCCTTAGCGAAAGTGGAGAAATCACCACCTAACATTTCAAAAACAAAGGAACCATTAACAATAATGGCTCCTTTATATATCTTACAAGTCTTCATTAACTATTTAGGGCGTTTGCACCGGAGACAATTTCAAGGATTTCGTTGGTAATAGCCGTTTGTCGGGCTTTGTTATAAGTAAGAGTAAGTTCGTCACGGAGGTTGGAGGCATTGTCGGTTGCCTTGTGCATAGCCGTCATACGAGCGCCATGTTCAGCCGCTAAGGAGTCGCGAACACTCTTGTATAGTTGTAGCTTGAGATGCTTAGGAATAAGCCCCTCTACGATAGCCTCAGCGGAAGGTTCGTAGATAAAGTCACTTTCCTGAGTTTCCTCTTCTTGAGAGAGTTGTAGAGGAAGGAATACTTCTTCGGTGAGAATCTGAGTAGCTACGTTCTTGAAACTGTTGTATACCAATATAATACGGTCGTAAGTTCCCTTAGTATAAGCCTCCATAAGCTCTTGAGCTAAGTCAGCCACCTTTTGGAAGTCCATACGATCAAAGAAACCTTCGCAAAAACGACTTACTTTGCCTGTTTTCTTGAGTATGTCATTCCCTTTTTTGCCAATGGTGAGTATTTCTACCGCTTTTCCTTCGTATTTTTCCAATAGGGATAAGGTGTGCTTTACCACAGCAGAGTTGAAAGCGCCACATAGTCCCCTGTCGGAGGTGATAGCCACTACAAGGATACGTTCTTCTTTCTCACGAGGTAAGAAAGGATTGGTAGTACCCAATGCACTTTTGAGAGATTTAAGAAGATTACCCAATGTATTGGCATAAGGCTTCATAGCATGAATAGCGTCTTGTGCTTTTTTAGACTTAGCTGCAGAAACCATCTTCATTGCACTGGTAATCTGCATGGTGGAACTAATAGAGTTGATACGACTGCGTATCTCTTTAAGGTTGGCCATAGCTGTATATTAAACAGATTCTTTGCGAGCGCAAAAATACGAAAAAAAAGTAAAAGATAAAAGGTAAAAAGGTAAAAAGTTTAGAACAACGCATTCAAGTAAAAAAGTAAGAAGGTAAAAAGTAAAATCACATGCATGAATATTGAGTGAAGCCAACGGAAGGTTGGATACTCTTACCTTTTACTTTTTACCTTATTACTGAGAAATATTATTGTCCTCCCCAGAAGTAATATCCTATGATACTGATGAACAAAATACTAATGATATTGAGCCAGAATCCTGCCTTGAGCATGACTTTCTGAGGGATGAGCCCTGTCCCAAAGGCGATGGCATTGGGGGGTGTAGCCACAGGAAGCATGAAAGCACAAGAGGCTCCGATACCGATAATCATAGCCAAGCCTATGGCTGGTACACCTATTTCCTCAGCAATGGAGATAAAGATAGGTACCAAGAGGGCAGCACTGGCTGTATTGGAGGTGAACTCGGTGAGGAATACGATAAAGGTAGCCACCAAGAGTCCTATAATGAAGTGGTTTTGGTTGCGGATAAGCTCTACAATGCTCTCCACTAACGCCTTACTTGCTCCAGAAGAACCTAGTACAGCACTTAAAGTAAGTCCCCCTCCGAAGAGTAGGAGTACTCCCCAGTCAGTGTTGTCTTGGATATCTTTCCAACTTACAATATTGAAAGTACAAACAAGGATAGCTGCTGTTAGTGCGATCACACTGTCAAAATCGCCTATTTTCTCTAATCCAAAAAGGTTGGAGAATATAGGGTTCATCTGGGTAGAGAAAATCCAAAATAGAGCGGTAAGCGCAAAAATAATGATAGCACCCCATTGCTTTCTGTTGAGAGGTTCATTCTTGTTATCATCACCTTTGACCTTATCCATAGAAACCTTCAGATTGGGGCGGAAAAGGAAATATAGGGTAAGTATTGTAAGAGGTAATAATCCTGCTACCACAGGCATTCCGTACCATAGCCATTCTTGGAAAGTTACGCCTAAGTTAGAAGAAACAATCGCATTAGGAGGGCTACCTACTAGGGTACCCATACCCCCGATACTAGCAGAGTAGGTAATCCCTAAGATTACAAACCAATAGGAACCTTTGTTTTCCTCATAAGGTAGTCCCTTGAGTAATCCGATACCCAAAGGAATCATCATAGCTGCAGTAGCTGTGTTGCTAATTCCCATAGAGAGACCTGCGGTTACTAAAAAGAGCAATAGAATAGCTACCAAGAAATTACCTCGGGCAAGAGAAAGCACTTTGTGAGCAATGTATTTGTCCAACTTGTTGACACTCAGTGAAGCAGCTAAGGCAAATCCTCCGAAGAATAGGAAGATGGTCGGATTGGCAAAGTGTTGCAGTGCGGGCTTGGTCTCCACCAGTCCTAAGATGATAGAGAGAATAGGTACTGCTATGGCTGTGATGGTAATAGGAATTACCTCGGTAAGCCATAGAATAGCCACTAAGACAAGTAGTGCAAGACCTTTGTTAGTCTTGGCTTCGTAGGGGAGCCACAGCAGCAGCGCCCCAGAGAACAGTACGGCCACTAATAGAATAAGTGCTCGCTTGGCGGTGATAAATTCAGTTTTCATAGGCTATTAGGAATTAGCTAACAAGAAAAAACTCTTGTTATTTATGTCCAACAAAATTACACTTTTTTGGACAAAAAAACAAGAGTTCTTTATGTTTTTTTTCAACAATCAGCCTATTTTTTTGTTTAAACAGACTCGTGTCTGTTACAAGTATCACATAATAAGAGAATTAAGTCTTATTTGCCTACATAGTCGTAGAGGATATCTCCGTCTTGGCATAGGGGTCTGAGACCTTCTTCTATGAAGGGGAGTACCTTTTCCTTCTCGGATTCAGGGTAGAGTAGGTGTATATTGGCTCCTGCATCGAGGGTAAAGCAGATGGGTGTATTGGTACTAGCGCGGAAATACCATATTCTCTCAATGGCAGATAGCGTATTGGGACGCATGAGTATATAATAAGGATTGGAAGTGAGCATCATGGCATGTAGGGCGAGGGCTTCGCTTTCTACAATTCTGTTGAACTCATTTAGGTCGCCTTGGGTAAGCACTTCCTTGAGCAAAGTGATATTTTGCCTTGCTTGTGCAAAACGTGCCTCCGCATAGGGGTGATCTATCATGAGCTTGTGTCCCATGGAACTGCTCACAGGTTTTTGTCCCTTGTCAATGAGTAAGATAGAGTCTTGGTAGGTGTCGAATATCTCATGGGTATCCCTTAGGGGTACTCCGTAGAAATTGGAACTCTCAGGAACAGCAGAATGGGCACCCCATATTACTAAGCCTCCATAGGTACTACGGCAAGCACTTCCTGAGCCTAAGCGAGCTAGGAAAGAGGCTTTTTCATGGAAGAACTGATCGCTCATCTCAGGGGCGAAGAGTTTTTCTATCTTCATCAGACAAACGGCTAGCGCTGCCATACCACTAGCGGAAGAGGCTATTCCTGAGCTATGAGGAAAGGAATTGCGAGTGCGCACAATGAAGTAATAGTCCCTGAGGAAAGGAATATAGTTGCGGATACGGGTGAAAAAAGTCTCTATTTTAGGTAGAAAATTATCCTTGGGTTCTTTGTCAAAAAAGAAATCAATCTGGAAACTTGTCGTAAAATCGGTACGAGGAGCCATCTCCATAATAGTTTCTGTATAAGAATTGGAGAGGGTGAAGCTAATAGAGGGGTTCATAGGGATTTGCTCGTCCTTTTTTCCCCAATATTTCACCAATGCAATGTTGCTTGGTGCACGATGTTCTACTTTGGCGGACTCTACCTTATGAGTGTAGGGCTTAGGAATAAATTTGTCTACTAACATCCTTGAAATAGATAAAAAATAATGACCAATCAATTACTAGTGACTAGTGACTAACTACTAGTGACCAATTACCAATTACTAGTGACCAATTACCAATTACTAGTGACTAATGACTAACAACTAGTGACTAGGGGGCTAATAATGTGAAAGGGGAGTTGAAATGCTAAAATTATAACTTTATAAGAGACAAAGAATTATGTCTTAAGCGGATAAAACTTACAATTTTTCAACTCTTACCCAACATTAATAACCGATGATCCATACTAGTGATTTCTGATACATTGATAATGAGCGGCAAAGATACAAAAATCAATTGTTAATTGTTAACTGTCAATTGTTAATATTTGGAATTGGTAATTAGTAGAAAAAGAGAATAGTGAAAAACGTTCTCTAAGAACATTTTCCACTATTCATCATTCATTATTTACTTATTTGGATTACCAGATTTTGACTCTGTCTTCTGGTTTTCTATAAAGTTTGTCCCCTTCCTTGACATTGAAAGTCTGGTACCAAGCATCCACATTGATTAGAGGCGCGAATGCACGGAGGTAGTCAGGAGAATGAGGGTCTGTTTTTACCTGATTGGAGAGGTTTTGGTCGGTAGTAAGAGAACGCCATACGGTAGCCCAAGCGATGAAGAAGCGTTCATTCTGAGTGAAACCGCTAATTTTCTCTATTTCTCCATGGTCTTTTAGGTACATTTGCAAGGCATCAAAGGCGATATTAGCCCCACCGAGGTCGGCGATATTTTCCCCATTGGTAAAGGTACCATTCACGAATACTCCTTTTACAGGTTCGTATTGGTCATACTGCTTAGCCAATGCTTGCGTTGCCTTTTCAAAATTATCTCGGTCAGCAGGACTCCACCAGTCTTGTAGGTTTCCATCGGCATCGAACTGGGCACCGCTGTCGTCAAATCCGTGGGTTATTTCGTGACCGATGATACCCCCAATAGCTCCAAAATTGACAGCAGGGTCTGCCTCAGGGTTGAACATAGGAGCCTGAAGCATGGCGGCAGGGAAAACAATTTCGTTGTACAGAGGGCTGTAATAGGCGTTGACTGTTTGTGGAGTCATGCCCCATTTGGTCTTATCCACAGGCTTGCCTACTTCGTCCAAGCTCTTTTGGTAGTACCACTGAGAGAGGTGTTGTAAGTTTTCAGAGAGAGAGGCTTTGGGGTCGATAACCAATTTGGAATAGTCTTCCCACTTGTCGGGATAGCCTACTTTTACATTGAGTTTTTCCAATTTGGTCAAGGCCTTTTGTTTGGTTTCCTCACTCATCCAAGAGAGGTTTTTGATATGTTCTGCGAAGCTCTTTCTTAGGTAACTAATAAGGGTGAGCATGAGTTCCTTAGACTCCTTAGGGAAGAATTTTTCTACATATAACTTACCGAAGGCTTCACCTAGAGAGTTATCAATAAGGGAGAAGGCACGCTTAGTGATAGCGCGTTGCTCTTGCTGACCACGTAGGTATTTGTCATAGAACTCAAAAGAAAGATTGTCCAACTCCTGGTTGAGGTTGTTGATATTGCCCAACACCAACATGTATTTTAGGTAGTCCTTAAGCAGAGGTAAGTTGTTGGCATTGATAAACTTATCATAATCCTTATACAACCGCAATTCGGAGATAATCACTTTGTTCTCTCCCATGCCTACGTTCTTGAGTAACTGAGGTAGGTTGATATTCTTAACCAAGGCGCCCAATTCTTCCACGCTCATAGGGTGGTAGCTTAGGTTAGGGTCTCGGCTTTCCTCCACGGTAAGCATGAGCTTGGCAAGGCTTTTCTCGAAAGCTACTTGTTTTTTAGCTTTTTCCTCTGGGTTTTGCTCCCCGATAGCCTTGAATACTTGGGCGACAAAGGACTCATATTTCTGGAGCGCTTCAGTATTGCTTTGACTTTCTTTTTGGTAGTAATCGCTACCCATACCAATAGAGAAATTGCTCAAATACGCCACATTGGTATTGGAATCCTTCATATCGGCATAGGCGCCCCAGCTACAGATAGGGTTGTTGCCCAAGAGAGTAGCCTCTTCCAAGTATTTTTGTAGGTCTGCTAAGGAAGAAATAGCGTTGATTTTTGCCAATTGTCCCTCAATAGGAGTGATGCCTTGTTTGTTGCGGGTATCCCAGTCTATATACTGTTTGTAGAGGGTTTGAATCTTTTGGCCTTCGCTACCCTCGGGATATTCCTTGTTCACGAGGTCGTCTAGAATAGACAAGCAGTTGGCTTCGGTTATGTCGTCCAGCATGTAGTAGGTACCCCAAGAGGTTTTGTCGGAAGGGATTTTGGCGGTTTTCATCCAACTACCATTGACATAGTTGTAGAAGTCGTCCTGTGGACGAACAGAGGTGTCCATAGCGGAGAGGTCAAGACCCTTTTCCTCGCTCTTGGTCTGGGTTTCCTTAGTAGGATTGCCACAGGCAACCAGTAAGGAAAGAGAAGCCCATAGGGCTGATTTTGAGAAGATATTTTTTTTCATTTTTTATTGAATTTCAAATGTATTTATATAATGTAATTTGCCAAAGGGTCATATGCAATAGATTAGGCATAACAGATAAGGCGTAAATGGTAAGACACAATACATTAAACGTAAAGGTTAAGGCGCAATGAATAGGGTGTATAAGGTAAGACGCAATATAAATTAAGACGCAATGAATTGCGTCTCTACGTGGACGCAGACCAAGATACCCCTATTAACATAGTCTTGTGTAGAGACGCAATTCATTGCGTCTTTATGATAAGGTGTAATAGTTAAGACGCAATAAATTAAATGTATAAGGTTAAGACGCAATAAATTGCGTCTCTACAAGTGTGTTATCTGCATGAGGCCTTTGTGTATTGTCTTTAGGTATTTAAGGAATCTTCCTCCCAATGCTGGGGATTGTTTTGTATGTATTGATATATTGAAAAATATTCATCGGAATTGCGTATAATATGATCATGATAATTAGCCTGCCATTGAAAGGGTAATCCTCTTTTTCGTATTTCATAAGTGCAACGTCCCTTAAACCAATGTATGATGTGACCAAGGTTCTTGTTTAGTAAGGGATTTTTATCTCCTGCAAAACCACCCGTATAATAGGTGTTGTCATTGTCTGATAAAACCTTAGTAGTTGATTCTGTACTCTGAGTTATGGTTAAGATCGTATGAAAATGATTAGGCATTACAACAAATGTTGATATATGTGCAAAATCGAACTTATTAGGAATTTCTAAAAATATACTTCTTACTATCTCACCTGATTCGGAAAGTGTCATTTCTTTGTTATGAATCTCACCTAAAAAACATTCACGATTTTCAGTACATATAGTGACGAAATAGTGAGCACTATTGCTATAATCCCAATTTTGCCAACGATTGGAATAAGGTTTGTATCTCATGATGTAAATAAATTCTTTGTCAATTTATAGATAAAAAACTTTGTATCTGAGCGAAATAAAAATGTAATAAACAAAACATGATAAAATGCTAAGATACAGTAAATCAAACATACAAGGTTAAGGCACAATAAATTAAATCTAAATGGTAAGACGCAATGAATTGCGTCTCTACGTGGGCGCTGTCCCATATACCCCTATTAACATAGTCTTCCGCAGAGGTGCAATAAATTGCGCCTTTACGAGAAGGTGTAATGTAAGTTTCCAAAGGGTCATATACACATAGATTAGACATAACAGATAAGGCCTAAATGGTAAGACGCAATACATTAAACGTAAAGGTTAAGACGCAATGAATTGCGTCTCTACGTGGGCGTTGTCCAAGATACCCTTATTAGCGTAGTCTTCTGTAGAGACGCAATAAATTTCGTCTCTACGATAGGGTGTAATGTAAGTTGCCAAAGGGTCATATACACATAGATTAGACATAACAGATAAGGCGTAAATGGTAAGACGCAATACATTAAATGTAAAGGTTAAGACGCAATGAATTGCGTCTCTACGTGAGCGTTGTCCCATATACCCCTATTAACATAGTCTTCTGTAGAGACGCAATTCATTGCGTCTTTACGATAGGGTGTAATAAGTTTTCAAAAGGTTTATATACAATAGATTAGACATAAATGTTAAGACGCAATGAATTAAACATAAAGGTTAAGGCGCAATAAATTAAATCTAAATGGTAAGACGCAATGAATTAAGACGCAATAAATTGCGTCTCTACGATGGTGTAATAAGTTACATTTTTACATACAAACTGATAAAGATTAATATTACTGCAAATATACGAATTTTAATTGAGAATGTTCTTTTGGAAAGGAAAAAAAACGTACATTTGCCATTGTTTAGAAGATAAATAATATTGATGCGATTACATAGGAATTTGGTGGATGCCGTAGTAGATGGTTTTCTGCAAATAAATAACGATGGACTCTATGCGGATAAGGTGATAGAGCGTTTGCTTAAGCGTGATAAGCGTTGGGGGAGCAAGGATAGGGCTTTTATAGCCGAAACGCTCTATGAGCTGGTGCGCTACAAGCGGCTTTATACCGAGATAGCACAGGAGAAGGCACCCTTTACCGTGCAGAGTGCTCGACGCGTATTTGCTGTATGGGCGGTGCTAAGAGGAATTAGCCTTCCTGAGTGGTACTTTGAGGGCACACCAGAGCGACGTATCAAGGGGCGTTTTGATGCTCTTTCTAGGGAGCGTGCTGTACGTGAGTCCGTGCCTGATTGGCTAGATGCCCTTGGTGAAAAAGAGCTTGGTGAGACGGTATGGGAAGCGGAGTTACATGCGCTCAACGAACAAGCACAGGTAGTGCTTCGGGTTAATACACTAAAGACCGATAGGGAAGCACTCAGGGCGCAACTGCTTAAAGAGGGTTACGAGACAGAACCCCTAAAGGATTTGGCTGATGCCTTGAAGCTGAAGAAGCGCGCTAATCTCTTTCTCTCAGAAGCTTTCAAACAGGGGCTTTTTGAGCTACAAGATGCCTCCTCCCAGCGAGTGGCCCCTTTGCTCCTAGGAGACTGGACACCTGCGCAGGGTAGCCTAAAAGTGGCTGATTGCTGTGCTGGGGCAGGAGGGAAGACCCTGCATTTGGCTGCCCTGATGGGCGGTAAAGGCAAGATTGTGGCTATGGACATCTACCCGCAGAAGCTCGATGAGCTAGCGCGTAGGGCGAAACGCAATGGGGCTTTCAATATAGAGACACGGCTTATAGAGGCAAAGTACCTCAAACGCCAACGCGGTAGTTTTGACAAGGTACTGATAGATGCACCTTGTTCGGGATTGGGTGTGCTGCGTCGCAACCCTGATACCAAATGGAAACTGACTCCTGAGTTCTTAGACCAGATACGCCAGACACAAGCCCAAATCCTTGAGCAATACAGTCAGTTGGTTAAGGATGGCGGGCAACTTGTCTATGCGACTTGTTCGGTATTGCCTAGTGAAAACCAACAGCAAGTACAACGTTTTCTCCAAAGCGAGGCAGGTAAGCGCTTTGCCCTCATAGAGGAACACCCTATCTCAGCAACAGAGGGGTATGATGGGTTCTATATGGCGAAATTAGTGAAAAGTGAATAATACCCCTAACCCCTGAAGGGGGAACAAGTGAAGAGTGAATAGCGAAGAGTGAAAAATGAAGAGTGAAGAATGAAAAGTGAGAAGTAAAGTCAGCAAACACTTGGAGCTGGGTATTTGGGTGAAGAGTGATTACTAATTAATTGTCAATTATTAATTACTAACTGCTAGCCACTAACTACTAATCACTAACTACTAATCACTAACTGCTAACTACTAACTATTTGATTATGGAATTTTTGAATAAATATTTTGTAGAA
>NZ_CALHGG010000133.1 GCF_938029845.1 uncultured Capnocytophaga sp.
GGGGTAGGGGGAGGTTTTGAATATCAATAAGTTACAGAACTTGCGAAACTTAAATCGACAAATCAGCAAATCAGCAAATTGGCTAATCGGCAAATCAACAAATCGGCAAATTGGCAAATTAAAAAATATTCCCAAATTACATTGCTATATTATCATTTTTTTCTAATTTTGCTGCTAAATAAAATATCAAGTAATGAAGAAATTGATAAATCTTTTAGCCTTAGGGCTTATTGGGTGTCAAAACACCCAACAACAAGCGGGTACTGCCACTACTGCTCCCAGCGCTTCCTCCTCCTATGAGGTAGGCGACCACTATGTGATTGAAGGAACCACACCTGTTTATCCCGAAGGAGCTCGTATCTTCCTCTACCGATACAAAGATAGAATCTACACCCCTGTGGATTCAACTGCTATTGACAAAGATGGCCATTTTCGCTTTGAGGGAAAAACAGATGAACCCTTGGTGTATGCACTATGCCTAAATGGTAGCGGTACACGCGCTCACTTATATTTGGACAACTCCCCCGTGGAGCTAATTCTCAATCCTAACTGGAACTTTGAGTACTTCCGCTCCAGCGATGCCGCTCAGGTATTTGAACGCTATAACCGCATGGCTATGAATAATGCCTTAGAGCTTCCCAAAGAAATCAAAGAAGCACCTGCCTCCCCTCAGATAGCTTATTTCTTGGCGCGCCATGCCTACAAATATGACTATCCTACCTTAGTGGAATTGCGTAAAATATTAGACCCTGCCTTGGACAACAACCCTTACCTTAAAGAACTCGATGCCGCTATTGCCCAATTGGCAAAGATACAACCAGGTGCGGAAGCTCCCGAAGTGGAACTCGTTGATGCACAAGGAAAAAAAGTATCCCTCAAGGACTTCCGAGGCAAAAAGCTACTGATAGACTTTTGGGCATCTTGGTGCCCTGACTGCCGCAAGGCAAGCCCTGAACTGGTAGCTCTATACAAAGAATACAAAGACAAAGGCTTGGAGATTCTTAGTATCTCCTTGGACGAAGACTTAGAAGCATGGCAAGCGGCTATCCGCAAAGACCAATACACTTGGCCACAAGCCTTAGCCAAAGGCGTATGGAAGTCCGATGCAGCTCAGACCTATGCGCTCCGCTGGATACCTACCTCTATTCTCTTGGACAAGGATGGTAAAATCCTCGCCCGCACTATTCATGTGGATGAACTGAAAAAACTGATTAGCGAATAGGGGTTAGTGGTTAGCAACTAGAAACTAACAACTAAAATAATGAAAAAAACAATTTTATTTGCACTATCTGCCCTCTTAGTAGGCGCCTGTGCTAAAGAAGATCCTGAGGAAAAAGAGATTTTCCCAGATGTTCCCCCTCGTGGTTTTCACTTGGACAAACGTCCTTTTTACCTCTTGGAAAGCACCTATGATGCGGTGGCTTTTTCAAAGAGTGACCTGCAACTCTACCTCACTAGCAAAGAGGGAAAAGAGTTGTATATACAAATGGATATGGCTCACTTGGGCAAAAAAATACCCTTGGACAAACCTGAAAAGGGCATTGTACCTCCTAACCAACCTTGGGAATTCAAGGCACTTGACGACTGGCGTATCTATGGGGAGGAAGGCCATACTGCTGAGGTAGGGAGCTACCTTAAAATAACCCAAGTGGGTCAGGAAAAACGCTTTGCCTTAGAATATCGCATTGCCTACAAAGGACATACCGCTGAGGGTAACGAAACCGTGCTTTTTGTAGAGCGTATCCTCCCTGGCTTATACTATAAGGGAGCAAAGATTGAGCTAAAAACCCCTATATATACAAAGCCTAAGAATGGTTTCTTACAGATTTCCCTCTCTGATGCCAAGAATATAACCAATAATTTTACCTTTGAGCTGAGCGAGGAGCACTTGGGCAAACGCCTACCCTTGGATATAATAGATAGCGAAGAAAACTACTGGGCTATAGAGTCCCCTGATAAGCGCTACGAAGGTAAGGCAGGTCATCTCGCCCCCTCAGGTAGCTGGATGCGTGTTACCCCAATAGGCAACCACTATAAACTACAATTTTTTATCAGCAACGATTTTAAAGGGAACCTTTAAAAACAAAGAGTGAAGAGTGTTTTTCACTTTTCACTCTTCACTTTTCACTCTTCACTTAAAGACTGGCATAGTTTTTGCGATACTCTCAACAAATTAACAACGTCAATAGCATATTGACTGCAAAACACTTAAAAAATGAGAAAAATTGCACTTTTAATCGCTTTGACCGTTTTCGGTCTCACACAGACAAATGCCCAAAATTTTGGTTTCAAAGGGGGATATAATTACAGTAGCTTCAACGGAGAGGTAGCCAAGGACAATTCCCTCAAGGGGCTTAGTGGCTTCTATGTAGGTGCCCTTTTGGAACTACCCTTAGGCGATGTCATTTCCCTCCAACCAGAGGTGATTTATTCCCGACAAGGAGCTGCTTGGGAACAGAAAAACAACTTAGGTTCTTTCAAAAAAGACCTTAGACTAGACTACCTTAATATTCCTGTGATGGCGAAGGTGAATCTAGGCCCGCTCTTCCTACAAGGGGGCGTGCAATTTGGCTTTTTGGTAGACAAACCTGAGGTTAGCTATACAGCAGGCAACAGACGTACTTCTCAAACAGTAGACAAAGACGCTTATGCCTCTTTTGACTTTGGCGTAGGGGCAGGATTGGGAGTCAACCTTAACCAGCACTTCTTTGTAGAAGCACGCTACACCCACTCCCTAACCAATGCCCTTGACCCTAACAACAACTCCCTAAAGAATGCACATATCAGTGATGACAATAACTTCAAGAATGCTGTACTTTCTTTAGGACTTGGCGTGAAGTTCTAATAATAAAGTGAATCATGAAGAGTGAAGAGTGAAAAACTCTTCACTTTTCACTTATAACCTAGCATAACTCTTGTGCTTATAATACATTTACACCCAAATAATAAAACACTAAGAAAATGAAAAAAATTGCATTTTTAATCATTATAGCCGTATGCGGTTTTTCACAAGTTCGTGCCCAAAACTTTGGCGTTAAAGCAGGCTACAATTATAGCACATTCAGCGGGGAAACATCCTCCATTTCTACCATTGAGGGACTTAGTGGCTTCTATATAGGAGGCTTGGTAGAACTGCCTATAAGCAATATGCTTTCCATACAACCAGAGCTTATTTTCTCCCGACAAGGGGTTGATTTGAGACAAGGACTCAAAAATCTTAGTATAAGGACTGATACTTCCGAAATTAGACTCGATTACCTTAATATCCCTGTAATGGCTAAAGTGAATCTCGGCCCAATCTTCCTAGAAGGAGGGGTACAGTTTGGCTTCCTTGTAAACAAACCCAAAGTGGATAGTTATATAGCCAATGTATATTTAAGGAACCTTTTGGACAAGGATTCTTATAACTCCTTTGACTTTGGCGTAGGGGCAGGATTGGGAGTTAAGCTTAACCAACGCTTCTTTGTAGAAGCCCGCTACACCCACTCCTTAACCAACGTCTTTGACCCTAATGACAAACACTTCAAGAGCTCCCTTATCAGCGACGGAGACAACTTCAAGAATTCGGTATTCTCAATAGGACTTGGAATGAAATTCTAATGAAGTGAAAAGTTTTTCACTTTTCATTTTTCTAACTATTGATATTTAAAAAATATATTGTACATTTGCCCCAAAATAAGTCAAGCGTATCAATCACTAAACAATTTAACAATTTAAAATTAAATAGAAATGAGAAAAGTAATTCTCGGCCTAGTGGCCATCGCAGCACTCGTTAGCTGTAAAAAAGAAGACAATGGAAACGACACTACCATTCAGGAAGGAACTTTTCCTAAGGAAGTTACCTACAAAGACAAAGACGGAAAAATCATCGGAAAATCTATTACCACAATAGAAGGTGGTAAAGTAGTGGGCTGGAGCTATGCAGACTATGAAAACGGTGTCCTCAAAAACACTAAAAGGAGTATCATTACCTACAACGGAGCCCTTCCTGTAAAAGAAGAAGCTTCAGGCAGTACAAAAACCTATACTTACGATGAGAGTAGCAGACTTATCAAAAGAGTAGCCGTAGAAGGTGGTGAGACCGATGAAACCACTTATGCTTACGAAGGTGGCAAGCTCTCTAAGATCATTATAAAAAAACCTTCTGAAGCCTTCAAAGATGGAAATAAGGTGCCTGCCATCCAATATGAAGAGTCTGATTTTATTTACAATGGAAATCGCATCACTGTAAATAAAAAATCCTATAAAGAGGTAGTAGCCGACAAGTCTAAAGTAAATGAGGAGGTAGAAACTACAATCTACACTGTAGAAAACGGAAATGTAATCAAAGAAGAGAAAACATACAACCCTTCTTTTAAGAAAACCGTTGAATATACTTATGACAACAAAAACAACCCTTCTTTGAATAATCTTACTAAGATATTGAACCCTGATCATTTCATAGAATACTACAGTAGTAAAAATAATGAGCTTACCATTGTAACTACCTATGAAAGAAACGGAAATCCTGAGGTTAGTAAAAGATTTTATGAATATGACTACAATGGTGACTATCCTACTACTGTAAGAAAATTTCAAGAAAGAAATGGTAATAGAGTACTTGAAGAAACTACCGAGTACAAATACTAATCAAAAAAATTAAAGAAGAGTGAAAAGTTTTCGCTTTTCACTCTTTACTTTTTACCTTTTACTTTTTACTTTTTATTTATCTTGAGTAGTTCGGTGCTTCTTTGGTAATGGTGACATTATGTGGGTGACTTTCAGCAATACCGCTGGTGGTAATACGTACAAAGCGACCTGTTTCCTTAAGTGTCGCAATATCCTTAGCGCCACAATAGCCCATACCTGCACGCAAACCTCCTATAAACTGGTGCATGCTCTCTTGTAATTCGCCCTTATAAGGCACACGCCCTACGATACCTTCAGGAACGAGCTTTTTGATATCGTCCTCCACATCTTGGAAATAACGATCTTTGCTACCATGTTGCATAGCCTCGACGGAGCCCATACCACGGTAGGACTTGAACTTCCTACCCTCAAAGATAATGGTTTCCCCTGGGGATTCTTTGATACCTGCCAAGAGCGAACCAAGCATCACACAGTCAGCCCCTGCAGCAATCGCCTTGACGATATCTCCTGTATAGCGGATACCTCCGTCGGCAATCACAGGGATTTGTATATTTTTCTCTTTCAGTGCCGCTGCCACTTGCATCACTGCCGAAAGCTGCGGATAGCCTACTCCTGCCACTACACGAGTGGTACAAATAGAACCTGGACCTATACCCACTTTCACCGCATCGGCACCAGCTTCAGCCAAGTAAAGCGCTGCTTCTGCTGTAGCTATATTACCCACTACCACATCCAATTGTGGAAAACGTTCTTTGACTTTCTTAAGTACAGCTACTACCCCACGAGTATGCCCATGAGCAGTATCAATCACTACCGCATCAACCCCAGCATGTACAAGGGCTTCGGCACGCTCTACCGCATCGACCGTTACCCCAAGGGCAGCTGCCACACGTAGGCGACCAATACTATCTTTGTTGGAAATGGATTTGCTCTGCAAGTTTGCTATATCGCGGAAGGTAATGAGCCCTACCAATTTGTAGTCCTTATTCACTACGGGAAGTTTCTCTATCTTATGACTTTCCAATATCTTCTCTGCATCTTTCATGGAGATACCTTCGGGAGCAGTAATGAGGTTTTCCCCTGTCATCACCTGGGTAATAGGACGGCTTTTATCACGCTCAAAACGTAGATCACGGTTAGTAACAATCCCCTTGAGAACACCCGCATCATCTACGATAGGGATACCCCCTATGCTATGTTCTTTCATACAAAGTTTCGCATCACCTACTGTGGAGGTGAGTGAAAGCGTTACAGGGTCTATAATCATACCACTTTCGGCACGCTTAACCTTTCTCACTTGGAAGGCTTGCTCCTCTATAGTCATGTTCTTGTGGAGCACTCCTATACCCCCTTCACGTGCAATAGCAATAGCCATAGCCGATTCGGTTACTGTATCCATCGCAGCTGAAACAATAGGGACATTCAGCGGGATATTTCTACTAAAATAGGACTGTATAGAGACCTCACGAGGGAGTACTTCTGAGTAATGTGGCACCAAGAGCACATCATCATAGGTAAGCCCTTCACTAATAATTTTGGGGTTGTTGGTAGTCATAAAAGATACATTTTGGAATAAGGACACAAAGTTACATTTTTAATAGCAAAGTTGCTTGTTTTTAACAATACTTTTATTTCAGCGGGCAGTAGGCAGAAGTCAGTGGTCAGTGGACAGAAACTAAAAACTCAAAATTAAAAATTCAAAACTAATTTTTTTCGTACATTTGTACCCTATATCAGTAGGCAGTAGACAGAAATCAGAAGTCATTGACAATTAACAATTAATAATTATTCTCTTGCTTCGTTTTATCAAAGAATGGACGCTTCCTATCTCCATGGGGATAGGAGCTATCGTATATCTCATCTTTTATTATGTGGAAGCCTTGGATGGGCTTTCCCAGCAGTTGGCACCTATTTTTAACGCCATACTACCGCTGTTTATGTTCCTGATTCTCTATGTTACTTTCTGTAAGGTAGATTTCAGAAAGATTGCGGTAGTTAGGTGGCATATTTGGACAAGTGCTTTCCAAATGCTTTTTGTAGCCTTGTTCATGGGTATTATCCTGCTGCTCAAGCTCTCAGGGGACGTGCTGATTCTCTCGGAGAGTGTATTGGTCTGTGCCATTAGCCCTTGTGCGGCAGCTGCTGCGGTGGTAACGCTCAAGCTCGGTGGCAATCTCGAGCAGATGACTACCTACACCTTCCTCTCCAACCTGCTTTGTGTACTACTGATTCCTATCTGCTTTCCACTAATAGAACCTGCTTCGGGCATCACTTTTTGGAGCGCTTTCCTACTGATACTCAACAAGGTATTCCTTGTCTTAGTCGTCCCCATGTTGCTCGCGTTACTCACCAAGAGCCTACCAACGCTAAGGCGTTTCCACCAATGGCTTATTCACATCCCCGACCTATCCTTTTACCTATGGGGCTGTTCGCTGATGATTGTAACAGGCACCACCCTGAAGAACATTATGAATGCCCAAACGAGCCTCGGCTTCTTGGCGGTTATCGGCTTATCAGGTTTGGTATTATGTTTGCTACAATACGCGGTAGGTTGGAAGATAGGTCGCTATCTCGGCGCCACTATTGAGGCAGGTCAGGCTTTAGGGCAGAAGAACACCGCCTTTGCCATTTGGATTGCCGCCACCTACCTACACCCCCTTTCCACTGTGGGACCAGGTTGCTATATTCTTTGGCAGAATATCATCAACTCTTGGGAACTCTCCAAGAAAGGGAAATATGCTGCTTAGCAGAGGGCAGTCGTCAGTAGACAGAAGACAGTCGTCAGTGGACAGAAGACAGTCGTCAGTGGACAGAAGACAGAGGCTAACCACTAACAACTAACCACTAACAACTAACAACTAACAACTAACAACTAACTTGTGTATATAGAAAATAAATTGTACTTTTGCCTTTCAATACAGAAAATATGACAACTATTAGGAACTTATTTCTTATAGGAATGATCTTGGGGGCTTTCTCCTTATATGCCCAAGAAGAAAAGGACGTTCCTTCTACACGGATAGATAAGCTACCTTATTACTTAAAAACCGATACCCTTACAGGAGAAAAAAAAGAAATACCTATCAAGAATTTTTTAGACCGATGGGTGAGAAAAAATTTTCAATATCCAAAAAGAGCTGTAGAAGAAATGATTGAAGGAAAAGTAATTGTAATATTCAAGATAGATGAAAAAGGGATTTTTTCTATAGAAGAAATAAGGGAGGGTAATCCTCTCCTACAAGAAGAAGCTTGTAGGGTATTTGACGGATTCCCTCAGCTCTTTCCTGCCCTACAAGGAGATAAGCCTGTAAGCATTACCATTGCCTATCCTATTGCATTCTGGCTCGGCAGATGACTTGTATATGTAGAAAATAAATTGTAATTTTATTTCTTAAAAATATTATGAAAGTAAGTAGGATTCTATATCTTATAGCTATTATTTTTAGTTCTTTTCCCTTGCTAGCACAGGAAGAAGAGGATATCCCTTTTTTCCGGATAGAGAAGCAACCTTATTACATACAAACCGATACCCTTACAGGAGAAAAAAAGGAAATACCTTTCAAGAATTTTTTAGACCAATGGGTAATAAAGAATTACAGGTACCCTCAGGAAGCTGTAGAAAAAAAGATAGAAGGCAGAGTAATCGTACAACTCAGGATTGATAAAAAGGGTATTCTTTCTATAAAAGAAATTAGAGGGCGTAATCCCCTCTTGGAAGAAGAAGCCTGTAGGATATTTGACGGATTCCCTCAGCTCTCCCCTGCCCTACTAAGAGGTAAGCCTGTAAATATTCTCTATAACTATCCTATCGTATTTAGACTCGCTAACTGACTTGTATATGTAGAAAATAAATTGTAATTTTATTTCTTAAAAAATATTATGAAAGTAAGTAGAATTCTATATTTTATAGCTATTATTTTTAGTTCTTTTCCCTTGCTAGCACAGGAAGAAGAAGATATCCCTTTTGCCCTGATAGAAAAACACCCTTATTACTTACAAATAGATACCCTTACAGGAGAAACAAAAGAAATACCTTTCAAATATTTTTTAGACCAATGGGTGATAAAAAATTTTCAATATCCTGAAGAAGCCTTGAAAAAGAAAATACAAGGTAGGGTGATACTTACTCTTAAGATAGATAAGAAAGGTATTCTTTCTATAGAAAAAGCAGAAGGAGATCCTATTTTAGAAAAAGCAGCCCGAGAGGTATTTGAAGGATTCCCTCAACTGGCTCCAGCTGAACAGCGAGGGAAACCTGTAGTGACCTTTTATCAGTATCCTATTTCCTTTAGGAAGGATTGAGGATAGTGCTTATTATTTCAGATTTTTCCATGATCTCTCAGAAATGATTCACTAAAATAAGTGTATTTTATGAACGAACATCTCAAGCAATTAGAAGCGGAAAGTATTTATATCATGCGCGAAGTAGCTGCGCAGTTTGAGCGTCCTGCCCTCCTGTTTAGTGGCGGGAAGGACTCTATTACCTTGGTACATTTGGCTATCAAGGCATTTGCCCCTATGAAGATTCCTTTTCCTTTGGTGCATATCGACACAGGACACAACTTCCCTGAGGCAATTGCCTACCGTGATGCCTTAGCCGAGCGCATCGGGGCGGAGCTTATTGTACGCCAAGTGGAAGATACGATCAAGGCGAAGGGACTCACTGAACCTAAGGGTAAGTTTGCCTCTCGCAACTGGCTACAAACGCATACCCTTTTGGACACCATTGAGGAGTTCCAGTTTGATGCTTGTATAGGGGGTGCTCGCCGCGATGAGGAAAAAGCACGTGCCAAAGAACGCTTCTTCTCGGTACGCGATGAGTTTGGACAGTGGGATCCCAAGCTCCAGCGCCCTGAGCTGTGGAACATCTACAACGGACGTATCCACAAGGGAGAAAATGTACGTGTATTCCCTATCTCCAACTGGACAGAATTGGACGTATGGAGCTATATCCAACAGGAAAACATAGCGCTCCCTTCTATCTACTTTGCCCACAATAGGGATGTGATTGAGCACGAAGGGCGCCTAATAGCCGTCTCCCCTTTTATCCAGATTGACGAAAACGACCAAATCCTCAACAAGCGTGTACGCTACCGTACCGTAGGGGATATGACTTGTACGGCAGCCGTGGAGAGCAATGCCGCCACCCTTGAGGAAGTGGTAAGGGAAATCTCCGCCTCCCGTATCTCCGAACGTGGCGAAACCCGCATCGATGACCGCGTTACCGAAGCTGCCATGGAAGATAGGAAAAAAGGAGGCTATTTCTAATGATTAATGCCATTAATGATTAACTGCTAAAAACCGATAACTATGCAAGCAGAAATACTTACCATTAGAATTCCTAAGGGCATTTCAAGAGAAAATGCCAAGGCAGAGCTTAAAAAACTCAATTATGAAATAATTGAAATAGGAGAACAACCCTCTGTAAAAGTTTCTCAAAAGGCTTTAGAAGCTATTAACTCAGGATTGGAAGAGGCTAAAAAAGGTGTCTTTATAGACAATGACCAAGTATTAGAAGAAACAGACCAATTAATAGAAGCATTAGCCCTCTAACATTTAACAATTAAATATGATTTTATACTACGTAATTTTAGGTGCCATCTTTTTGGTAAGTTGGTTGGTGAGTAACCGCCTACAAAGTAAGTTTGCACACTACTCTCAAGTGCAACTGCGCAATGGTATGAGTGGTAAGGAAATCGCTGAGAAGATGCTCCGTGACAATGGTATCTACGATGTGAAAGTAACCCATGTCCCTGGTCAGCTTACTGACCACTATAATCCTTTGGACAAAACTGTAAACCTAAGTGAAGCGGTATATAACCAGCGTAATGCGGCTGCGGCTGCCGTTGCGGCTCATGAGTGTGGTCATGCGGTACAGCATGCACAGGCCTACCGTTGGCTCACCCTACGTTCCCAAATCGTCCCTGCGGTCAATATCTCCTCCAACCTCTCCAATATACTCATTATGATAGGCTTCGCCTTAGGGGCTTTCAGTAAGTCAACAGGCTTTGGATATTGGATAGCCGTGGCAGGGGTGGCTCTTTTTGCTATTACTACGCTCTTTACCTTCATCACCCTCCCTGTGGAGTATGATGCCAGTAACCGCGCTTTGGCTTGGCTTAAGAACAAAAATATAGTAACTCGTGAAGAATATGCAGGTGCAGAGGACTCCCTCAAGTGGGCTGCCCGTACCTATGTGGTTGCTGCCCTCGGTTCCCTCGCCCAACTCCTTTACTGGGTCTATAGACTTATGGGAAGCAGCAGAGACGAGTAAGTAGTGGTTAGTAAATAGTGATTAGTGGTTAGTGATTAGTGATTAGAAACTAACAACTAATAACTGAAAACTAACAACTAACAACTGAAAACTAACAACTGAAAACTAACAACTAACAACTAACAACTAATAACTAACAACTATGAAGGATAACTTTCTGCTCATGGCAGGTCCTTGCGCCATAGAGGGCGAAGAAATGGCTATGCGTATAGCCGATAAAATTGTAAAAATCACTCAGAAACTAGATATCCCCTATATCTTCAAGGGGAGCTTCAAAAAGGCCAATCGCAGCCGTATAGACTCCTTTACGGGTATAGGTGATGAAAAAGCACTGAAGATACTCCAAAAGGTATCTCAGACCTTTGGAGTTCCTACCGTAACCGATATTCATGAGGTGAGCGATGCGGCTATGGCAGCCGAGTATGTAGATGTACTGCAAATCCCTGCCTTCTTAGTCAGACAAACCGACTTGGTTGTAGCTGCTGCTAAAACAGGCAAAACAGTCAATCTCAAAAAGGGACAATTCATGAGCCCTGAGAGTATGAAGCATGCCGTGCAAAAAGTGTTGGATAGTGGCAATGACAAGGTCTATATCACCGACAGAGGTACTATGTTCGGCTATCAAGATATGATTGTGGATTTCCGTGGGATTCCTACTATGAAGCAGTATGCACCTGTCATTCTGGATGTTACCCACTCCCTACAACAACCCAATCAAAGTTCAGGGGTTACAGGAGGACGTCCCGAAATGATTGAGACCATTGCCCGTGCAGGCGTTGTCAATGGAGTAGATGGTATCTTCATAGAAACCCATTTTGACCCTGCCAATGCCAAAAGTGATGGAGCTAATATGCTTCACCTAGACCTGCTCGAAGGTCTCTTGACCCGATTGGTAGCTATCCGACAAACCATTAACACCTTCCAATAGAAAAATCATCTAAGTTACTATGAACGAGCAAACAGCCTACGCCAAAACCATCACAGGCATCTATAACAAAGTATATCAAGGGAAAAACATAGGAAAAATACCTACTTATATCCCCGAATTGCTCAATGTCAGCCCTGACAAATTTGGGATTGCCATCCACACCTTAGCAGGGAAAACCTTTGGCATTGGGGATTATCAGGAAAAGTTCTCTATACAGAGTATTGCCAAAGTACTTTCGCTATCTATGGCGTATAATATCTTTGGAGATAGCATTTGGGAACGAGTATCTGTGGAGCCATCGGGCACCTCGTTCAACTCCCTCCTACAATTGGAAGCCAACAATGGGATTCCGCGTAACCCGCTAATCAACGCAGGAGCTATTGTCATCTGCGACATCCTCCTTTCTCATTTCAAGAATGCAGAAGAAGAGTTTCTAACGTTCGTACGCCAATTGGCCAATGATCCTACAATCAACTATTCTGAGGAGATTGCCGCTTCCGAAAAAGAAGTAGGTTACCGCAATTTTGCGCTGTGTTATTATATAAAATCATTGGGAAATATAGAAAATGATCCAGAAAGGGTATTGGATTTCTACTTTAAGCTCTGCTCCATAGAACTTACCTGTGAGTCCTTGGCGTATGTGTTTACTTTCTTAGCCAATGACGGTATCACCCTACACAACCAAGAGCGTATCCTCCCCCATGTATATACCAAGCGTATCAATGCCATTATGCAGACCTGTGGATTCTATGACGAATCAGGGGAATTTGCTTTCCGTGTAGGACTCCCCGGTAAGAGTGGGGTCGGCGGAGGTATCGTCGCTATCATGCCCGGTCACTACGCCATAGCTGTATGGAGTCCACGCCTGAATGAAAAGGGCAATTCCTACCGCGGCGTGAGGTTCTTAGAAGGTTTTACTATGCAAACACAAATATCCGTATTCTAAATAGAAAATAAAAGCATAATGCAAAAATTAATTGTAACTTTGCAAAAAACAAAGTCTTATGCCTGCTACATTAACACCACAGAAAAAAAACGAGAGGAAAACTAGTATTTCCTCTGGGCAAAATACACTTCATTCTGTTGCTGAGCAAGACACCTCTACTCTTATAGAAACAGAAGAAGCTGAGAGAATACAACGCTTAAAAGAATCTATCCCTCAATTACAAGAGTTAACCGTTCGCCTAATAGAAGAAGGAAAACTAAAACCTTTTAATAGAAAAACAAAATAAAGAGCGAATAGTTTCGCACTATTCGCTCTTCACTTTTTCGCTCTTCATTTGATTTGTTGGTCTACAAGGACTCGAACCTTGAATTACAGAGCCAGAATCTGTCGTGTTACCATTACACCATAGACCATCGCTATTTGTGGGGGCAAAGATACGATTTTTTTCATAACCAACAAAATATTTTCAGTGGTTAGTGGTCTGTTGTCAATGTAGCAACTCAAAATTAAAAACTCAAAGCTGTTAATGAAACTTTTTTTACCTATTACCATTTGCTTTTTCCCTCTTATAGGGTTGTGCCAAGAGGCTGTTACAGATACTATTGCGCTCCCTACTTTAACAACTACGGATATTCCTAAGGAAATTGATTTGGAACGGGTTATGTCCAAGATATGGGAGCTTGATCGCGAAGACCAGCAAGGTACTTTCCACCTGATGGAGTACCAACCCATGTATATCATGCCTATGCGCTTCACCGATATACCTACTGAGCAACCACGAAGTCTCAACACAGAACGCCCCATACCTGAGCACCGCGATTACCAGCATGTAGAGGTCAAATTCCAAGTCAGTCTCAAGGCTAAAATCCTACAAGATGCCTTCGGGAAGGGGGATGTATGGGTAGCTTTTACCCAACAAGCACTTTGGCAGATGTACAATGGAGGACTCTCCCGCCCTTTTAGGGAACTGAACTATGAGCCTGAACTGATATTTACCTATCCTATGAACCTCACGGCAGGGCGCTTCAAGTTCAAGATGCTTGGTCTTTCTATCAATCACCAGTCCAATGGTAAAGAAGCTGCACACTCCCGTAGCTGGAACCGTTTTATACTCGTAGGCTTAGCCAAATGGGACAATATACTAATTACCACCCGCCTATGGAAGCGATTCTCCGAAACTTCCATAGAAGATGACAACCCTCAGATAGAGGACTATATAGGTCGCTGTGAGATAAGAACTGCCCTTACCTATGGCAAACATGTATTTAGCCTTTCTCTTCGCAACAATCTCAATTTCAAGCATAATCGTGCCCATATAGAAGGCTCTTGGGTAATTCCCCTCAATCGAGATCTACGTCTTTTGCTCCAAGCCTCTCACGGCTATGGCGATTCACTCATTGACTATAACTACAAACAGTTGTGGGTATTGGCTTTACTCTTATTGATTTGTAACCATAAAAAACCTTTGATTTTTTAACGTTTAAAAATGAGTTTTTAATAAAAAAAAGAGTAATTTTGTACAAGAAAACACATGTACTTTTAATGTCCTCATTTTTAATAAAAAACGTAATGAAATCATTGATTTTTTCTTTCTTTATGCTCACTTGTAGCCTTGCTTTCTCGCAGCACGTTTCCCTAAGAGGAAGCGTTAGTGACGGAAAAACACCTTTGCCAGAGGCTCGTATCGTGGTAGAAGGGCAAGAGCAACACACAGTGAGTGATTTTAGGGGGGAGTTTGAGTTACTCCTTCCCAAAGGGCTTTATACCTTGGAGGTAATGGCTAAAGGCTATCTAACAAAGAAGATGCCTGTGGAGCTACTCTCGGCTATGGAGCTACCCACTATTGTATTGGAAAAAGAAAACCATACACAAGCAGCCCAACAGATGGGCAATACTATAAGCATTTCCGACGAACAGTTGGACGATGAAGAAGGTAGTCTTGAGATGATATCGGGCTTTCTCCAATCCTCTCAAGACCTTTATTTTCGCCGTGCCGCCTATGACTTCAGTTCGGTGTTCTATCGCCCTCGTGGCTATCAGAGCAATACCGCTACGGTCTTGGTCAATGGGGTAACGATGAACAAGGTAGAGACAGGTCGTCCCCAATGGAGTAACTGGGGAGGGCTAAACGATGCTACACGCGGTCAAGTGATTACCACAGGTGTAGGCGCTTCAGAGAGTGATTTTGGAGGCGTATTTGGTAATACTTCCTATACTATTGCACCATCAGAGCTACGCAACGGCCTACGTATCACAGGAACCGCTACCAACCGCAATTACTTTGGGCGTGGTATGGTAACTTACAATACAGGAACCCTTCCTAGTGGCTGGGGCTATATGGTTTCAGCTTCCTATCGTGGAGGCAATGGCAAGACCTTCCTTGTTCCTAACACCGAAGGCTTAGTATATCAGTCCTATGGAGCTTCCGCAGCCGTAGAGTACAAGGCGAGTCCTTACTTCTCCACCAATCTTATGGGAATCTTCTCCTATAACAACCGAGGCAAGTCCGCCCCACTCACCCAAGAGACTATTGCTTTGGGAGGTAGAAACTACAATCCCAACTGGGGCTACCAAGCGGGAGAATTGCGCAACTCCAAGATGAAGCGTATCGCTGAACCTCTTTTTGTGCTCTCCAATACCTATCACAAGGGCAATACCAAGATTGTCGCTCACTTGGGTTACCAGTTCGGACAGGTGGGAGATACTCGTATCCAATACGTGAAATCCCAAAACCCTGACCCTTCCTACTATACCAATATGCCTACTTACTTCTACAATATGTATGACGAGCAAACAGGCGAAGGCGATCCTTTTGCCCATCATAAGGCAGCACAACAAATAGCATATTTCAGAACTCATAAGCAGCTCGATTGGGATAGACTCTACTTGGCCAACAGCCTTACAGGTGGCGAAAGCATGTTTGCCCTTAATGAAGATATTATTGACACTCGTACCCTTACAGCCAACGTACTAAATACCACCAAGATTACTCCTAATATCACCTTCAATGGAGGAATCTCCTACCAACACATTGGTACAGAAAACTACCAACAAATCAATGACTTATTAGGGGGGAAATACTTCCTCAATAAGAGTTATTATTCAGGAGAAAACTACGACACGGCGGAGAACCTACGCCTTGGGGTAGGAGACAAATACCAATACTACTACAAGACCCGCACCCAGCGTGCCCATGTCTTTGGTCAATTGCGCTTTAAGTATGGTCGTGCCGATTTCTATGTAGCAGGACGCGTAGCCCATACCGACTATGAGCGCGAAGGTATGTTTGCCAACAACTCCGTATATACCGACTCCAAAGGAATGAGCGGACAGCGCTATTTCAATACGATAAGTACCAAGGCGGGACTCACTTATAGCATCACAGGTAGGCATATCCTCCAGTTCAACACAGGTTACTTTGAGGAAGCACAACCACTGAACAATGTGTATGTAAATATCCGTAATTCCAACAGCATCCTTCCCGCTAGAATACATCCTGAAAACCAAATCACTTGGGATGGTAGCTATATCATCCGTATCCCTTCCTTCAAGGCACGAATTACAGGTTATGCCACCCAGATAAAGCATAGCAGCGAAAAGAGCTATTTCTTCACCCAATCTCGCTTAGGAGATGAATCCGCAGGCTTCTTGACCCAAACAATGATTGATGCTGAGAAATTGCACTTTGGTATGGAACTCGGCGCTGAATACGACCTTACCGCCTCTTGGAAAGCCTCTGCTGTGGTATCACTCAACCAATATACCTATACCAACAATCCGCTCTTGTTCCAGTCCTCCGACAAGCGCTTGGTAAGTGAGCCTATCGTGAGCTACCTTAAGGATTACCATGCAGGTCAAGCCCCTGAGCATGTATATTCATTAGGCATAGAGTACCAAAGTCCACGCTACTGGTGGGTAGCCCTTACTGCCAATTACTTTGATAAGAATTACATAGGTATCGCCCCTAGCCTACGTACTGAGAATATTTACCTTGATCCCAATACAGGTAGCCGCTATACTGATATTGACGAGAATACCGTACGTAGTCTCTTGCGCCAAGAACGACTTCCTGGTCTTTTCCTACTGAACGCCACCGCAGGTAAGTCTTGGCGTATCAAAGGTAACTTCCTAAACGTATTTGCTAGTGTCAATAACCTTTTGAATACTCAATACAAGAGCAACGGATTCGAACAAGCGCGCAAGGGTGATTACCAAGCTATGATCAAAGATCGCAAGAGTGGTTACCCTACCTTTGGAAACAAGTATTTCACAGGATATGGCACCTCTTTTTATCTGAATGTAACCTTAAGTCTGTAATCTAAACGTAATAACATGAAAAAGATATTATTCGCTATACTCCCCATTGCATTGAGTGTTTCTTGTAGCAAAGTGTCAAATTTTGACACCCCCGATACAGCTGCCCTTGCTGCTGAGCAAGCCGCCAAAGCGAAAACCTTCAATGGCACCACTATTAGCTATGACGCCCTTAGAGCAAAGGTAAGTACCTCCTTTGCTACTTATGAGGAAAATGACGCCTTCGAGGGCTATGTCATCTCCAGTGATGAAGGGGGAAACTTCTACAAAAAGGTATATGTACAAGCCGCTGATAAGTCGGGTACTATTGCCGTCTCTATTGATAAAAAAGGGCTCTATGCGGAATATCCCGTAGGTAGCAAAGTACAAGTAAGGCTCAAGGGTACCACTGTATGGTATGCCAGCCGTTATTCCCTCTTAGAAGTAGGTTATGGACATGGCAAAACAACAGGGGGTAACCTAAAAATAGGTCACCTAACTCCCGCCATGTATCCCGAAGTGTTGCTCCTCACAGGAGAGAAAGCACCCATAAGTGAACTGGCTACCACCCTTACGAATTTGCAATTTAACAAACGTGCCCAAGCTAACAAGCTCTTAGTGCTCGATGGTGTATATTTTAAAAATCAAGACGTGGGAAAAACTTTCCACACCTCTGACAATCAATACAATACCACTTATACCCTAACCGATAATGCAGGAGGTACCCTCCCTTTCCTTACCAGTAGCTACGCCGCACATATCAAAGACCGTGTGCCCGCTGGTCGCTTGCGTATTACAGGGGTGCTCACTATGTACGGAAACAATCCACAGTTCTTTATCAATGATATAAAGGGAATAGAAAAAAGTGAATAGCAAAGCCAGCGAATGCTTGGAGCTGGGTATGTATGATTCGCACTAAGAATAAACAACAATTTAAATACTATAACGACATGAAAAAGTTACTTTTATTAGCCCTCTCTTTTGGGCTGTTAATGTCCTGTAAGAAGGACGATGAGAACGGTATTCCACCTGTGGATCCTAACAAACCACAGCCAGAAAAGCCACAAGACAAGCCAGCAACTGCCTTGGAGGTAAAAAACCTTAAAGCAGCTGACTATGAGAAATTCCGAGACAGTAAAGAAAAGGTAAAACTCCATGGAGAAATTGCTGAGGTGAAAGGTAATTGGTCTTACTTTAAGTTCAGTGACGGTACTTTGGTACAAATCTTTACTCACAAATTCAAAGAACTCAAGGAAGAGACTTCTCAAAAACTTAAAACCGTAGGACAAGAGCTTACTGTAGTAGGAGTTTTCACTGATTATAGCAAAGATGGTACCCCCATTAAGGAAATCCTTTACGAAAGTGAAGCTGACCTTACTTTTGGTAAAACTCCTGAGTCAAAACCAGAACAACCAGTAGTAGCCTTAGAGGTAAAAAACCTTAAAGCAGCTGACTACGATACTTACCGAGACAAAAAAGAAAAGGTGAAACTTCATGGAGAAATTGCGGAAGTAACCAATGGTAGATCTTACTTTAAGTTCAGTGATGGTAGTTTGGTTCAAATCTTTACTCACAAATTCAAAGAACTCAAGGAAGAAACTTCTCAAAAACTTAAAACCGTAGGACAAGAGCTTACTGTAGTAGGTGTTTTCACTGATCACAAGCTTAAAAATGGATCCATTGTTAAGGAAATTGTTTATGAAAGCGAAGCTGACCTTACTTTTGGCACTACTCCTCAGGCAAAACCTACACCTAATCCAGAACAACCTGTAGTTACTTTAGAAGCCTCTAGAGCTACAGTAAATGACTTTGAAAAAGGAAAAGCAGTGAAGATCCATGGAAACATTACCGTAAAAAAAGAAGGAAAATATAATAGATCTTACTTCAAATTCTCTGACGGTACCCTTATCCAGTTCTATGTAAAGAATTATGATAAAACCCTCTCTGCAGAAGTCAGAACCAAACTTGAGACAGAAGGACAAGAAGTTACTGTAAAAGGTAAATTCAACACCTTCACAAAAACTGACAAGAAAACAGGTGTAAAAACTGATATTAGACAAATCGAGTACGAAAGTGCTGCTGATCTTACTTTTTAATCAGTAATCCTCAGTGGTCAGAGGTCAGTAGTCTGAACTGACCTCTGATAACTGACTACTGATAACTGACTACTGATAACTGACTACTGAATCTATAACCTTAAACTTCTAAATAAAACACATATGAAAAGATTATTTCTACTTTTAGCGCTTGCTCCCTCACTGATGTGGAGCCAAGAGAACCTCAGGAAAAACCTTAGCGAGGACGGAAAGACCTACATTAAGGCCAGTGTATCGGCTACTCTTTGGGCAAGATACATAGATGCCAACCCTAACACTGTGGTCAATGGATCAGGAGTAAGCCGTATTACCGATGTCTCTATCCGCCGCTTGCGTATAGGGGTACAAGGCCAACTCACCCCAAGGGTCTATGTATATGGACTTTTCGGAGGTAATAACTACAACTTTACCAGCAAAGCCAAAGACAAAATTGGTATCCTTGACCTCTA
>NZ_CALHGG010000134.1 GCF_938029845.1 uncultured Capnocytophaga sp.
TTTGTCTGTGCTTTTTAGGAGGCTCCATTGCCCAGGCACAGCGATTGTTACCCAAACAAAAAGGTATCTCGCTCTCTTGGATCGCACCCGCAGAGGCTTTTACCTCCTCCTTTTCTGATGATTTTGGGGTGCAGTTAGGCTATAGTATCAATGCTAAAAGGGGTAACTACAAGCATTTTACCCTTGAATATCAAAGGCGATTATACCCTTACAAGAGTCTGAATATACCTGTTGAGAGGTATATAGGTGCAGGAGGTTATAGCTTTGCCTTGATCAGTGACAGCAGTAAAACGGTAGCTTTGAACTTGGGAGCAGAAGCTCTTTTGGGCTATGAGGTAGTCAATCATAGCAAAAGTCTCCTCCCTGATGGAGCTTTGCTAAAGAATGAAAACCATTTTCTCTATGGTGCACAGGTAGGTTTGCAGATAGAGACTTACCTAAGTAATCACTTTTTAGTGCTCTGCTCTGGCAAGGTAGCGGCTTTGTGGGGAAGTTCCTTTGAGCTACTACGTCCTTGTGCTACTGTAGGACTGCGTTATATGTTTTAACCTTTAAAAGACAATACGATGAAGAAAATAAATCAGAAAATTGTAATAGGACTTATTGCAATACTATGTGTGAGCCTATTCACCTCTTGTAAAAAAGAGCTTGCCATAGAACAGAACTTTCCCTTTGAGGTAAAGCTCTTGCCCATCCCTAAACAGCTACCTCTCGGTGGTACTGCTGAACTGCGTTTGGAGATACTCCCCACACAGGTATACACTGAAAATACCTATTCTCTGAGGTACTTTTCTTTTGAAGGTAAAGGCACTCTGCGGTTTGAGAAAGGTGCACCTTTTGTCCCCAACGACAGCTATCCTATCCCTCAAAAGGTATTCAGGCTCTATTACACCGCCCACAGCATCGGCTCCCACGCCTTTACCCTCTGGCTCACCGACCGCTTCGGCAACGAAAAGAAAATTGAATGCTCGCTGCAGGTACAGAAGTAATGAAAATGGCTAACTCAGCGATGGGTTAGCCTATTTTGTTTCGGTTAAATTTAGTAGTATTTTTTAATTTCTTTAATGATATTTGCTTCAGATTCTATAGATGGAAAACAGTCATTATAATATGTATCTCCTGTTTTAAGGTAATGTAACCATCCCATTAGACAAAGATGGTAACTGGGTCTTGCATCAGATAATGAGGAATATTTCCCTACATAGTTATTTCCTGCACCCCAAGTTTCTTGGCTAACAGGATATAAATAGCCATAAGATACATCTTGAATGATTTTAGCATATCCATTCTCATCAATAACAAGTTTGTTATTTACACTATCATCTGCCGTAGCCATTAAAGACTTTATTTCCTTAAATGTAAACAAATGTATTGGCTTGTTCTTTTTAATATATTCTGCTGTGATACTTAGAGGTATATAATTATCATTTACCCCTTCATTAATACACATTTCTCTTACTTTTTTTTGGATAGATTGTAAAAGGTGTATTACGTCATTTCTATTAGAAATAGTTAGTATAGAATTATCATCATAGGAGAGTTTTCTTATTACTCCATCTTTACAAAGATAATTATTTTCTAATGAAAATAATGAATTTGTATCAGATTGATTTTCTATGACAACTTTAAATAAACAATTGGAAGGATCAGATATTAGTACCTTATTTATTTCATCAATAAAATTCCATTTAAGTAAATTCTTTTGTATAAATTCAAAAGGAGATGGTTTTTCATTTCCTAATAGTAAGGACTTCTTTTCTTCTTTTTCTTCTATTCTATGACAAAAATCTTTGATAAAATACCTTAACCAAAAATATAATTCTGTGATATTATCAAAACTAACTGGGTCACCAGAATCATGTGATAAATTATTAGCTATATTTTTAATTCTCTTAATATGGTCTTTATCTTGTTGAGAGAGATAAACACTATCTTCTAAAGGCTTAATTATTTCTCCTAAAGTTTTATCATAATCTATTGGACTAATGGCAAATACTTTTTGATAAAAACATCTAACCAATTTGAACAAAGATTCCGCCACTCTTCTCATCTTATTGCCATACATTTTAATAACATCTTCCTCATCCTCCTTATCCATTTCCTTTTTTAGATCTTCTATTAGCCATTTAATAGATTGATTAAGCCTTTTTTCTAATTTATCAAGATTATAATGATATAACAGCCTTTCTGAATCTTGTGCCGAAATAGATAATGTTTTAGGAATAATCCAAAATGAATTGATCGGAGTTCTCATAACCCTTATAGATTCTATTAAATCTTTTTTACTTATTCCGATATAGTCAATAGAAAAAAAACTATTTTCTTCATTCTTTAATTCTTTATACTCTCTTTTTTTTATGATATTCTTTATTTCTTTTTTCCTTAAAGTATACGTATTAATCACAATAGCTAAACACTCCCCCTTTTTATTGTGTATAAAACGAATGTTATTGAATTTTGCTATAAGTTTCCAAACATCAGGAATAGACACCATTTCCCTCGCCATTTTTTCTTCAGGATCTTTTGATGGTAATCTAAATAATAAATGTATTAATCCTTTTTTATGATTAAACCGTACATCAACAATACAATCTGAATTATCTGAATCAAGAAAATCAACAATAACTAATCCTTTAGTTTTATTCATAAAATCCTTGAAAAAAAGTTCTGCCTCTTTTGTATCATTAATACAATTACCATAAGTATGGGCTACCTTTGTAAAAAAGTCTATTCCTTTTATCATAATGTTTTCTTATTTTGTTATCAGATAGCAAAAGTACAAATAATTTGCAATACAGAAATATTTTAAAGATTTATTTCTCAAAGCCACCCTTTACCTCTCACTGCCAAAGACTGCCAGCTGAGAGGTTTTTATGTGCTTACACCCTACCTTTGCACTCAAAATCATAGTAAAGTAGTAACAATGGAAGTATTAGTAATAGAAAAAGAGGTATTTCAAGAAGCTTTTGATGAATTATCAGCCCTTACAGATAACTTACAGCAGTTTATCAGTGCCTATCCCATAGGAAAAGAGAAAGAAAAGTGGTTAGATGCTCAAGAAGTGTGTCAGCTGTTGGGGATTAACAAGCGTACTTTACAGAATTACAAAGACAAGGGTATATTAGCCTCGTCCTCTATTTTTAGAAAAAACTACTTTAAGTTTGCTGAGGTACAGCAACTATTAAACTCAGGAACGTCTCTCTTAAAACATCAATCTAATGTTAAGCAATAACCAAGAAGAAATCGCGCAATACAAGGCGGCACTTACGCGCCTTCAAGAACAAGTAGCCTTTATTCAGGAACACTTCCGCCCCTTAGTGGGTGGGGAGTTATATCTCAATGGAGAAGAGGTCTGCGCCTTACTGCATATCACCAAAAGAACCCTACAGCAATACCGTGATGATGGGCTATTTCCTT
>NZ_CALHGG010000135.1 GCF_938029845.1 uncultured Capnocytophaga sp.
AAGGTATCGACGGATTGGTATACATCTCTGACCTTTCTTGGACTAAGAAAATCAAACATCCATCTGAATTCTGCTCCGTAGGAGACAAAATGGATGTGGTTGTCCTTGAATTGGATGTAAATACTCGTAAACTCGCTTTAGGTCACAAGCAATTGGAAGCCAATCCTTGGGACAAATACGAAAATGAGTTTGCTGTAGGTACTATCCACCAAGGTACTATCTCTAAAATCACTGACAAAGGAGCAACTGTTCCTTTCAATGATGATATCCTAGCTTTTGTTCCTTCTCGCCACTTAGAAACTGAGTCTGGCAAGAAATTGGGCAAAGGAGAAACTGCTGATTTCAAGATTATTGAGTTCAGCAAGGAATTCAAGCGTGTAGTTGCTTCTCACACTGCTATCTTCAGAGAAGAAGAAGAAAAGAATGTAAAAGAAGCTGCTGCTCAGCCTGCACAACAAGTAGAGAAATCTACTTTAGGAGACTTGGATGTACTCCAAGAACTCAAAGACAAGATGGAAAAAGAACAATAGTGGTTTAGTTTTTTTCATAATTTTTGTTTTAGGGTACTACTTTGTTCTAAAGTAGTACCTTTTTTTACTTTTTTAATCCCTTTTCTTATGAAGTCTGTTCGCATCAACGAATATTTGGTATTTTTATATCGTATTTTCCTTATTTATTTCTTCTATGCAATTGCGCGTGGCTTATTTATCTACTTCAATCATGATGTTATGAGTGATTATCATAGCTTTGACCTATTTTATTATGGCTTAGCTTTTGATAATTCCGCTATCATGTATGTGAATTTGCTCTTTATACTACTGAGCTTGCTCCCTCTATGGTATAATAAGCATCCTAAGTTCCAAAAAATACTCTTTTGGATCTATTTTATCCCCAATATTATTGCTTATGCCACCAATTTTATTGATATGGCATACTATCCTTTTAGCAAATCACGACTTACCACTGCCTCTTTTGCAGTCATAGAACACGAACAGAACATAGCAAAACTGATTGTTCCTTTCTTAGGAGACTATTGGTACTTATTCCTTTGGTTTTTCTCCCTTATAGCTCTTTGGATTTACCTATATAAGCGTGTAAAAGTACAGCAAGTAATTGTCTCTAGTAAGAAAAGCTACTATTTCAGTTCTATATTTACCTTTTTCGGCTCTGTCATCCTTATTATAATGGCTATTCGCGGAGGAGGATTTACCTCTGATACACGCCCGATCAATATGCTTGATGCTAGCCGACATGTGAATATTTCTGCCCAAGCCGATGCTATTCTTAACACTCCCTTCTGTCTTATCCGCAGCTTAGGGAAGAATAAGGGATTCAAGGAATACCACTTTGTCACTGAGGATTATATCAACGAGAATATCAAACCTATCAAGCAATACCACCGTGAGGTAAAAAGCAAGCCCAATGTAGTACTCTTTATCTTGGAAAGCTTCGGAAAGGAGTATTGGGGATGTATGAACACTAAGGGGGACATTCCAGATTTCAAGTCCTATACTCCGTTTTTGGATTCACTCTCCCAGCATTCTTTCGTATTGGACAATGCCTATTGTACAGGGCGCCAGTCTATTCACGGCATGTCCTCCATGCTCGCTGGAATTCCTTCCTTCCAAGTGGCTTACACCTCCTCTCCGTATGTAAAACAGCCTACGGAATCCTTGGTTTCTATTGCTAAAGAAATGGGCTATGATACCTCTTTCTTCCACTCGGCTCCCAATGGTTCTATGGGCTTTTTAGGCTTTTCTAACCTATTAGGATTTGACCACTATTATGGAAAAACAGAATATAACAATGATGCCGATTTCGATGGCGTCTGGGGCATTTGGGACGAACCTTTCTTCCAGTATATGTGCCGTACGCTCTCTCAGAAGAAAGAACCTTTCTTAGGAAATATCTTCACGCTCTCCTCCCACCACCCTTTTCAGATTCCTAAACAATATGAAGGAAAATTTGACAAGGGCACCTTGGAGATTCACCAATGTATCGGCTATACGGATTATGCTATCAAGCAGTTCTTTGCCTGTGCCAAAAAACAACCTTGGTTTGAGAATACTATCTTTGTTTTTGTCAATGACCACCCCAACCAGACCTATTATGAGCATTACAAACAAGCCATTACCAATATGGGTGCCGCTATTATGTTCTATAGTCCTAACCCTGATTTGGTACCCACAAAACGTTATAGTGAGATTAGTCAGCAAATAGATATTTATCCGTCATTGGTAGACCTCATGGGCTATCAAAAACCTTTCCGCTCATGGGGACGTAGCGTATTTGCTAGCAGTGCGGATGAGACTCCGCGTGCCTTCATCTCCAATGCGCTTATGTATCAGATGAAACAAGGCAACTACATCTATATACTTGACGAAAACGGCCAAGTTAATGGAATATATAACAAAGAAGATGAGGCACTTAAGCATAACCTATGGGGCAAAGAAGATAATGCTGAAATACAAAAAGGAATAAAAGACCTCCAAGCCTTTGTTCAGGACTATATGGACAGAATTATTAACCATAAATTAGCCCCTAGTAAGAACTGATAATCAAAATATTACAAAATAAAAAGTATTTATTTGTTCTTATCTAATTATTTTTGTAAATTTGTCGCCTAATAAGTATTTTATATGGGAACTAGTGCAGAGAATCAAGAAATTGTTAAAAAAGTTTTTACCAAATATTTAGAAGAGCATGCGCATCGTAAAACCCCTGAACGATATGCCGTTCTTCAAGAGATTTACGAGAGTAACGAACACTTTGATATAGAGTCACTTTATATCAAAATGAAAAATAAAAATTATAGGGTAAGCCGTGCTACACTCTACAATACCATTGAGATCCTCTTGGATTGTGGGCTGGTACGTCGCCACCAATTTGGACAGAACCAAGCCCACTACGAGAAGTCTTATTTTGACCGCCAGCACGACCATGTTATCCTTACCGATACAGGGGAGGTAGTGGAGTTCTGTGACCCTCGTATTCAAGCGATTAAGCAAACCATAGAAGAGGTTTTTGATATTACTATTGACAATCATTCTCTTTATTTCTATGGCAGACGCAACAAAAAAGAAAATACTAACGAAGCTTAAAACCAATTTATAATGGCAGTAGATTTACTACTCGGTCTCCAATGGGGAGACGAGGGAAAAGGAAAAATCGTAGATGTCCTTACACCCAAATATGATATTATCGCACGCTTTCAGGGTGGTCCCAATGCGGGACATACTTTGGAATTCGAAGGTATTAAGCATGTTTTACACACTATCCCCTCCGGCATTTTCCGTCCCAATGTGGTCAATGTCATCGGTAATGGAGTCGTGATAGATCCCATTATTTTGAAAAAGGAAATTGATGCACTCGCTCCCTTTGGTATCAATATAAAAGAACGCTTACTAATCTCTCGTAAGGCTCATATTATTCTCCCTACCCACCGCTTGCTTGACCAAGCTTCAGAACTCTCAAAGGGAAAAGCCAAAATTGGCTCTACTCTCAAAGGGATTGGACCTTGTTACATGGACAAGACAGGACGCAATGGACTGAGAATCGGAGATATAGAGAACAAAGACTTCCTTAGCCTATATCGTGCCTTGACTGACAAGCATCTTTCCATGATTGACTTCTATGGAGTGAGCCTTGAGTACGACCTCCAAGCTCTTGAAAAAGAGTTCTTTGAGGCTATCGAACTGATCAAGTCACTTACTTTTATTGATAGTGAGGACTTTTTCTACCATGCACAAAAACAAGGCAAAAAGATTCTCGCCGAGGGGGCACAAGGCTCTATGTTGGATATTGATTTTGGTACGTATCCATTTGTCACCTCCTCCAACACCACTGCCTCTGGAGCTTGTACAGGTTTGGGAATTGCCCCTAACCAAATCAAGAATGTAATGGGTATCTTCAAGGCTTATACTACCCGTGTAGGTAGCGGCTCTTTCCCTACGGAACTCTTTGATGAGATAGGAGATAAAATAGGTCAAATAGGCCGCGAAGTAGGAGCTACCACAGGGCGCAAACGCCGTTGCGGATGGTTGGACTTAGTAGCTCTCCGCTACGCCATTCACCTAAGTGGTGTTACCCAACTGATGATGATGAAAGCCGATGTCCTTAGTGGCTTCGATACCTTAAAGGTTTGTACTGCCTATCGCTACAAGGGAGAAATCATTCAGCACTTCCCTTATGGTACCGAGACGGAGGAAATTACACCTATCTATACCGAGTTTAAGGGTTGGAACACAGACCTTTCAACTATTAAGAATTTCCATGATTTCCCTAAAGAACTCTTGGACTATATTCGCTTTATCGAAAAAGAAGTGGAAGTACCTATCACGCTGGTATCAGTAGGACCTGACCGCACACAAACTATTGTTTTCTAAATTAACCGAATGAGAATGAAGCATATATATACTTTCTTATCCCTTACCTCCCTTATATTGGCTGCTTCCTGCAATACTGATGGGGATATCCGCCAAGTAGAAGGGAACATCCTTGGGAAACCGCTCTTCACTCCTAAAAAAGACTCTATTTCTCTAGAGTTCAATAACATAAAGGTAAGTGCTATACAGACCAATAGCCAAAATAACCCACTCCTTGGCCAACTCACCCAAGGAACCCTTGGAACTACCAATGTAGCATTGGTCACTCAAGCCTTGCTCTCAAGTGCTGACCCTACCTTTGGAGAGAAAACCCAAACACAGGAAGCCTCCTCCTACAATGAAAACGAAACAGTGGAAAAAGTATATCTTTATTTGCCGTTCTTCTCCACTGAAAAGACAGTCCAAGACCCTGCCGATGCTAAGAAAACAATCAAGACTTACACCTTGGATTCTATCTATGGAGGGAAAGAGGCCTCTTTCACCATGAAAGTACAACAGCTCAACTACTTCCTAAGGGATATTAATAACCAATTGGAATCACAAGTATATTACTCCAATGAGGTACTTCCTACAGGGGCTACTATGGCCGAGGTTAATGTAGCAGGAGCAAGCAATAATGCCATTGTGCGTTACCAATTTGACGACCCTACTACACAGGCTAACGAATCCACTAAGGAAAAAGACAGACTCGCACCTGGTTATCGTATAGAACTCTCCCCTACCCTTTTCCAAAGCCTACTCTTGGACAAGGAAGGTGATAGCTCCCTCAGTAACAATGATTATTTCCGCCAAGCGCTCAATGGATTGGTGATTTCAACAACTAACTTTTCCTCTGGCTTACTAGCTCTTATCAACCTGAAGAACGCTAAGATAGAGGTAATCTATAACTATCAGTACCAGAAAAATGGCACTTCTTATACCAAGAAGAAGTCCTATGAACTCTCTTTAGGAGGAATTAGCTTCAACCAATACACCAGAACTAATGATACCGTAACTCTCTCCCAAGATGCTATCTATCTCAAGGGAGGACAGGGTTATGTAGCCGAACTAAGTATCCCAGAAAATAATCCTGTTTTCCAAATGCTTAAGAGGAAAAAACCAATGATCAATCAAGCAGAGTTGTACCTCTATGTGGATAAGACTAAAGTGGATCTTACCCAACAACCGCCTTATGTGATTATATATAATGCTACCAGAGGAGTTCCTCTATATGATTATGCAGCAGAACTCTCTAGCAATACTTCCACGAGTGATATTGTCTCCATAGGACGCTTGAAGAAAGACAACAAGGGCAATTATTACTATCATTTTTACCTAACGGATCACCTAACAAGTATTATCAAGAATGGTTCAGATAATGTAAAAATAGGTTTAGCGGTCTCCACACACCTAGCTCAAGATACTAAGACAACTCTTTCGGCAATGAGAAGTATCTCTTATAAGAATAGTGCTAATGAGGTTAAGAAAACTGTTTTAGCAAATGCAGAAAACACCCTCTATACATTAGTTTATGGCAATAGCAGCCAGGTTCCTGAAGGTAAGAAACTAAAACTTATGGTATATTACACTCTCACAGAGTAATGACTCCTAACTTAAAAAAACAACAAATTGCGTCTCTACATAGGTGCTGGCTAAGACAATTTCTGATTAGCATAATCCTCGTAGAGACGCAATTTATTGCGTCTTAACTAAAGTAGAGATCTATTGCATCTTAACAAAATTAGATATACAAATATTTTCTACTATGGGTTTGCATTACAAATCCAAAACTACTTGATAATCATTTTCTTTGAGATACTTCAAAAGTCGCTCCAATAAGCGAAGTGTTCGCGGAGAAGTATCATGCATAAGAATAATATTTCCTTGAGACAATTTAGATAGCACTCGGCTCCATAGCCGAGTTTCGTCTTCTATTATGGTATCTAAAGAACGTATATCCCAGCCTACTACTGTCTTACCTGTACGCTTGGCTGCCCGTGCTATATGTGGATTGGTAACCCCATAAGGTGGACGGAAATAAGGGGTTATTATCCCCTGCTGTGCCAAAAGTGCATCGGTTTGTTGTATCTCCTGAATCATGGTTGCGGTAGAAGCAAAGCAATTCTTTGGGATATGGCTATAGGTATGATTGCCTATTAGGTGTCCCTCCTGTTTGATTCGCTGTACTATCTGTGGGTATTGTGCTACTTGGTGACCTATACAGAAGAATACCGCCTTAGCCTCATATTGCTTGAGCAGATCCAAAAACAGAGGGGTTAGCTCCGTAGGCCCATCGTCAAAGGTAAGTACCACCTGCCGCTTTTGCTTATTTTTCAAACGACAAAGAGTAGGCACAAAATAGCCTAAACGGATATCAAACACCCCCCAAGAGAGCAACCCCACAAAGAGTAACCCCAAGGCAAGGTAATACCCCCAGCCCCATGTATACCAATAGCCTACTCCTATCCCAAGGGCTAAGAGTAGGCAGTTATAGTAATGCTTGGTCATCTTAATAACAATCAACTAATAATTGTTGGTTTGCCTTATAATAATCGGCTGAGAAAGGCGTCAGCTGGCTAAGGAAAGTGGTAACATCTTTATACATATCCAAAGAACCACAGATCATCACCACTCCATCCGAAGTTAGTACCTCTGTAAGCAGTGCGGCATCTCTCTTAAGCAAATCTGTTACATAACCCCCACTTGCCTCCCGAGAGAATATCAGCTGAAAATTCTTAATTTTTCCTTTTTGCTGTTGGGACTCAAAGAAGTGGCGATACTCAGCTGCGGTAGCATCATTATGGCGCAATCCTAAGTATACATGAACTTCAGCTTGCTTGTTTTGGTCAGCCATACCCAAGAAAGGAGCTACCCCAGTCCCATTGGCTACCAGCACTACCTTCTTGGCTTTCTTAGGAAAGTAGAAAGATGAATTAGGGACGATACGCGCTTGGAAGGTCTCTCCTTTTTTGAGCTGATAGAGATAGCCTGAGCCTAATCCGTGTGCATGTAGCTTAACGGTTAGTTGCAACTTGCCCCCTACTTTCCCTATAGAATAAAGGCGTTCTTGCTTGCCATCGGGATAGATAGCCAAGAGGTCTCCAGATGTAAAACGCTTTTTGGTATGTAGCACCAAGGAAAAAGTCTCCTCTGGAGCTGTTTCCTTAGCCGCTTCCACTACTTTTATCTTTGTCAGTGCAGCTCTTTCTCCCTCATAGTAGGACGGAGTAGTCTCCAAGGCAAGTTCACTCAGCCCATTCCATGCGGCTACCCATGCTACAAACTCCGCCGAGGATTGATCATTGACCGTATGCACAGGTAGCAGAGAAGTCGCCCAAGAGGTCTCTTTGAGTGCTTTCTCTATAGCAAAAGCAAAAGCACAATAATCAGGATAGAGTTTAGAGCCAAATCCTACTATACTACAAGACAAAGCTCCTTGTGGAGTTGTACGCAATAGAGATAGGAACTGATCAGCATTGCTCGGAGGATTCCCTACCCCATAGGTTGAGGTAAATATAAGCAGATGCGTCCCCTTAGGATAAGTTTGGTAACTATTGAGTGGTGCTAAATAGGTCTTTTTACCTAAAGCTTGTAGCTGAGTAAAAACCTTTTGGGCTATCGAAAGCGTATTGCCTCCTTCTGATCCATAGAGTAGGATGTACTCTGCTTCGGCAGGAGTACAGGTATTGTGTACCTTTACCGACTTGCGGGAGAAGGTTATGACAAAACCTGTATAGATGAAAAAGAGCATCCCCACACAAGCAACAACCAAAATAGCTGCCCACCATACGCTGGTACGTCCTGTATGTAAGTCCTTACAAAAGCGGGCAAAAACCTGAGTTTTAGGATAGACCACCTCGCTCAGTACATGGCCTGTAAACTGGCTTACCACCAGTTCTCTATCCTTGAGCTTTACCAAATAGGCATCCTCAAAGGTAGTATCAAAAGGAAACTCCACACTTACCACCTGATCCAAGGTGATTTGGTTAAATATAGGTATTTGCTGGACATCCATAGGGTCTTCCCCATCATAAGATTCTTCTACTGAGTAATCTACCTCGTATTTTTCCTTTGGTTTTTCTCCTAAGAAACGATTATATACCAAGTAAGTACCTGTAAGACCTAAGATAAGCAGCGGAATAAGCAGCCATTTGCCAAAAACAGTATGGTAATAGCGGGAAAAACCGTCCTTTATCGTCTTTTTAAAGAAGTTTCTCGCTCCGTTTTGTTTTTTAAAGATTAGCATAAGCCCTGAAAGCACACTAAAGACCAAGCAAAGCGCAATAAAGCCCATGATGATACGCCCTACATTCTTCAGTTCTAAAGAGCGATGTAGGGAAGTCATGAATTTAACAAAGGAGGATTTCTCCTCTACCTTGCCCAAGACCTTGCCTGTAAGTGGGTCTATATGGGCTTTAACCTCTGTACCCTCGTTGTCTGTTGCTTTGATAGCCGCAAAACCACGAGGATCAAAGGAGAGGGTATTGACCTCTTGGTAAGCCTCCTTTACCCCTGCTATGGATTGTGCCAGTGTGATCTGGTCAAGATGTGCTGCCTTGTAAGAGGGATATTGTCTGTCTATGTTATCTATCCCTATGATAATCCCTGTTACAGAAACCAAGGCAAAGAATAAAGAAGCGATAATGGCTAGAGTTAAGTGAATGTAACGCATCATTTTAGTGAATAGTGAATAATGAATAACGAAAAATGAATAGTGAACGCATGAAGAGTATTTTTTCACTCTTCACTTATCACTCTTCACTTATATCATTCCCCTTGCTTTAAGCTCCAGATATTTATTGATGCTCTGGAGGGTGAGGTGTTGGGGAGCGGTGAGTATACACTGAATCCCATGACGGGTCAGTTCTTGAACAATAAGGCGTTTCTCAAAGGAGAATTTCTCGGCGATAACCTTGTCATACACCTGTTGGATATGCTCGGAAGGCTTACGCAAAAGCTGTTCTAATTCTGTATTTTGGAAGAAGATCACCACTAAGAGGTGCTTTTTAGCAATTGCCTTTAGGAAAGGAAGTTGCCTATACAAGCTATTAGGAGTCTCAAAATTGGTATAAAGCATCAGCAGACTGCGTTGCTTAATGGTACTATTGATGTCCGAATAAAGCCTACCGAAATCCGTTTCCTTGAAATCGGTCTCTATGCGGTAGAGTTTCTCCATAATTTTCTCCATCTGGTCGGACTTACGATCAGCCACTACCCTATCCTCTACCTTACGGGAGAAGGTGAAGATTCCCGCCTTATCCTGCTTCTTGAGAATGATATTGGTCAGTGCCAAAGAGGTATTAATCGCATAATCCAAGAGAGAAAGCCCTTCAAAAGGCATATACATACTGCGCCCTTTGTCTATGAGGGTATATACATGTTGCGATTTCTCATCTTGGTACTGATTGACCATCAGCTGTGCTCGCTTGGAGGAGGCTTTCCAGTTGATTGTTCGCATATCATCACCCTGTACATAGTCGCGGATATGCTCGAACTCCATAGTGTGACCTATCTTACGTATTTTCTTGATTCCATAGTCTAAGAGGCGCTGGGAGAAAGCCATAAGCTCAAACTTCTTCATCTGGATAAAAGATGGATAGGTAGCCACCATGGCATGCTCACAGGAGGTATAACGCTTTACAAACAAGCGCAAAGGACTATATACAAAGGCGTTGAGCTTCCCAAAGTTATACTCTCCACGCTCAGTGGGACGCAGGTAGTATTGGAATATCTGCTCCTGCCCTCCTTTGAAATAGAGCGTGTATTCAAAATCACGCTTTTGGAACTGAAAGGGAATCTCATCAATGAGTTTTACATACATGGGAAAAGGATAGAGACTCTTGATATGTACCTCTATAAGATTCTCATCGCTATTGGAGAGCCTTTCTGGCAATATCCGCTGGGCTATAATCCCCTTTTTGGAGGTAAAAACCAAGAGAAAATCTAGAAAACATAGCAAAGCAAATACATACAAAGCCCCCTGCGCTATGGGAGTGAGCCCTACCCAAAAGAAAGAGAGGGTAAAGAGTCCCATAAGGCAAAGTAAACAGATAAAAAAGCCTGTATGTAGGTATAATTTTCTCATCGGGGTATGGCTACACTTTCTATGATTTGTTGGATAATCTGCTCAGAGCGAATGCCTTCCATTTCTTTTTCAGGAGCGAGTATCACCCTATGCCCTAGTACTGGGTAGGCCGCTTGCTTGATATCCTCAGGAGTAACAAAGTCACGTCCTGCCAGAGCGGCAAATCCTTTGGCAGCATTGAGCATCGCCAAGGAAGCACGCGGAGAAGCTCCTAAGTAGAGGAAACTATTCTCACGGGTGTTTTGAGTGATTTTAGCGATATATTCGATCAGTTGGGGCTCTACAAGTATATTCTTGACCTCAGCTTGGTAACGCACTAAGCTCTCCGCCGAGAGTACCTTGGACACCGTAGCAGTTTTGTCCTGTGCTTTGGCGTCATGTTCACGGGTAATAATCTGAATTTCATCTTCTAAGGCAGGATAGTCCATTACAATCTTGAAGAGGAAACGGTCTAGCTGTGCCTCAGGCAGGCGATAGGTACCTTCCTGTTCTATCGGGTTTTGGGTAGCAATCACCAAGAAAGGGGGCTGCATCTTAAAGCGCAAACCATCTATAGTGATTTGTCGCTCTTCCATAACCTCAAAGAGTGCTGCTTGGGTTTTGGCTGGAGCACGGTTGATCTCATCTATAAGAATGAGATTGGAGAAGATAGGTCCTTTCTTGAACTCAAATTCTGACTTTTTAAGGTCAAATACAGAAGTTCCCAACACATCCGAAGGCATAAGGTCAGGAGTGAACTGTATGCGGCTAAAACCTATATCCAAGGCTTTGGAAAGGAGCTTTACCGTAATCGTCTTGGCTATCCCTGGTACCCCTTCCAAAAGGACATGTCCATTACTCAGTAGCGCTACCAATAGGTAGTCTATCATCTTTTCCTGTCCTACGATGACCTTCTGAAGTTCAGTGCGTACTTGGCTTAATTGGTTTTGCAACTGACCAAGGTCAAGGCGAGAGGCAAATTCTAATTTATTATTTTCGTCCATAGGTATATCTTTAATGTATATTCCAAAATTCGTCTATCCATTTGTCCAATTGGAGGAGGGTCTCCTCTTGGGCTTGTTGGGTTTGCTCAAAGTGTATAATGATACTGACGATCTGTTGTACTAAGTCCTTATCTTTGCCTGACTTATTATATAACTTTGTGGCAAAATCCTCATTGATTTGCTGGGTGTCCAAGTAATATCGTTGCCTGACTTGATCTAGGAAATAGGTAATTTTCTTCTGTACCATATCAGTAGCATCCCGTTCTTGGTAGTAGAGCGAGCTGATGCTTTGAGCAAACTCCACCGTGGTATTCTTAGGCTTTTCTATCACAGGAATGATACGTTGTTGGCGTTTGCCCTTAAAGAGCAGATATAGCAAAAAGCCCAAGATCATCAGCCGCCAAGCCATACGCAATTGTGGCTGACTCATGATAAAGCTTAGCGCATCCTCCCCTTGAGTAGAAGGGACAAACCACACCGTTGGCCTATCCTGTGGTAGATAGGAAAGCACTGTAGCTGCATAAGAGCGTACTTCTTGGCTCTTCTTGAGAAAGTAGTTGGTAAAGGCTATCGGTGGCCCTAAGTGGAGAAAAAACTTCCCCTTGCCATAAGGTACTTCTACAAAGTTGATTTTCTTTCTCATTTCTTCTCTATCAGAGTAAAATACATAGCCCAAGACCTTATCCCGCTCCTTATCCAACTGAGTAAAATAATTGACCCTCAAATAGGTTTCCTCTGGATGGAGGTAGATTTTTCTATTATAAGAATTACTATTGAGTTGTAGACTGATTTCTTTTAATGTATGCTCATAGTCTACTTCTATCTTTAGGGAATCCATTAATCCCTTATCTTTTTCAAGAAAAAGAGCTTGGCTACCTGCCTTTACATCGGAAAGTATTTTCTTGAGAGATACCTCATCTATTCCTTTTGTGGTAAAAATATAGTTCTGATTGCTTTTTTGATGATTTCTCCTGAGGTATTCGTAGGGTGTATAAGATATTTTATATACCTCTTTGGAGAAAAAGTGATTGAGTTGCTCACCAAAGATATAGAGCCCATAAGGTTGCTTGCTATTGGCATCATAGGTCAGTTCCCAATCCACCCGTCTATCAGCCGAGGAAAAGACAGTCAGGGACATAACAATGACCACTACACTCAAAAGAATCAAATAATTACGTATTGCCTTTCCCATTTACTTCCTTTTTTGAGTGTTTATATACCCTTGATAATCTGCCTTTGCCTCTTGGTATTGGGCATCATTGATAGAGAACTCTCCATACCATATATAGTTATATACTTTGGAGAGATAGACAAAGCGTGCCTTCTGGGTTGGGTCTTTGATCTCGCGTTCGTAGTCTGAGTTCGTTTTTCTTACTTCCCATGCTATCTGCCCTTTATCGGAAAGCACCTTCAGCAGCCATAGGTAATATAGGCGAATACTCTGGCGCGTGTCATTCTGTTGTTCCGCTTTTTGTATCAATGTAGGGAAGTCCGCTTGATGAAGGTGTTTCTCTATGACATCCATAGGTATATCAGAGAGTTTTTCTTGACTCCTATCAGTCAGCCAACGACCCTTGCGAGCAAGTGCCCAGCGTACCACAAAGAAGATAACGACCAATAAGAGTACAAATCCTAATAATTGTAGTATATCTTCCGCCCCATTCCCTCTTAGGTTCTTTCCATAGATAAACTCGAGTATTTTATATATAATACTTTCCAACACATCCCAAAAACCTGAAATAAAAGCATCTTCCTGTCCAGAGACATCTGAGTAATCAAAATCAGCAGTATTATATTGGTCAGGCATTCCTTCAAAGGAGCGCAAAGCATCGGGAGGCGTTTGCTTGATAGGAATCTGATAAGAAAGGCTGTCCTTTCCTTGGGCAGCAGGCATATCTTCTTGTGCATACAAAGGTACTCCTATACACCAGAAGTATAGGAGTAGCCCGTATAATTGTATTTTTTGCCTATTCTTCCTGAGCATTTTGACCTATAAGATCTATTTCATCTATATAATCCGCATCTTTTTCTCCAAAATGGATGAGAATTTGTAAGAATGTTTGAAAATTGGATACTACAAAAGCTATTGTAATTACAATAAGCACCAAGATAAAGACTAAGATCACATTGCTTATGGTAGCCTCAAAGCTACCAGTAACTCCCAAAGTGATTACATAAACAACCACAGGAACAATAATTCCTGCTATCATTATAGCCATAGTAATAAGATACATTACAAAAGTAGCCCCAAATTTGTCCCAAAAACCTACCTTGAGCTGATCAATCACCTTACCCAATGCAGGGAAATAGTCCATCTTATCCTTGATATATAAGAGCATAAATTGTTGTACAAAAAGGATCATAAAAGAACCTATAAAAGTACTGATAAGCTGCGACAAAACAGGTTCTCTTTCGTTAAGTGCCGTTATCCCCGTTAGGATAAAACCATAAGGAATCCCTATCACAAATATAGAGATAAACCCAAAGACAAAAGCCCTTGGGAGCATGACTTTCATCTTAGCAAATATTTCCTTAGCACTTATATCGCCCCTATAAGGTGCCTCCTCTAGCATTTGCGTATAAGCAATGGGGTAACAAATAACAAACAATATTAAAAGGATAGACAACAACAGCAAGACCAAAACCAATAAGGCAGTAGGTCCAAAACCAATAGAAAATGACGAAGAGGCATAAAGAGCCAACATAGCCGAGGCTATGATCCCTGTTGCTGCCAATATTGCCCCATTGACAATTAAGTAATTAGAGAAGAAATTCCTAGCATACTTCTTAAAGAAAATAAATGTATCTCCGATGAGAGCACTGAAGCCTCTTTTTTTGTAGAAAATAAATTCGTTCATAATCTTTTAACTATTTGATTTATAATTTTTTATTATAGGATATATCAAGAAATAATAAGTAATCACCGCAAGTGTCCCCAGTATAATCGTAAGGTTCAGCCACAGGGGCATATCATAATAATAACGGGTGATAAAGCCTTCTATAAAGCCTGCCGCTATAAAGAAAGGTACTGTACCAAAAAGCAATGAGACTCCTTCCCTAAAGGCAATCTTAAAAGAAAGCATACGCGAATAAGTCTTAGGAAAGAGAATCCCCCCTGTAAGAACAAAACCTGCGGCTATAGCAATGACAATACTGAAAATCTCCATAGCTCCATGTAGCCACAAGGCTCTTAGTGCAGCCTTTATCTCTCCCATTTCATAACAAAAATACATGAAAGCCCCCAATATAACCCCATTTTGTAATGCCGTAGAGAAAGTCATCACCCCTGCAGTAATCCCAAAAAGGAAACAGTAGAAAGCCACCTTGATATTATTGAAGGTAATTTCTATAGCTGAAGCCCAATTGCTCCCTTGCTTATATACGGCCATAGGATCTCCATTTTCTATATTCTCCAAGGTCATGTTCACATACATATCCCCCATAATAGCCCTAACGTAGCGCGGCTCGTAATACGCCGAAAGCGCCCCTACCAGAGCAAAGAAAAAGAATAGGATAAAACTAAAATAAATCAGCTTACGATACTTATAGGCAAGTGTAGGTACATAGTCAGCGAAAAAAAATTTCAATCTATTTTTTTCAATTCGCTTGGTTTTGTAAATTTTTTGGTATATTTGCGTTACCAAAAAATTGAGATAAGTAACTGTATTACTCTTTGGGTAATAGGTCTGTACAAAAGATAAGTCTCCCAATAGCTGGACATAATAATCCGCCATTTGATCAGGGGAAATAGGCTTTCGCTCGTTTAGAACGGTCTCTACCTCCAACCATTTGTCTTTATTTTGCTTTATAAAGGCTACTTCTCTCATACAAGGGGCTAAATTAGAAAAAAAATGTCAAAAATACAAATAAAAACCACACAAAATATTTTGCTTGCCTTCGAACCTGCTTCCATTGTAGAGCGTATGGGTGCCTTTGCTATTGACTTTGTCCTTATCATGGGCTATGGATACCTCGCTAGTGTAATTATAGATCTCTCTGGCTATAGTTTCTTTACAAACCCTTGGGAGTTTTTAGCGATCTCTTCAGTACTGATGCTACCTGCTGCTTTCTATTCCTTGGTAGCGGAATCCCTTATGCAAGGACAGACTGTAGGTAAGCGTATCCTAAAAATCAGAGTACTGAAGATAGATGGTTATCAAGCTTCCTTTGCCGATTTCTTTATTCGTTGGACCTTTGCCTTGGTGGAGGTAGCCCTTTCTATGGGCTCTATTGCGCTTATCAGTATCATCTCCTCCAAGTACTCTCAGCGCTTAGGTGACTTTGCCGCAGGGACAGCGGTCATCACCGAACGTAACAAGACGAACATCTCCCATACTATCTTGGAAGAACTCTCCTATACCTATCAGCCGCTGTTCTCTCAAGCCGAGGTGTTGCTCTTTTCGGATCAAGATGCCCAAACTATCAAAAACTACCTCGCCCAAGCCCTAAAAAGCAAAAATGGGCAGTTCACTATAGCGCGCTTAGCGGATAAGATCACCGAAGTCTCCAAGCGGGAACACACCTCCTATACCCAAAAAGCAGACTTTATCCAGCAATTCCTCAAAGATTATAGTTTTTATACTGGCAGGTAATAAGGTTTTGGTTACGCAACGGTTACGCAAATTTATTTCTACAAACATTCTGATAATCAAAATTTTAAATAATAATACCCTTGTTTTTTGCCCCAAAAATAAGGTTTTGGTTACGCAACGGTTACGCAAATTAATCGCTAAGAACTCACCATTCAAAATTATTACAAGCCTTAATTTAAAAATATTCTAAATAATTTGTTGCGTTAGATTTTTATTTGTACTTTTGCGGCATATTTATATCTAAATTATACCGATATGAAAAAAACATTGTTTTTGATGGCTACTGTTGCTCTAATGGTAGCTTCTTGTGGAGATAACAAGAAACCTGAAGAGGCTGGACAAACTACAGAACAGCCTGCTGCTACTGAAGCACCAGCAGCAGACCAAGCAGCTGAAGCTGTAAATGTAACCTTGGAAGGTACTGACCAAATGACCTTTAACATTCAAGAAATCAAAGCCAAAGCAGGACAAACTATCAATGTTACCCTTAAGCATGTAGGACAAATGCCTAAAAATCAAATGGGACACAACTTCGTACTTCTTAAGAAAGGTACTGATATTCCTACTTTCGGAATGGCTGCTATGGAAGCTGGTCTTGAAAAGGACTATATTCCTAACAATGGAGCTGATGTGATTGCTCATACCAAGCTTATCGGAGGCGGAGAAACAGATACTATCTCTTTCAAAGCTCCAGAACCTGGTACTTATGACTACATCTGTTCTTACCCAGGTCACTTTTCTCTTATGAAAGGGAAACTTATCGTAGAATAAGTTGTTCTAGTTATTATTCTTTTCAATAGTAATAGAGGTTACACCCTAGGGTGTAACCTCTAATCTATTTTACTGTTACTGAAAATAACCGTTCTGTTTGTATGGTTGCCTCCCAAGTGGTATCCCCCTTCATAGAATAAAGGACATCGGTCAAAGGTAAGGCTAACACATCTCCTGTGCGTAGTGTTAGATACTCCGACACTATTTGCAAGGCAAGAGGCAAGCGCTGCAGGGTTTGTTGCAAAGGTAGCTGCTCAATAACTGCCCCATTTTCACTAAAAACGACTACTGTTTCCTGCTGCAACAGATGAATCGGCAAGAAACTCCCCACTACCATAGATCCATCAAAAGCGGTAGCTAGCTCCCATGGCCTTGCTGCTGCCTGAAGCTCCTTTTGCCTATCATAAGCGGTAAGGGCAAGCCCCAAAGAGACTTGCTCGTAGTACTTAGAGGCAAACCTATCCGAGATACATTTGCCCTGCTTACTAATCTTAATTAATAGCACCGCTTGACCACGGAGATCGGTGGTAAAATCGGGTATATAGAGCGGAAGCTCCCTATTATGTACGGCCGTATCAGGCTTTATATAAAGAAGCGGTGCCTCTTGCTCAGAAGTAGGAGGTTGTATATATACTATTTTCACTGAAAAACTTTTTTTATCATTATAAAATCCGTAATTTTGCCCTTTATTTAGACAAATATGCGTATTATCTCTGGTTCCCATCGTGGCAAGCAACTCATCGCTCCCAAGACACTCCCTGTACGTCCTACTACGGACTTTGCCAAGGAGTCTCTTTTTAATATCCTCAACAACTACTTTTTCTTAGATAGTATCAAGGTGCTTGACCTTTTTGCAGGTACAGGCAATATCAGCTATGAGTTTGGCAGTCGCGGTTGTCCCGATATCACGGCCGTAGATAGCCATGCCGCTTGCGTGCAGTATATCCGCAAGACAGCCGAAGCACTCGGCTACCCTATTGAGGTGATCAAGGCTGACGCCTTCACCTACTTGGAACGCAACCTGAGCCAATATGATGTCATCTTTGCCGATCCTCCTTATGATATTTCCCCCGAAGATCTTAACAGATTAGTCACTTTGGTTTTTGAAAGAAACCTCCTTAGTGAAGATGGACTACTTATCATAGAACATTCTGCAAAAATCTCTATGGAAGAAAACCCTCATTTTGACCACGAAAGGCGATATGGCGGGACAGCATTTAGTCTATTTGGAGTAAAAAGCGAAGAGTAAAAGGAAGATAAACGCTTCACTTTTTCGGCTTTCACTATCAGACTAAGTATTTGATAGCAATCACCAACCCCAAGTGCATACCTTCATGGGTATTGTTGAAATAAATAGCATCTTCCACACAGTTTAGCGGATAGTTCAGCCCTGTGAGGTAGTTGGTATAAGTGGTGAAAAGTCCCTTTTGGTAGTCCTCTTCCAACTGTTGTTGAGTGGAAAGGAGTAGGCTCTTAAGAGTATCTACTTCTTCTTGAGTGGGGATGTGTCCGTCAGGCACCGTTCCCTTACGATAGGCTGCAATAAAATCCTCTGACACATACATAGGTAGCCCACTATTGTAGTAGCAGTACAATTGTTGTGTGACAATAGCATGAGAGATATTCCAAAGCAGATTATTGCGGAAGCCCTGAGGAATGACGGCCAATTGCTCTAAGGTAAAACCTTCTAAATACTGTAAGTATCGCTCTCTAATACACTTGTGTAGGGCGAAAACGGATTTGTCTAATTTCATTTTTATAGATTAGTTTTGTAATAGTTGCTTGATTATAAGTGGGAATGCACGATACTCCAACTCATGTACCTTTTGGGCAAGACTCTCAGGGGTATCCGCAGGAGTGATCGCCACACGCTCTTGGTAGATAATCGCCCCCTCGTCATAGTGTTCATTGATATAATGAATAGTGATACCACTCTCTTTCTCACCTGCCGCTATCACAGCCTCATGTACATGCATGCCATACATGCCTTTGCCTCCATATTTGGGCAGTAAGGACGGATGAATATTGACAATTCTATTGGGGAAACGAGCAATGATATTCTCAGGACACTTCCAGAGGAAGCCTGCCAAGACGATAAGGTCGGGTTGTTCTCTCTCTAAGAGATCTAGTATATAGGACGTTTCATAAAAATCCTTCCTGTCAAAGAGCATACAAGGCACATCCAAACGCTCTGCACGACCTATTACCCCTGCTTTGGGGTTATTGGTAAGGATAAATGCTACCTCGGCCAAGGCGTTTTCTCTGAAATAAGTAACAATTCGTTCTGCATTGGAACCATTGCCCGAAGCAAATAAAATGAGCTTTTTCATCATACAAGAAATTTGTGCAAATTTACACATTTTTTTTGGGGAGAGCCAGAAAAAAATGACTTCTTTTTCTTACCTTTGCCCCTTGAAACAACTGATGACAACAACCTATGAAAAAGGCTATTTTTCCAGGTTCTTTTGACCCTATCACCTTAGGGCATTATGATATTATTTGCAGGGCTACAGAACTCTTCGACGAAATTGTAGTAGCCGTAGGAGAAAATGCCGACAAGCGCTACATGTTCTCTGTGGAAGAGCGCAAAGCCTTTATTGCCAAATCATTTGCCGACAACCCAAAGGTAAAAGTAGTTAGCTACCAAGGTCTTACGGTAGATTTCTGTAAAAAACTACACATCTCATTCATTCTCAGAGGCTTACGAAATCCTGCAGACTTCGAGTTCGAACGTGCTATTGCACACACTAACAGAGACTTGGCAGGAGTAGAGACGGTATTCCTACTTACTGCGGTGAAGACTTCCCATATCTCCTCCTCCATAGTGCGTGATGTAATTCGCAACCGAGGCGATTACACCCTCTTAGTACCTGAGAGTGTGCGTATTGAAAACATTGAAGATTACTATATACACTAATGACTTACACAGAAAGCATAGATTGGTTGTGGGCACATCTGCCTATGTACCAAGAAAAAGGACGATCTGCCTTCCGAGGCAAATTGGATAATATTCTCCTTTTGTGCGACCACTTAGGCAATCCACAAGAGCAATTTCCTTCCCTACATATAGCTGGTACCAATGGTAAAGGCTCCTCCTCTCATGCGCTTGCTTCGGTCTTACAGGAAGCAGGTTACAAGGTAGGACTCTATACCTCCCCCCACCTAAAGGACTTTCGCGAACGTATCAAAGTCAATGGAGAAAACATCTCTCAAGAGGCTGTTAGTCAGTTTGTTGAGAAAAACAAAGACTTTATGGAAGGGGAAAACTTTTCCTTCTTTGAGGTTACCGTAGGTATGGCCTTTGACTATTTCGCCTACCAAAAGGTAGATATAGCTGTGATAGAAGTAGGACTAGGAGGAAGATTGGACTCTACCAATATCATCAACCCCATTGTCTCACTTATCACCAATATTGGAAAAGATCACACCGAGATTTTAGGAGACACATTGGAGGAAATTGCCCAAGAAAAAGCCGGTATTATCAAGCCACAAACTCCTGTGGTTATCAGTGAATTTCACCCACTTACTGCACCAGTATTCAAGCAAGTAGCCGCCGAGAAAGAAGCACCTATCTATTTTGCTGATTCTCTGGAGGTGCCTTATACTATGGATCTTAAGGGGGGATATCAGGCCAAGAATATTAAGGGGATTGTACAAACCTTACGTATATTACAAGAAAAAGGCTGGGCTATTTCTGAAGAAAATATACAAAGAGGGCTCTCACATATTGTAGCCAACACTCACCTGATGGGACGCTGGCAGCTCCTAGGAGAAAATCCTAAAATGATATGTGATACCGCTCACAATGCCCATGGTTTTGCAGAGATTTTTGCCCAATTAAATCAAGAAAAATACAACACCCTACACATGGTACTTGGCTTTGTCAAGGAAAAGGATTTAGATGCCATTCTTCCTATGTTCCCAAAGCAAGCTCATTACTATTTCTGTACGCCAAAGATAGATAGAGGTCTCAGTGCCACTGTTCTACAAGAGAAAGCCGCAAGCTATGGTCTCCATGGAGATGCCTTCCCTTCTGTGAGTAGCGCCCTAGAACAGGCACAAGAACAAGCCCATGCCGATGATTTTATCTACATAGGAGGAAGTACCTTTGTCGTAGCAGAGGTAGTATAGCCGAGGGAGCTAGATCTTTTTGGTCGTGATAATTTTGACAGGGCATGCCTTTTGGGCATTTTCACAAGCCTCAAAGATACTATCATCATGGGATTTGAGGGTAAAAAAGCCTTTTTTTTCTGTGGAGCGCAAGAGAACACTCTTTCCATCCTTTTTGCTCATCTGGAACTGCTCTGGAGCCATCTCCACACAATAATTACAACCTATACACTTATCACGTTGTAGCGTTACTATGACCACTATATTATTTTGAGTTTTATGTTTTGATTTTTGAGTTTTGGTTTTGAATTACAGTCTTCTGACCACTAACAACTGACCACTAACAACTGACACCATGATTGAAATAGATAACACCTTAATCTCGGAAGAGATCCTAGAAAATGACTTTGTCTGCAACCTCGATGCCTGCAAGGGAGCTTGTTGCGTGGAGGGAGATGCAGGGGCACCTGTGGAGGACGACGAGGTGGAAATCCTCGAACGTATCTACCATAAGGTAGCTCCTTATCTGAGCGAACAAGGCCGCAAAGCTATTGAGGCACAAGGCACTGCGGTACGTGGCAGCGATGGTGAATGGGAAACACCTCTTATCAATGGTGGTGAATGTGCCTATGTGGTCAGAGACGAAAAAGGTATCGTTCTCTGTGGAATAGAACAAGCCTATCGCGAGGGTAAAATAGATTGGAAAAAGCCTATTTCCTGCCACCTCTACCCTATTCGCCTCAAGACATATCCTTCCTTTGTCGCTGTGAATTACGAGCGCTGGAGTATCTGCAAAGATGCCTGTATTCTAGGGCGTAAACTCCAGGTACCTGTCTATAAGTTTGTTCGTGAAGCCCTTATCCGCAAGTTCGGAGAGGAATGGTATGAACAATTAGAAGCAGCAGAGAAAATGATAAATGAAAACAACTAATAGAGTGAATAGTGAATAGCTGATAGTTAATAGTTAATAGCTAATAGTTAATAGTAAATCAATGGTTAAAATGTTATTCATCAACTGTCTAAAACGTAATAAATTGCGTCTTAATGAATTGAACTATACAATTTTTCTCTACTATTGATTTGGATTAATATCTAAGTAGTTTTTTCACTTTTCACTCTTCGCTCTTCACTTTTCACTTAATGAAAGTTTGGATTCCACTGCTCGGGGTATTTAGGATTTTTGTCCCTATAATACTCCCTTATCTCGCTCATAATACTCTCCTGAGAGCGTGTCTGTAAGTCTTCTAATGAAATCGTTTTTCCTATATAGATAATTTTCTTTTTGAAATCACCTGCTCCCAATACTACAGGTACTTGAGCCGAAAGGGCTATATGATAGAAGCCCATACGCCACTTATTTACCCTCGAACGAGTGCCCTCTGGGGTTACTACTAAGCTAAAATTCTCCTTCTTATACAGATCGGTTACAAACTCCACTATATGATTGCGCTGAGAGCGGTCTATTCCCAAACCTCCCAAAGCACGAACAATCGCTCCATACCAAGCCTTGGTATGACTATCCTTAATAATGAGCTTAATAGGCTTCTCCAACTTCCAATAAGCCAATATACCTATCACAAACTCCCAATTGGAGGTATGTGGTGCCACCACCAACACACAGCGGTTAAGGGTATTCACATCACCTTGTAGTTCTATCTTCCAACCAGTAAGCCACAAAGCAAAACTACCAATCCATTTCTTTATCTTCATAGGTAAGATTTTGAGGGCAAAGATACAATTTTTTAGAGAAAAAGTAAAAGGTAAAAGGTAAAAGTTGTTGGTTAGTAGTTAGTGGCTAGTGGTTAGTGGCTAAGTTACTTCCACTGGTGCGTTTCTTGCAGCTCCTCCGCTGGCGCGTTTCTTGCAGCTCGTGCCTATAATACATAGAGCTTGTAGCTCTCTTATAGTAGATATGCCTATGTGTTGAGTACTGATAACAAAACAAGAGAGACTTTCCATTAGTGGAAAGTCTCTCTTCTCTAGTTATTGTTATATCCTTCTTTAGGCATTCTTCACTATTCATTCTTCACTATTCACTATCGATAGAGTGTAAAGTGTCCTTTG
>NZ_CALHGG010000136.1 GCF_938029845.1 uncultured Capnocytophaga sp.
AGTGACCCTCTGCTTGTAAGGCAGATGCTCTGAACCAGCTGAGCTAAGAACCCTTTTGTAATTCGGGTGCAAAGATACGACCTTTTTTCAAACTGACAAATATTTTTCAATATTTTTTTAAAGTTTTTTCCAATAGGCTGGTTTTCAGTGGTCAGTAATCATTCGTCAGTCGCTAGTAGCCTGTGGGCTATTGGTTATTGAAAAAATCTTTTACCTTTTGCCTTTTACCTTTTGCTTGAAATTTGTATTTTTGCCCTCTCATACAGCAAACATGTCAGCAGAAGTTAATTTGAAAATAACCGATAGGCAGGGGGTACTCTTTGAAGTAGAAGCCCCTACCGATATGAATATGTCCCTTATGGAGGTCATTCGAGCTTATGCCATAGCGGAGGATGGTGAAATAGGGGTATGCGGAGGTATGGCCATGTGTGGTTCTTGCCAATGCTATATTATGAGTGATACCCCTCTACCTGAGATAGGTCCCGAGGAAGAGGCAATGCTCTTTGAAACTTCTTATACCAAGGAAAACAGTCGCTTAGGTTGTCAGATTCCTATTACGGAAGACCTTGAGGGCTTGGAGGTAATATTGGCTCCCTATCCGTAGGAAGAATCATCTGCTTGAAGGAGCGTATGGTGTCGAATCCTTTACTCGTAAAATAGGCTTTCACATAGTCGGGTGAGCCTACAGCTAGAATAAAGTCTCCTCCCCATGCGCCTAAACTCTTGATAGCTCCTGCAAAGTCCGCAAAAAGGCGTTCTTTTACAGTAGGTAGCTGTAAGAAAGCCGAGAGTAGTGCTTCGTGCTTAGTGATAAGGGAGGTAAAGTGTGTGCTGTCTTGGCAGCGATATACCTCTTCGGTAAGGGTGGTGAGCTGCTGAATGAGGGTGGCCTTATGTTTTTTGATAGCCTTATAAAGAGCGATGCCCTCTCTGCTGTTCTGTTTCTGATTCAGATAGACAAAAAATAGGGACTCCGCAAAATTAGGTTGGTAGTATATTGGATAGGATCTGGCGTGTCCTTGTTCTAATTGATAGAGGATAGGGGAGGAGGCTGTTGCACAAGCAATGTCATACCCACTTCCTCCGAAGCTGTTCCAAAGTAGTTGGTACGGATCTACCTTTGCCCATTGGGCAATCATGGCAATCAATGTAGAGGACGAACCTAACCCCCACCCTTGGGGAAACTCCAAACGGGTGGTAACCATCGCCCCCTCTTCACTTAGGAAATGCGGCTGTAACCGTTGGGCTTCTCTAAGTATTTTCTCCAAAGTCAGTGCAACGGGCTCGGTACTCCCCGTAAATAATTCTTCCTCGAACCATGTCTCTCCCTCCATAGTGAGACTACGAAAGTAGATCCTCTTCTGCTCAAGCGCGCAAACCTCCATACGCTGACCGTACTGAGTGGGTAAGGCTAGGGACAAAGCACCATCCAATACCGCATACTCCCCTGTAAGGAGTAACTTTCCATGGGCATAAAACTCTTTTTTCTGCATATTTAAAGAAAAACCCCTCAAGAGTGGTAGCTCTCAAAGGGAAATAAACAAAACAAATTATTCTTTTCTCAATTAATTCACATTCACGACCTTTTCTATTTCAGGAGCATATTTTTTTACGGTCATCTCCACCCCACTTTTGAGAGTCATTTGGTTTACACTACAATTTAGGCAACTTCCTAAGAGTCGTACTTTTACAATCTTGTCATCTTCTATATCAATCAAGGAGATGTCTCCTCCATCATTTTGTAAGTATGGGCGAATTTCAGCCAAGGCAAATTCCACTCGTTTTAATAGGTCTGGATTATTCATGTTAATATTAAGTTATTAAGGTTTTACTTTTTTATCGGGCAAAGATACAGAATAAAAATGATTTTAATTGTTAAATTAATTTGCTGATTAGTTAATTTGCCAATGGTCTCATTGTTAAATTACCTCATTGTCAAAAGGTATGTGTCAATATAAAGTTCTGCCTTGCTAAGGTTGGGTCCATATTTTGGCAGAAAGGATTATTCTTCTGAGGGGGAAGAAAATAGATAAATCGCACATATTTATATATAAGGTAATAACGCTCGGAGTTACGGATAATATCTCCTAAGAGGTATAGCGGTGTAACTTCTGTGTCTAAAGAGAGTTGCTCTAATGAGAATAGGAGGTAGTAGAGCATATCAATAGGCTCTTCAAAGGCAAAGCGATTGAAAAAGGCTAATCCTCCTTCCTTGAATACTACTAAGTGAAAAGCATTTTTGTCAAAATGAGCGTAGACAGCATCTTTCTTCTGTGGGTTATGCATCAGTAACACCCTCAATAGGGTGGTAGTGAAGTGCTCGTACTCGAATATCCCGTATGTTTCCCTTAGAATACGGTTGATAGATGAATTGGGGATATACACATTGATGATCTTCTCACTGCTCAGCGTGTCATGACTGATGATCTGGTTACGATATTCTTGTACATTGAACTTCAGGTACTCAAACAGATGTTCGGTAGCGAAAAGTTTTTCAGGGACAAAGGCGAATTGTTCGTTGTTGTGTAGGACTTTAATAGTATCAAAGTCCTGACAGAGCGCCCGTTCCTCATTCAGATAGTTCTGTACTTCCTGCTCGGCAACAATAGGCGGCATGGAAGCTGGCAGAGATAAGTGATAGATAGATTCTATACAAGAAAGTCCTGGGTTAAAGATACAAAAAGAAAGCCCATCCAAATTCAATTGAATGGACATTTTTTTAAACTCAATATGTAAATGATTATCTTGAGCCACTTTTGTTTTCTGACTTATCGTTGTAGTAAGAAGGCCAGTTACCACTACTTGACACCTCAGTCATAGAACCTACTGATACATAAGGTCCTTTGATGTCATTTACGCCTACTTTCTGGAGCTCTTTCTCGATTTCTTCTTCATCTAGTCCCTCAAGTATGTCCTTTTTAGATATTTTCACTTCGAATACAGGGAACTTTACTTCATTCTCACGAGTGATAACCCCTGTTTCTATCTTGATAGGAATGGTACGATCACCTATAGTAACAGAAGCCATTTGTTTGTATCGGTCAGAGCCTTTGAAAAGGGAGTCTTTTACCAATACTTTTCCTATGGTATCCGTTACTACATTTTGCTTGAGCACATCAATCTTAAAGTGCTTGTCAAATTCTGTCCAGCTCGTATCGCGCTGAGTAGTGATGTAGAACTGACCATTCTCAATAAATTTCTCTAATTCATCGAAACTATTTGTATAAGTCTTGTTGACTGCCTCATAAGCTTCCTCGCTCTTGCGAATATCCTTTAGCACGGCAATTACTTTGGCATAACGAGCCTTACTTTCACGTGCAAACTCAATAGGTGTTTGGATAGATTTGTATATCAGATATAAGCCTATTAAACTGGCTATCAACAAAGTAGCTTGAATTCCTTTTCTCATATAATAATGTGTTTGTATTAAATTCGCAATAATGAGCAAAAATACAATATTTTTTTTAATAAAAGACTTTTTTGAAAAGAAATTTTTATTACCTTTGAAATTATTTATCAACATATGGATATAGAGGATATCTATGAGCTGCTTTTGGAGTACTTTGGGTGGGAGCCTACGGAATCTCAAGAGTCTGTATTAGAGGAACTTGCAGGGTTTTTAGCTGATGATAATGAACAGAGTCTTTTCTTGCTGAAAGGTTTTGCTGGTACAGGTAAGACGACTCTTGTCAATACCCTAGTTAGGACGCTCAAGGCGCTTTCGCAGAAGGTGGTCTTGCTGGCTCCTACTGGTAGGGCAGCTAAGGTAATGACTACCTATACTGGACAGCGGGCTTTTACCATTCATAAGCATATCTATCAGGCGATAGATGAGAATGGTATGTTTTCTTTTTCCCTGAAGGATAACAAGGCTTCCGATACACTTTTTGTGGTCGATGAGGCTTCTATGATTGGGGAGGAAAGTGTCTTTGGCAAGGGATCATTACTATCGGATTTGATGGAGTTTGTCTATGTAGGAGACCGTTGCCGCTTGCTTATTATAGGGGATACAGCACAGCTGCCCCCTATACATACCCCCTTGAGTCCTGCTTTGGATAGTGATCGGCTCTCCTTTGTCTATCATAAAGAGGTTATTGAGGGGGTGCTTACCGATGTAGTACGACAAGGACGTAAGTCAGGTATCCTTTATAATGCGACCCGATTGAGAAAACGCATAGAGACCTTTAAGGATAATTTCCGTATCCGTATAGACCCTTTTAAGGATATTGTCCTTTTGGAGAATGCCTCCGAGGTACAAGATGCTCTCTTGGAAGCCTATGAGGAGAGTGGGGTGGAGGAGACCTGCTTTATTGTGCGTGCTAATAAGCGTGCGGTGGAGTATAATCAGCAGATACGACAGGTTGCCTTCGATTACGACGCACCCCTCTGTGTAGGTGACCAACTGATGGTAGTGAAAAATAATTACCTATGGGCGGCAGATACCGCAGGATTTATAGCCAATGGGGATACTCTAGAGGTACTTGAAATACAATCTGTTGAAGTGCTTTATGGGGCAACCTTTGCTCATGTACTGATTCGTCTGTTGGACTATCCACATATAGAACCTTTTGAGACTATATTGCTCATGGATACCTTAACCAGCCCCAACCCTTCGCAGACCTATGAGGAGCAAAATGAACTTTATCATGCTATATTACAAGAATATAACAAGCAAACGGGCTTTATAGCACCACTCAATATAAGGACACACCCTTATTATAATGCTTTACAGGTCAAGTATGCCTATGCAATTACCTGTCATAAGAGCCAAGGTGGACAGTGGGAGAAGGTATTTGTAGAAAAACC
>NZ_CALHGG010000137.1 GCF_938029845.1 uncultured Capnocytophaga sp.
CATTTTCTCCAATTATTAGAAGAAAAAAATGCGAGATTTTTGTAAAATCTCGCATTTTTTGTTTTTGTGATTTAAATCTTTTCCCATTCAATAAAATTAGGTCTTTTCTGTGTCTTGAAAAAAGATTGGGCTACCTTGTAAAACTTATCAATAGGCAACACCTTGTCCTTGCTAAGGAATACCTCCGTTCCGTGTATATCCTCAACAAATACTTCTATACCCTCTTCTGTACCTCCTTTGCTAATATATTGCTCCTCTTCATCCAAATAGTAAATAACACACTTATTTTCTTTGACAAAAGCGGACAACTGAGGAAATCCTTTTTCCTTAAAAGTTAAAATAAAAAAATTGACCTCCTCTAAAAATCGCTTTCTTAGTAATATTTCTAATTCTTCAAGAGAATCCACAAGGTATTCTTGACTAAAATCATTTAAGTACATCTTTCTTACTAATTTTCAATATTTTAAAAAGACTACAATAGCTATGCGATTGACCTATTTCCCCTCTTATAATTAAGATAATATATACAAAGGAATTTGTTTTTGCTCAAAAAATTCTTTAAACAACATCAATACCAATCCATAATCATAACAGATGGTATTTTCATCATAAAAGTTTCCCCTTATCTCTACTTTATTATGAGTTTCAAGTCCTCTATGATAGCTGCGAGGATATTTCTCAGTAGGGTTATCAAGGTCTGTAGTATAATAAAGCAACAAATACTTGCCCTTATCTATTTGACAAGAGAGTGCATCCGAATCCCAACTATCCTCCAAAGATAAACGAAGCACTGCTTCTGTCTTCTTAGAAAGGGGAATAAGGTGATGTATTAATTCTTCCACAGAATTAACCATATACAACTGATTATCAATTGTTAGCATCATATATTTTCCAAAATATCTATAAGTGGTTCCAATATTTTCCCCTTAGGAGTAAGTTCATCATTGGCGTCAAATCCTTCTATATCAAGCTCATATACAAGCCAGTCTATAGCATCTTCTATATCTTTTTCTTGCATTTCGACACATACTTCATCCTCTTTAGAAGATAAGAGAGTACAGCAAGAAGAAGTTCCTTTTATGACCTCAATCAATAGGTTATATTGTGCTTGTGTTAGTACTATCTTCATTATCAAATATTTCTCTTTCGCAAAATCCTAAAGATAATAGTTTTTCCCTAAAAGCTGTAATAACAGTAGGTGGTGTTGCTGATTCATGTTTGATATTTACCAGCAATTTTGCTTTCTCCTCTTCATCTATATAAGCTTCTCCCTCTTTATAAAAATACATCCAACAGAAAAAACCATGATAAGAAATCGTTATTTCATCATATTCCTTATCTACTCGCACTATTTCTTCTTTGAGCTTTTCTCTTAAGTCACTGAAAGAAGTCTCTATCACAAAAAAACTCTCTACTGCCATCTTACTTTTTACTTTTTATCTGGCTCACTATAATCGCTCCTGCCATAGCTACATTGAGGCTTTCTGCCTGTTGTAACTTGCCAAAGCGTGGTATGGTAATAGCTCCATTGGCCAAAGCGGCAACCTCTGGACTTACCCCATTGGCTTCGTTGCCCAAGACAATTACACAATCCTCTGGAAAAGTAGTCGTATAAAGGTTTTCCCCCTCCAAGGTAGCCACATATACAGGTAAGTCACAAGTAACCAAGAAACCCGCCAAGGGCAGGTAATGCACCTCCACCCGTGAGAGCGACCCCATAGAGGCCTGTACGACCTTGGGGTTATAGCAATCCACCGTCTGCTCGCTACACAAGAGTGTCTCTATTCCAAACCAATCACATAGGCGAATGAGTGTACCTAAGTTACCTGGGTCTTGAATATTATCTAAGGCTAAAATAACTCCCTCTTGGAGTATCCCCTTCCTCTTGGGTTGGTGAAAGATAGCGATTCCCTCATCTGGATTCTTGAAGCTGGTCAGCTTCAAGAGGTCTTCCTTAGTCACAAGAGTCAGGGGGTGCCCAGAGAGAATAGGAGAGAATCTTTCTGTTGCATAGATAGCTTCAGCTTTATAGCCTGCTTGAAGGAACTCCACTATACTCTTTCTCCCTTCCACCACAAAAAGCCCTAGCTCATTACGGTATTTCTTTAGGGCGAGCTTCTGCATAAGTTTGAGTTGGTTTTTGCTTAGCATATTAGGATATAAATAATCGCAAGGCAAATATACAATTATTTTGGGAAAAATAGTACCTTTGCAAAAATATTCATCGCTATGAAATACTACCTTATCGCTGGTGAAGCCTCAGGCGACTTACATGGGGCAAACCTGATGCGGGCATTACAGCAAATAGACCCTAAGGCGGAGTTTCGCTTTTGGGGAGGTGATCGTATGGAAGCTGTAGGAGGAAAACTCGTGAAGCACTACCGCGATTTGGCCTTTATGGGTTTTTGGGAGGTAGTAACCAATCTCAGAACAATTCTTCGTAATATAGATTTTTGCAAACGAGATATTACACAGTTTCAGCCCGATGTGCTTATCTTCATAGACTACCCTGGTTTTAATATGCGCATTGCCAAATGGGCTAAACAGCGAGGAATTCCTACTCATTATTACATCTCCCCACAGATATGGGCATGGAAAGAAAACCGCATCAAAGCGATTAAAAGGGACGTAGATGCCATGTATGTAATCTTGCCTTTTGAAAAGGATTTCTATGAAGGCAAGCATGGGTATCCTGTGCACTTTGTAGGTCATCCGCTCTTGGATGCCATTGCAGCGAGAAAGGAGGTTAGCGAGGAAGTATTCAAAATAGAAAATGGCTTGGATCAGCGTCCTATTATTGCACTACTACCAGGCAGCCGAAAGCAGGAGATTGCCAAAATGCTCTCGGTGATGCTCTCAGTGGTAGGCAGCTACAATGAGTACCAATTTGTTATCGCAGGGGCACCCTCTCAGGAATATGACTTTTATAAGCAGTTTATCAAGGAAGAAAACGTACATTTTGTAAGTGGAAAGACCTATGACCTACTCGCTCACTCCTATGCGGCCTTAGTTACTAGTGGCACAGCTACCTTGGAAACAGCTTTATTGAATGTCCCCGAAGTGGTGTGCTACCGTGGTAATTGGATTTCTTACCAGATTGCCAAGCGAGTAATCAGCCTTAAGTATATCTCTTTAGTCAATCTTATTATGGATGCTCCCGTAGTTACCGAACTTATCCAAGGAGACCTCTGTACCCGAAACCTCAAAGCAGAATTGAACAAACTCTTAGACTCTGATTATAGGAAAAAACTCTTCAAGGATTACCAATCGCTACGAGAAAAATTAGGCAACCGAGGTGCCAGTGAAAGAACCGCTCAAGCTATTTACGATTCCTTACAAGATAAAAGGCATTACGATAGGAGCTAAAACAGCGGTAAAGACACCATTGAAGATCATTCCTAAGCTGGCGTAGATAGCGTGCTTTTCGCTGAGATTAAAAGCTGCCATAATCCCTAAAGCATGAGAGGCTGTCCCCAAGGAAATTCCTCGCCCCATCGGACTTTTGATACCTGTCCATTGGAGTACCTTGAAGCCTAAGATAGATCCCAATATACCTGTAACAATCACAGCAGCTACGGTAAGTGAAGTAATCCCATGTAGGGTCTTGGACACCTCAAGCGCAATAGGGGTAGTTACGGACTTAGGGGCTAAGGAACGAATGATATGCTCATCGGCACCTAATCCCTTAGCTATATAACATACAGAAAGAATCCCAACTAAGCTGCCTACAAACTGCGAGAGAAGCAGCGGCAGGAGTTGCTTCTTAATCTTAGGAAGCTGTTGGTATAAGGGTACCCCCATAGCCACAATAGAGGGTTTAAGCCAAAAATCAATATACATACCTGCATTGCGCTCATAAGTCTCATAAGAGATATTGAAGATCATCAGATACCCTATGAGAACCGAAACGGCAAGCATCACAGGATTTAGGAATACTGATTTGTATTTCTGTTGGAGCATAAGAACTCCGTAATATACACCAAAGGTGATGGCTAAAAGGACTAAAGGATTTTCAAATATTTTCATGGCCATGGTGATGTTTGGTTCTTTTGCGGATAAACTGATATACATGGCCTGTTACCACCATCACAATAATGGTACTGACAACAATAGCCACACTGATAGACCAAAAATTCTTAGCTATAAGGTCAAAATAAGCCAATATAGCCACGCTGGGAGGTACGAAAAACAATCCCAAGTGAGAGATCAACATATCTGAAAAAGCCTTGACCCAATGCAGCTTGATCCAGCCTAAGTGTAGAAAAAGGGTCAGTAGTATCATTCCTATAATACTGGAAGGAAAGTGAATCCCTGTAAGATAAACGATCAACTCTCCTAAGGCCAAACAGCCAAAGATAATAGCACAATATCTGATTAACATAGGATAGTGATTAAAACGGGCGCAAAATTACAACTTTAATGACAAATGACCAATGATAAATAACAAATCTTTTTCACCAATTATTTATCATTCATATCTTATCATTTGTCCCCTATCAAAATAGTATTTCTTCCCCTTGTAGATCACTTCATAAAAATGTTCTGTAATGGGCGTTACTAAGCTGTACCTGGCAGTCTTGCGCTTAAAGCGCTTTTCCTATTTTTGCTTCTCTCTTTCTCTGTATTTTTCAATTTTTTGCTGTCTTTTTCTTGCTTCTTTACCCATTGTTCCACACCATCCATAAGAAACCAAAAAAGGCTTTTCTTTCCTCACCCTTCCGTCTTGATCATAATAAAAAGCACCTTTTTCATTGAGTACTTCTAAATAATAGTCATGGTAATATACTTTCTTGACCTGCCCCAAGTCCAAGGGAACAAAATTGCTATTGTATACTTGCTCCTTACCTTGGTCTATAGTGGTGATAAAATGCCCTGTACAGAGGATTTGATCATAGCTCTTCCCTAATACATTCTGCCCTAAGAGATCTACAAGGCTTTGCTTTTCTCCTTTGCATATCCAAAAGAATGCTTGAGGATCTACTTTATAATGGGGCTCATCCATTTGGTAGGGAGTATCAGGCACCTCTATAGGCGAATAGGATTGTTTATAAAGCAATTGATCCCCTACTGTAGTAGGAACAAAGGCACAGTCGCCCTGAGAATGACTCAGAAGCAGATAGATACACCTTCCTGCTCCAAAGTCCAATACTACTGGAGAAAAATACTCATTTCTCTCCCCTCTTACAGGATACCAATCAGTAATCTTTTCATCCCTCCAGCTCACTCCATAGAAGGGAATAGGGGAAAAACTATCGGTAGCTTTCCCAAGTGTATATAAGCGGACTACATAGGGGTTTACAAACTGGAAATACAGCTTTTCCGTGGCTTTCTTTTCAATGAGATAGTGCTTGCCTTGTAAGTTGTGATAATTGGTAGGGCGTAACTCTGTTATGGATATCAGATTTCTCTTTTGAGATAATTCTTCAAGGGTATATGATTTTTTGGGCTCTCTATAGTCCCAAGCAGCGGTTTCTATAGTGTTGTGCCCACAGTAAACGTTTCTTTTTTTCTCCGTTTCACATAAGGGTAGCTTCTTAAAATTCAGATACACCTCTTCATATTTACCCTCGGTGTGCTGCTTATAGAAAGAAAGATGAGCAAAATCCTCACTATACCCTATAAGAGATATTCCCTCCGATGGGAGCGTATATTGGGAGAAAGCAAAGAGTGAAAAGTGAAAAACAAAAAATAGGAGTAAGGGTTTCATAAAGAAAGTATTAGAATAATTGAAGATACAAAAGTACTATTTTTTTAATAATTGCCCTCTGTGCTACAACAAAAAATCCGACCCATTGCTGAGTCGGATTTTTGTATCATGGAAAATTGTTTTAACCTCCAAAGTCGTCGAAACGAATGTTTTCGTCTGGCATACCGAAGTCTTGTCCCATTTTCTGAACAGCCTTGTTCATCATCGGAGGACCACAGAAATACAATTCAATATCTTCTGGTGCTTCGTGCTTGCTTAGGTATTGTTCGATTACTGCATTGTGTACGAAACCTAAGAAACCATCACCTTCTTTGTCGTTAATGTCTTTCTTCACTTTCCAATTGTCTTCTGGTAGTGGTTCAGAAAGCACGATAAAGAACTTGAAGTTAGGGAATTCTCGTTCTAGTTCGCGGAAGTGCTCTACGTAGAACAACTCACGCTTAGAACGACCTCCGTACCAGTAAGTTACAGTACGTCCTGTCTTCAATGTTTTGAAGAGGTGGTATAGGTGTGAACGCATAGGCGCCATACCTGCTCCCCCACCTACATACAACATCTCGGAGTTGGATTCGTTGATGAAGAACTCTCCATAAGGTCCGGAGATAGTTACCTTGTCTCCTGGTTTACGAGAGAAGATATAAGAGGAGGCTACCCCTGGATTTACATCCATCCAACCGCCTTTAGCTCTGTCAAAAGGAGGAGTGGCGATACGTACGTTAAGCATAATCTCACGTCCTTCAGCTGGGTAAGAGGCCATAGAGTAAGCACGCTCTGCAGGCTCTGGATTTTTCATCACTAGTGGCCATAGCTTGAACTTATCCCATTCCATTTTGAACTTCTCTGGCTCTCCTGGGTGTTCTACTGGGTGAGCAGTAATATCAATATCGGAGTATTTAACCTCACAAGGAGGGATTTCTATCTGGATATATCCTCCTGGTTTGTAATCCATATCTTCTGGAATTTCCACTACAAACTCTTTGATGAAGGAAGCCACATTGTAATTTCTCACTACGGTAGCTTGCCATTTCTTGATACCAAACACTTGTTCAGGTACCCCGATTTTCATATCTTGTTTTACTTTCACTTGGCAGGCAAGGCGTACCCCCTCTTTGAGTTCTTTTTTGGTAAAGTGAGGGGTTTCGGTAGGAAGTGCTTCTCCCCCACCCTCATACACGTGGCATTCGCACTGCAAGCAAGATCCCTTACCACCACAAGCCGATGGCAAGAATATCTTCTCGTTACCCAAGGTAGAAAGCAAGGAACCACCTAGGGGTACTTCTATTACCTTATCATTATTGATGGTAATCTTCACTGGCCCCGATGGGGTTAGTTTTTGTTTTACATAAAGCAAAATCGCCACTAACAAGAGGATTATTACTAATAATCCTACCACCGTTACCGTAATAGTTGTTAATATTTCACTTACTAAAATCATTACTTAAGTCTTTTGTGTTATTGGCTAATTTATCAGTTTTTACTTCTTGTTGAACGGTTGTGGTCTCTTTCTTAGGTTCTTCCTTCTTACTGCTTCCACCGGTGAGCATCCCCCCAAAGCTCATAAAGCCAATAGCCATAAGCCCTGTGGTGATGAAGGTAATTCCTAAGCCTCGCAAAGGTGCTGGTACATGAGAGTAACGTATTTTCTCACGAATGGCAGCCAAGGCTAAGATAGCAATTGCCCAACCCAATCCTGAACTGAATCCGTAAGCTACTGATAGTCCAAAGGAATGGATAGTTTCCTCACGAGATTGCATAAAGAGTGATCCCCCTAAGATAGCACAGTTCACCGCAATAAGTGGCAAGAAGATACCCAAAGAGTTATAGAGAGAAGGAGAAAACTTCTCAACAATAATCTCTACCAACTGTACCATGGTAGCTACCGTTGCGATAAAGAGGATGTAAGTAAGGAAGCTCAAGTCATAGGAGGCGTATTCCTCTCCGAGCCATGATAACGCTCCTTCTTTGAGAATATATTGATTGAGCAAATAGTTCATAGGCACTGTAAGGGTTTGCACGAATATAACGGCAGCTCCCAATCCTATAGCTGTAGATACCTTTTTAGATACCGCCAAGTACGAACACATACCCAAGAAGGTAGCGAAAATCATATTCTCTGAGAATACAGATTTAAATATCAGTGTTAAATATTCTAACATGTTCTTTTCGTTTTAAGTGATTAATGACCTTCTTCTATAAGGGCTTTGTTACGTGAACGTTGTACCCATACTACAATACCATAAGTTACCAAGGCCATAGGGGCCAAGAGCATAAAGCCGTTGTTTTCATAACCCAAGGCATATACCCCTGTTTTCTTGATAGGGTCTCCCAATATTTGGAAACCGAGCAAGGTTCCTGAACCTAAGAGTTCGCGGAAGAAAGCTACGATAAGTAAAGCAATAGAGTACCCTCCTGCGTTTCCAAGAGCGTCAAGGAAAGACTTTCCTGGAGGATTTCCTAAGGCAAAAGCCTCAAAACGTCCCATCAAAATACAGTTGGTAATAATAAGCCCTACATATACTGATAGCTGTTTGCTTAGGTCATATACATAGGCTTTGAGCACGAAATCCACCACAATTACCAAGGCAGCCGCTACGATCAGCTGGGCAATGATACGAATCTTAGGTGGTATCACATTTCTAAGCAAAGAAATGGCTACGTTCCCCATGGCCAATACGAAGGTAAAGGAAAGGCTCATCACGATTGCCGCTTTAAGCTGTGCTGTAATAGCCAAAGCTGAACATATCCCTAATACCTGTACCGTTACGGGGTTATTATCCCATAGGGGATCCTTTACTAATTTAATATCTTTTTTTGTTAGTCCCATAGTCTTATTGGTTTAAACTTTTAATATAGGCTACATAAGGAGAAAGTCCGCGTGCGATCATCTCTGCTACTCCGTTTCCAGTAAGGGTGGCTCCAGCGATGGCATCTACCTTTCCGTCCTCTTTACGTTTGTTTTCTGGGTCTGCGTTGCTCTTTGAGATCTGAACACTCTGGAAGGCGCCATTGGCATCCAAGACATGCTCTCCTATGAAATCATCCATGAAGAAGCGTTCCTTGATATTGGCTCCCAAGCCGGCAGTCTCTCCTTTGTGGTCAAAGAATACTCCTTGTATCACAAAATCTTTATCTACGGCTATATAACCCCAGATAGCATCCCACAATCCACGTCCGCTTACAGGAATGATATAGAGAGTCTTTCCTTCTTTCTCTCCTACATAGAGAGGAAGTCCTGGGCGGTGTCCGTTGAAGTTGATAAGGTCTTCAGCTCCTTTTACTTCCTTAGCGGTATTGCTTTGAGGATCTATAAGGTACTGTGCCTTTACATATTTGTCAAACTCAGTATTGGCCTCTGTAGTAGTGAGGAAAACTACTTTACCTTCCCCAAGGGCGCCTTCATTATGATTCACACCCATGGCATAAAGGATATTTTGCTTTTTCTCCAATTTCTTGTTTTCACTGATCTGGCCGCTAAGTGCGGAAGAAATCCCCGCCAGCAAAGCCCCTACGATTACCACCATGACAATGGCGAAAATCACTGTATATGAATTACTTTCTGTCTTGACTGCCATAATTATGCGGTTTTAGTAGTTAGTTTTAAGCGTTTTTTACGGCGAGACACATTGGCCTGTACCACAAAGTGGTCTATGGTAGGTGCCAATACGTTCATCAGCAAGATAGCGAGCATCACCCCTTCTGGATAAGCAGGGTTGAAGCAACGTATCATAATGGCAAAGAAGCCAGCGAAAAAGCCGTAAATGTATTTCCCTGTATTGGTCTGTGCAGCTGTTACCGGATCGGTAGCCATGAAGACGGCTCCAAAAGCCAAACCTCCGATAAGCAAGTGCTCATAAGCTGGTAAGTTCCACAAGGCGTAGAACTGGGTTCCTTCCATATTTGGTGCCAAGCAGTTAAAAATACTTCCCATTACAAAAGCCCCTACAAAGGTGCTAAGGATAATACGCCAAGAAGCTATCTTGGTGTAGATAAGGAACAAAGCTCCTAGTAGGATAAGCAAGGTGGAGGTCTCCCCTACTGAACCTGGGATAAACCCATAGAAGAGGTCAGATAGTTGGTAAGTACCTGTCTGCCCTTGAGCTAAGCTTCCCAAAATGGTCTCTCCTGATACAGCATCAAGTTGGGTACCACCGGCGATTTCATTGGCTCTGCCCAAGGCACCTTCTACCCATATCTTATCCCCTGTCATATAAGTAGGATAAGCGAAGAAAAGGAAAGCACGAATGGTAAGGGCAGGGTTTACGATATTCATACCAGTACCACCGAATACTTCCTTACCGAGGATCACCCCGAAAGCTACTGCTGTGGCAAGCATCCAAAGAGGGATATCAATAGGTACGATAAGAGGAACTAGCATCCCTGTTACTAGGTAACCTTCCTCTACTTCGTGCTTGCGGATAGTTGCAAAAACGAACTCTATCCCCAAACCTACAAGGTAAGAGACAATCACCAAGGGAAGTACTTTCATAGCTCCTATACAGAAGTTTGCCCCACTCCAGAAGTCTCCACTGAAAAAGGACATACCTGCTTGAGATTTCAAAGTACCAAAAGCCACTTGGTGTTGGTATCCTGCATTGAAAATACCAAAAATCAAGCAGGGAATCAGCGCCATAATCACGGTGTTCATAGTCCGCTTTAGGTCATCTGCTGCCTTAATGTGAGTACCCCCATGGGTTACCTCATTAGGCGTATAAAGGAAAGTGTGGAGCGCATTGAAGGTCGTTTCCCACTTGGTTCCCTTATACTTTTCTTTTAGTGTATGTAATTTACTTTTTAAACTCATTTTATTATGAATAAGTTAATTATTTCTTTTTTATGGATTTGCGAATTAGTTTTAAAGCCCAATCATAATGACTTGATGTTGCTGAAACTAAGTAAGAGCCTAAAGATGTACTCCCCGTCCAGTGATACTTTTTCTTAGTGAAAAGCTCCTCATCTGTGTGTTTCTGTATAAGTTGAAACACTTTGTTATGAGTGGCTTCAAAAAGTGAGCGTATCTCAGTAAGTGACACTCCTTGACACTGCTCCCATATCTCTCGGTTGAGCTTAGGGGTGTCAGAAAAAGTATAGCCTTCTTTGGGTATTTTGGGTTTCTCACCTCGCATCCCTACCTCGTACCAGTTTAGGAATAATAAATGCCAATGATACAAGTGACCTATGACATCACGAATATTCCTATTCATAGTACCTTCCGGAAATGCTTTTTCTCGCTCTTTGTCTGATAGTGCTTCTATCAAAGAAACTAACTTCTGATAATTTTCTTTGGCTAAAGCCTCTAAATCTTGCTTCGTTGCGGGTCTGGCCATTATGCTATAGCAACTTTTATCCCAATTCGTCCATCATCAAATCCAAACCGTCTCTGATGATTTGCTGGTGTGGCTGTTTGGACACACATACAAACTCGGTCAAGGCAAAATCCTCAGGGGCTACTTCATAAGCTCCTAAGTTTTCCAATTCGTCCAAATCCTTATACAAGCAGGCTTTGAGCAGCTGCATTGGGTAAATATCTAGTGGGAATACTTCCTCATACATACCTGTTACCACAAAGGCGCGTTGCTCTCCATTGGTATTGGTGTTGAGGTTGTATTTCTTATTCGGGCTAAGCCAAGAGAATGTCAAGGCACGAGTGAGGGAAATCTTGTTGCTTATAGGTTTTGCCCATCCTAATAGGTCGTAGTCATTGCCTTCAGGAATGGCTGTGATTTGGTCATCATAGAAGCCTAAGTAAGTATTTTCACACACTTTTTGACCTGTAAGTACATCCCCGCTGATGATACGGGTATTAGCTGGATCTTTTACGCCTGCTCCTACCACACTCTTGATCTGTGCACCTGCAATAGCTGTTACATAGTGAGGGTTCTCCATAGAAGCTCCTGTAAGGGCTACTGTACGTGTAAGGTTGAGCTTACCTGTAAGGAAAAGCTCGCCTATAACTACCAAGTCTTGTGGAGCAACCACCCATACCACTTCTCCCTTATTGATAGGGCTGATTTTAGCGATTTGAGTACTTACGTTACCTGCAGGGTGCGGCCCTGATACGTTGTGCAATACGATATCCTTAAGGCTGCGGAAAGGAGAAAGGGAACTGTCCTTGAAGACAGAAACATGCACCTTGCCCGTAGTAAGTTTGGAGAGGGCGGTAAGTGCCACCTGCAATTCTTTTTCCTTACCCTTGAGCGCATAGTCATAATCAGGGGCAAGCGGATTGGTCTTGCAAGCCGAGATGAAGATTGCCTTAGGCTGGCTGTCAGGGCTAGCTATCACGTCGTACGGACGTTGCTTGATCAGTGGCCAGCAACCTGCCTTAAGCAAGTGTTCCTTAATTTGCTCTGGTGAGAGCGCATTTACCTCTTTCTCTCCAAAGTTTTGGAAAGACTGAGTAGCATCGGGAGTAATTCTGATTTCCAGAATTTTACGGCGTTCTCCACGGATAATTTCCGTGATAGTACCACTAACGGGAGAAGGGAATAGCACCCTTTCATCTCTTTTGTCGTAGAAAACGGCGTCTCCGGCTTTGAGTGTTGCCCCTTCGCGTGCAATGAGCTTAGGGATTACGCGGTGGAATTCAGCAGGCTTAATACCATACACCGCAGCCTGTGGAGCAGGCTTGGTAATGGCTTCAGCCTTTCCTTCCAGCTGAATATCCAATCCTTTTCTAATACGGATGTCGCTTGACATAGGATATAAATTAGTTAGTTTCTTAAAAAGTCGTGCAAAAGTATCATTTTTTTTTGAATTAATTAGTACGAAATTCTTATTTTAACAACCTTATTTCCTTATTTATATTCTTTATAAATTAGCCGATTTAATTTGCCTATTTATCAATATCTCAATGAACTTACCCCCCATTAATTCATCAACTCATTACCCCCATCAACTCATCAGCTAATTGGCTAATCGTCTCATTGACTCATCAGCTAATTATCTTATCATTTTCTTAAAAAGCACATGACTATAACCCATTGAATACA
>NZ_CALHGG010000138.1 GCF_938029845.1 uncultured Capnocytophaga sp.
CTATTCGGCGGTGATGGGCATTGTCTTTGTAGGACTTACCTACACCCACCCCGATACGATGAACAAGGCACTGATGCCTGCCCTGCAAAGTGTGTGGTTTATCCCGCATGTGATTGTCTATATCTTTGCCTATGCCATGCTCGGTATGGCTTCACTGACAGCCTTTTATGGGATTTATCGCTATAAGAGGGGACAGGAGATATATTCAGTTTTTGCCATTACTGACCAGCTTATCAAGATAGGTTATGTATTTCTCACCTTTGGGCTACTCTTTGGGGCTCTTTGGGCGAAGGAAGCATGGGGACACTATTGGACATGGGATCCAAAGGAGACATGGGCTTTTATCACTTGGCTGGGTTATTTGGTCTATCTGCATCACAAGTATAATCATAAAGAGAAAAAGCCCTTACAGAGTTTTATCATTGTAGGGATTGCCTTTATATTGCTCCTTATCTGCTGGTTTGGAGTCAATTATCTCCCTACCGCACAGCTAAGCGTACATACTTACACAGGGTAAGGAGCTAATGAATTAATGTGCCAGTAATGGTTAAAAAATAGCTTTATCAGTTTGACATTATTTTCTTCTCGCTAAATTAAAAGGAAGAATCCATTTACTCCCATTGTCAAATTTATAGATAGAATCATTCACCTTAGCTTCTGTTTTTCTATAGATATATAATTTATAAACCTTAGGAAGTACAGTAGGTCTGCGTATGGTGTCATACTTTATTGTATCCACTTCAAAACAGTAATAATAATCATTATTAAGGATAATCTTTATATCACCATTCACTTCAAAACTATTGTCAAAATTAGGGATTATACTAAAGCATTGTTGCGCATTATCCATAAAAGGAACGACTGAGAAACTATAATAATCACAGATTTTTTCTTGAAAGTTACTACCTTTTTTGAAGATAGAATATTGAATATTTTTAGGAATAAAGGTGCTATCCGGACAATTTTTTATAATTATAGCATCAAAGTTTTGATGACTTATTTGTTCAATACGACTTTCACAAGATAGGAATATAAGTGAGAAAAAAGATATCTTAATATAGTTCAATATATTCATAAGAAGTTGATTTAAAATGTTTTATAGAAATTTTATAATTATGGAAATGAGCTGATTAGACTTCTCGGAAGTGGTTCCATCTTTTACTGTTTTCTTATCTATAAGTGATGTAACACCACAAAAGGATTACAGCTGCATTCTAAGACAAAGATACAAATAATTTTTTGTACAACAATCAAAAATTATACCGATGAGTCAATTGCCCAATTACCAAATTATTTGTACTTTTGCCGCTTGAAAAATATATGTCTATGAACTTTCATGTTCCCACTATGGCAGAGCTTAGCGCACAAGGGATTAAGCCCGATGTCCTTTTCTGGATAGGCTGTGCAGGCAGCTTTGATGAGCGGGCACGCCGTGTGACCAAGGCTATGGCCAAGATACTCCACAAGGCGGGGGTTTCTTTTGCGGTACTGGGTGCCGAAGAAGGTTGTACAGGCGATCCTGCTAAGCGTGCTGGCAATGAGTTTCTTTTCCAGATGCAAGCGCTGACCAATATAGAGACCCTTAATAACTATGGTATTACTAGGATAGTAACCGCTTGTCCACATTGCTTTAATACCTTACGCAACGAATATCCTGCTTTGGGGGGTAAGTATGAGGTTTTGCACCATACCCAGCTCCTCCAACAGCTTTTGGATGAGGGGCGATTGAAGGTAGAGGGAGGAATGTTCAAGGGTAAGCGTATCACCTTTCACGACCCTTGTTACTTAGGGCGTGGCAATGGAGAGTATGAAGCACCCAGGGCTATCTTGGAGAAATTGGAAGCTGAAATAGTTGAGATGAAGAAAAGCAAGGCTCGTTCCTTTTGTTGTGGGGCTGGAGGCGCTCAGATGTTCAAGGAAGCCGAAAAAGGAACTGGTGAAATCAACAATGCTCGTGCCGCTCAAGCCCTTGATGTACGTCCTGAGATTATTGTAACGGCTTGTCCGTTCTGTAATACCATGCTTACCGATGGGGTAAAAAATCAACAAAGAGAAATTGTCCCTGTCAGCGATATTGCTTTACTCATAGAACAAGCAGAAGAACTATAATAATGATTAATTACAAGTGAAAAGAGACTAATCACTTTTCACTTTTCACTTACAAATATGGGAAGTAAAAACAAACTCAAACGATTCAAAGAAAATGAAACTTTTGCCAATGTGATTCAGCCCAACCGAGAGGAGGTAATCGCAGGTAATTTTCCTCTCAAAGGGGTATGGGCAAGAGATTTCTTCAAAAATGATCATCCTATAGTATTGGAACTAGGTTGTGGTAGAGGAGAGTATACGGTAAATCTGGCTCAACAATATCCTGATAAGAATTTTATAGGGGTAGATATCAAGGGAGCACGTTTCTGGAGAGGGGCAAAAACAGCCTTAGAAGAAAAAATCCCCAATGCCGCCTTTCTTAGAACTCAAATAGAACTCATAGACTACCTTTTCGCCCAAGGGGAGGTAGCCGAGATATGGATTACTTTCCCTGACCCTCAGATCAAGTACAAGCGTACCAAGCATAGACTTACTAATCAAGACTTCTTGGCAAAGTATAAGCATATCCTTTCCCCCGATGGACTAATTCATCTGAAGACAGATAGCGAGTACCTGCACGGATATACTTTAGGGCTACTGCATGGTATGGGGCATGAGATACTTTATGCCAATCACCATATCTACCGTAACGAAGGTGCTCCTCAAGAAGTCTTGGCTATACAGACTACTTATGAAAAACAGTATCTAGCGCAGGGTAAACCTATTACTTATATTCGTTTTCGATTGAAAAAATAGAAGCTAAAGAAAAAACTCCCACAGATTGTATGGATTTGAAAGTTATCCATGAAATCTGTGGGAGTTAAGTTTTTATAAGAAGGTTATTTATTATCCCTTAGCATCGGCTAGGAATTTTTCTAGACCTATATCTGTAAGTGGGTGTTTTAAAAGGCCTAAGATAGCCGAAAGGGGAGCGGTAATTACATCGGCTCCTATTTTCGCACATTCTATGATATGCATAGTATGTCTTACAGAAGCGGCAAGTACTTGAGTTTCGTAACCATAGTTGTCGTAAATGAGACGAATATCGGCAATTAGTCCAAGCCCATCGGTAGAAACGTCGTCCAATCGTCCAATAAAAGGCGATACATAGGTAGCTCCTGCCTTGGCAGCAAGTAACGCTTGTCCTGCAGAAAAAACTAAGGTACAGTTAGTTCTAATACCTTTTTGAGAGAAATAGCGAATGGCACGTATTCCGTCCTTTATCATAGGTACCTTCACTACAATTTGAGGGTGAAGAGCAGCCAAAACTTCTCCTTCCTTGATGATTCCTTCATAATCGGTGGCAATTACCTCAGCAGAGACATCACCTTTTACCATTTTACAAATGGCTTTGTAGTGCTCTAGAATATTGGCCTCTCCGCGTATACCTTCTTTGGCCATGAGGGAGGGATTGGTGGTTACTCCGTCCAATACGCCTAAGTTTTCAGCCTCCTGTATTTGTGCCAAATTGGCCGTATCAATAAAAAATTTCATTGGTATAGTATTTTAGCACAAAGGTACTATTTTCTTTTGAAATAGCCCCTAAAAATAAGAAAAATCTTTTTGAGAATAAATTTTTAATTCTGTATAAATAATCGTATCTTTGGCATTTATTATTGTAATACAAATAGCTTTACACATGGGAACTTATATCGTAGGGGATAGGGATTTTGAGGAAATTCCTTCTCTGAGTGCTAAGGCACTACGTATCAATCTGAACAAACATATTTACGGGACTTTCTCGGAAATAGGGGCTGGTCAAGAGACCGTGCGTTATTTCTTCCGTGCAGGAGGGGCATCGGGTACTATAGCCAAGGCAGTGAGTGCCTATGATAAGAATTTCAGTGATGCCCTATATGGAGCCGAAAAAGATGGGCGTTATGTTACCGAAGGGCGTCTAAAGAAAATGCTTAGCCATGAAATTAAGCTCTTAGAAGAACGCTTACCAAGGGATAAATACCCTGACAAACTCTTCTTCACCTATGCTAATACGGTTACAACTATTGACTTTGCCAAGCGCTACAAAGGACATGGCTGGGTAGGGATTCGCTTTCAGACGGAACCCGAAGGAGGCTATAATGATATTATCCTACATATTCGTTTTCACCAGACAGAAACTCGTGCTCAACAGGAGACCCTTGGTAAGCTGGGGGTAAACCTTATCCATAGTGCTTTTTATAAATCAGAGAAGCCTCACAGTATCGTAAAGTATCTCTACGACCATATAGACAAAGATCTCATTGAGATAGATATGATTAACTTCTCAGGGCCTAAGTTTGCGGAGGTGGATAATCGTCTGATGAGTTTGCAACTGATCAAGAATGGTATGACCGAAGCGGTAATGTTCGATGCCGATGGAAATAACCAACTTCCTGCCGAACAGCTCTATAAGAAGAATATCCTCACTCTCAGGGGTAGTTTCCGCCCAGTAACCAATGTCAATATAGACATGCTTAAACGCTCTTTGGAACTATTTCTCAAGGAAAAAGGGGTAGATGAGAATAATACTCAAGTGATTTTTGAGATTACTCTTTCCAACCTCTTGGCATCAGGGGAGCTGGATGAGCAAGATTTTATGGATAGAGCGCGCATACTCAGCTCCTTGGGGTATAAGGTACTTATTTCTAACTTTAAGGAGTATTACCGCTTGGCTGAATATTTCTCCAATTATACCAAGGCACAGATGGGGATGGTTATGGGAGCAGATAACCTTATTGCAATTTTTGACGAAGAATATTATACACACTTGAGTGGTGGTATCTTGGAGGCTTTTGGAAAACTTTTCTACCGCGATATCAAGATATATCTATATCCTATGCGTAATAAGGAAACAGGAGAGATTATCACTAGCAATAATATTCATGTATCCCCCCGTATGAAGGAGCTTTATAAGTTCTTTAAGTTCAACGAAAAATTGGTAGATATTGAAAACTATGATGCTAAGAACTTGAATATTCGTTCTCGTGATATTGTACAACAGATAAAGAGTGGACAAGAAGGCTGGCAGGCTGCACTCCCCAAAGGAGTGGCTGAGATGATAGAAAAGAATGGCTATTTTGGTTGGAACAAGGATAAGAAAGAAGAATAGAATAATAAAAGAAGGAGTGTTGCTTGAGGCAACACTCCTTCTTTATTTTACATAGATTGGAAGAATTCGTCCATTTTTTCTCTTTCTTCTCTGGCCAATTCTGGGTCTATAAGGATACGACCACTGTGCTCATCGGTGATGATTTTCTTGCGGGTAGAGATTTCTACCTGTACCTGTGGAGGAATTACAAAGAAGGATCCTCCTGAGGCACCGCGTTCTACGGGAACAATTGCCAAGCGGTTAACCACGCTGTTGCGAATACGTTGGTAAGCACTCAAAAGGCGTGGCTCTATCTGTGAGGATATTTCCAAAGATTTTTTAAGGAGAGTTTCCTCATCTTTTTGGGTCTCTTCAAGGATAGAAGAAAGTTCCTCTTTCTTGTGGTGTAGGTGTTTTTTGCGTTCTTCGAGTTGTTCTTTTATCTTAGCGATAGAGAGTTTCTTTTGTTCAATATCAGCTTTGAATTCTTTGAGGTGTTTTTCAGCCAATTGGATTTCAAGTTCTTGGAACTCTATTTCTTTTGAGATAGCATTGAACTCACGATTATTGCGTACATTCTTCTGTTGTTCGGCATATTTCTTAATTAGTCCTTTGCTTTCCTCAATAAGGTTCTTTTTCGCAGAAATATCCACATTAATCTTGTCAATATCACTGGCTAGGCGTTCTGCACGGCTTTCCAATCCTGCTACCTCATCTTCTAAATCTTCTACTTCCAAAGGGAGTTCGCCACGTACATTTCTTAGTTCATCTATTTTGCAATCAATGAGTTGCAAGGCGTATAGGGTCCTTAGTTTGTCCTCTACGGATACTTCTTTTTTTGTCATAACTATAAGTAGTTGATAGGATTTGTATTTGTATTAGCTAAATAAAATGCAAAGGTAGGAAATTTTTTCGTAAGTTGTTCCCATAAAAGCAATTTTGTGAATTGTTCGCTTTCATAATGTCCTATATCGGCCAAAAGAAGACGACCTTCGGCTTTGAAAAATTCGTGATACTTAATATCGGAAGTGATATAAGCATCACAACCTGTAGCGAGGCAAGCCCCAATAGCATCAGCACCGCTTCCTCCCAATACGGCTACTTTTTGTATCTTTTTTCCTAAGAAGGCAGAATGACGTATACAAGCAGTTTCCATACGCTCTTTTACGTAGGAGAGAAAGGCATGCTCCTCCATAGGTTCTTCCAAGAAACCAATCATACCCAGTCCTATATGTTGGTGAGAGTTCTCCAAGGTGTAGAGCTCATAAGCGACTTCCTCGTAAGGGTGATGGGTGAAAAGTGCTTGTAAGATATTTTTTCTCAGATGCTTAGGGAAGATAACACTGATACGTGTTTCTGCTTCGCAATGGAATTCCTCAGGCTTTCCTATGGTAGGGTTGCTCTGGGTATTCCCCATATAAGTACCTGTACCTTCTATATTAAAACTACATTTGGAGTAATTACCTATATTTCCTGCTCCAGCCTTGAAGAGCTGTTCTCGCAAGGCAGAAGCATCTTTTTGGGGTACATAGGTTACCAATTGTTCTATGGTATGAGCTTGGGGAAGAAGTATTTCTCTTCTGGAGAGTGCTAATCGGTCACAAATACGAGCATTCACCCCCCAGAAAGAATTATCCAAAGCGGTATGTATCGCATAAATAGCAATATGATGCTCTATAGCCTTGATGACGGTACGTTCTACATAGTTGCCCCCTGTGAGCCGCTTAAGCCCACTGAAGATGATGGGGTGAAAGCTTACAATAAGATTACAATCTCGTGCTATTGCCTCCTCAACCACTGTTTCTAAAGTGTCAAGGGTGATGAGTACACCTCGCAAAGGAGTATCGGGGTTTCCTACCAATAGACCTACATTGTCAAAGTCCTCTGCATAGCTAAGGGGCGCAAGGGTCTCCAAATATTGGATAACGTCTTGTATTTTCATTGCAGCTAAAGTGAATTAGAACAGTATATTAGAAAGTATTGTTTAGCGTAAGGCTACTTACCTTTAAGTATTTAGAGGAAGCTAAATATCTCTTGTTAGTATAATAGGCAAAGACCATAGTGCCTTCTTTGATTGTTTCAATAACCTCTTTGTAGATGTTAGTAGGTAGTACAGGACAACCTAAACTACGACCAAAACGTCCATTTTTTTTGAGGAAATCCTCATTCATGTAGTCAGCTGTATGGATAACGATTCCTCGCTTATAGGCATTGGAATTGTAGTAGCGCTCATTTCCATAGAGTTTTAGGCTAAAACCAGCATCGCCATTGTAGGTTTTTCCTGTAACATAGAAGCCCAAGCTACTTTTGTGAGATTCTTCTTCATTGGAGAAGTAAGTAGCAGCAGAAGTTCCTGTTTTCTTACCATGGGCAACATAGGTATGGTAGAGGATTTTTCGATTATCTAAGTCTATTGTATAGAAGCGTTTTTTGTCGCTGTCCTTAGTAAAGTCAATGATAGAAAGCAGGCGCTTATCATTGAGCTTGTTTTGTAATTTCATGTTCTGATAGCCAATGTAAGCATATCTAAAAGCCTTGAAATCAAGGTCATATTCATGCCCTTTAATATCAACATACATTCTCTTGATGACATATTCAAAATTCTCATGTGGAGATAGTAGGCTATCAAGTACAATATTGGAAAGTCTCGAAGAAACAGCTTGGGATTGCTGTCCATAGAGGGTAGAGGCTGCTATAAAGCTAAAGAAAGATAGGGTGTATAATATAACTTTTTTCATATTAAAGAGAAGTTTATTGATAGGTGTGGCAAAATTCTGAAAATATCATGAAATATACAAATTTTGTTTTCTTCAAATTGTTAATAACTTTTGTCTGTGTTAATAATTAAGATGGTAAAAAGAATGATAATTTATTGAAAATGAATAAATTAAAATATTTATAAGAAGAAAACAAGGATGATATCATCAATAAAAATTTAACTTTGCTATAAATAAAAATAACTTTTTGTAAAGAAATATAACGGAAGGTGAGTTTGGTTTTTGAATAAATGTTAAGCTAGTTATCCTTCTCAATAGACTTATTACGTACCTTTCTAAAGATGATATAACACCAATAGCCAACAGCTATAAAAAATAGGGAACTGAAGACGATTAATAATAGATAATAGTTATCGGGCACAAAGAGTTCACAAAGTATGGCAATTCCCTTATAGGCAATAAGTATTTCACTCCCTACAAAAGCAGTGGTATATAAGGATAGACTCCAATAGGGAAAGTGAATATGTAGGTTTTTCTCTAAGAAATGAAGAACTCCAAATCCAATAACTCCTAAAAAAGTAAAGTGCAAATAACTGATGACAAACTCTCTATTGGGCAACACTACTTCAGCTATCCAAGGGAAAGAACCTAAGAACATGAAAATAGTCTTTAGCATGCAAAGTAGTAAAAACATTTGCATAAGGAAAGCAGGTTTTTCCAATTGCATATAAGCTCTATATAGCTCAAAGATACTTGCTAAAAGTAAAAAACCTGAAATATTTCCAATGATATACAAGATAGGCTCATTGAAAAAGCCTACCCAAGAGAGGGTAACAGAGCCTATGGTACCAATGACAAAGTTATAGAGGGCTCCCTTGAGCCGCTTGCTATTTAGTAGGCTCTTATGCTCTATTTCTCCCACTAGAAGACCAAAGAGTACAGCTAAGAACCAACCATTGTATTGGAAGTGTAGGAAGAAATATAAGGCACTGTTATACCAGTCGCTTCCCTTACCTGCCTTTACAATTGCTACAGGAAGTAGCCATATCCCGATGCTTGATAGTATAAGAAAATAGATACCCCAATGAACAAACTTTAATGAAAGTGGTTTGTCATGTTCTGTATCTACACTTTTGGAAATAGAAAACCGTATAAAATTATATTTTTTACTTCTTTTGAGAAAGAAAATGCTAAACCAATAAGTACAAATGATAAAAAGGGAAGAGAAAATAATAGAGTATAGGAAGTACCCTCCAAAAGGAAAAGAAAAAAGCATTCCTAAGATGCAGAATTGCGTACAGAGAAATAAAATAAAATAAGGCTTTCTATCTGTCTCCCTTAAAAAATATTGACAGATGAGCGAAGAGAGAATTGTATATATCCACCCCAATAGTCCTATATGAGAGTGTGAGTGTGTAACGTGTCGTATGTTGAAAAAAACATCGGCTATATAAGACACTCTAAGGGATAACCCCAATAGAATAGTGATAATAAAATAGAGGAAAGCCCACTGAATATCCTTGCGAGTATCCATAAGAATAAGGTCTTTTCATTGAATGAAAGGCAAAAGTAAAAATAAATTATCAAATAAGAGTGTTTTCAAATGCTAAAATTATTCTACCAAAAGTATAATTAATTGATAAAAACTATTTTTCAAGTATGTAAAATAAGTTTTTACATAAAAAAATAGTTTGCCTTGATACAAAGGCAAACTATTTTAGCACTAATAAAAATCAAACTTTAAGATATGAATACGTGAAATTATTTTTATAGGAAGTAGCGTTCTTTTTCTCCATTCTTATTAAGAACCACAATAGCATTGCGTTGTGATTGGTTGTTTTCTAGGATATTTTTTACGCTATCTATGTCTTTTACTTCTTTACCATTGATAGAAAGAAGTACTTTACCGTCCAAATTTACACCATTTTCAATAAATAAAGGGCTTGTTTTGGTGATTTTTACACCACTCTTTATATTGAATGCTTTTTTATCTTTTTCAGATAAGTTCTTTACCATAATTCCTAAGTCATTGGCTACATAAGAATCATTTTTTTGAAGTTTTACACTGATTTCTTTTTCTTTACCATCTCTTAGTATAACCACATTGACATTGTCATTAGGTCTTTTGGTATTGATGTGACCACTGAGGTCAGAGAAAGTACGTATTTTAATATTGTCCATTTGAGTGATGATGTCACCTTTTTTAAGTCCAGCCTTTTCAGCTCCTGAATCATCTTCTACATTATCTATATAGAAGCCTTCGGTTTGTTTGATATGGAGTTTTTCAGCAGTTTCAGAGTTGAGTTCTGTACCAGCTACACCCAGAATACCACGTTGTACATTGCCATATTCTATGAGGTCTTCTACAATCTTCTTTGCGATATTGCTAGGAACAGCAAAGGAATAACCTACGAAAGTACCAGTATTAGGAGAGGCAATAGCGGTATTGATACCGATAAGGTCTCCGTTGAGATTCACCAAAGCTCCACCACTATTTCCTGAATTAACAGCAGCATCTGTTTGTATATAGGACTCTATCTTTCCATTGTATTGGTTTCCTAAATTTCTAGCCTTAGCACTGATAATCCCAGCTGTTACGGTAGAGGTAAGGTTGAAAGGATTTCCTACGGCCAACACCCATTCGCCTATCTTGGTATTATCTGAATCTGCAAAGGTAAGGTAAGGTAGTTTTTCTTCTGTTTTGATTTTCAGTAACGCAATATCTGAGCTGCTGTCTGAACCAATAATTTCAGCTTTGTAAGTTTGGTTATTGTTTAGGGTTACTTGTACTGAAGAAGCACCACTGATTACGTGATTGTTGGTAACAATGTAGCCATCAGGAGATATGATAACTCCAGAACCCGTACCTGCCAAGCGTTCCTTGCCACTACGCTGAGGGGTGTTTCCACTGAAAAGGTCAAAGATGGAGGTGATTTCAGGAGCAACAGTCATGTTTTTCACATGGACTACACTATTAACAGTCTTGTTGGAGGCATTGATGAAACTATTTTCATCAAAATTGAAATTGGCTACCTGTTGGAAATTGGTATGGATAGCTCCAGTGGTATCGGCCTTTTGAGAAGAGAGAAATAAAGTATTGTCTTCTTTCTCTTTGAGAATAAAATGATAGCCTCCTAAGGCAATAGTTCCTCCTAAAATAGCAGAGAATACGGAAGTGAGATGTTTTTTCATATTTAAAATCTTAAAATAATTGATAATATCTATTTTTTTAACTCTAAAGTTGCGAATAGTTATTTACAAAAACAGTGCCAAAAAGATTAAAATTAGAAATTTAACTTTTAATTAATGAAGTTTTCAATTATATCATTGATTTTCTTATAGATAGATTTTTCTAGAAGAGAAAATAAGAATAGAAAAATTTTTTTGTCACTAAAAAAAGTTGTAAATTTGTACCATGTAAATATATTATATGAGTTAAACGTATATCTTATGAAGTCATTAAAGGAAAAAACAACTGATTCAGAGAATGCATCCTTGGTGGATAAGGTGGAGAAGCATATTATAGATTATATCAAGGATAATGCACTGAGAGCTGGAGATTCCCTCCCCAAAGAACTAGAGTTTGCCGAGACTCTTGGGGTAAGTAGAACGGCTATTCGCGAGGCTATGTTGCGCCTAAGAACATTGGGACTGATAGAATCCCGTAAGCATAGAGGGATGGTGATTCTAGAGCCTGATTTGGTGCATAATTTTGAAAAGATGCTTGACCCAGCACTCGTTGATGTCAAGATGCTTTCTAACCTTTTTGAACTAAGATTGATGTTAGAGGTAGGTATGGCCGATTTTGTCTTTACACGTAAAACTTCTAAACAGCTTAAGGAGTTGGAGGAAATCGTGCGAAGCTCTGAAGAAAAACGTTGTGACAGCTTTAATTTCTATTTGGAAACAGAAAAACAGTTTCATGGCAAGCTATATGAGATGGCAGGGAATGAGATTCTTAGGAAATTCCAAGATGTATTCATGCCAATTTTCCAATATGTACATGACCTCAATCGTTACCAAACCGCCTATATTCTCCCCGAAGGAAGCAAACAAATAAGCCACCGCGATTTGCTAGAAGAACTTAAGCATGGTACTCCTGCTTCGTTTAGAGAACTTATGCGAGAACACTTAAATGCTCACTATACCAAAGTGTTAGGAATCAGTTGTTAATGATTGATGACTAATGACTAGTGACTAATATTATAGTTGCTAAGCATTAGTCATTAGTTATTAGTCATTAATTATTGTTTATGTACGATACAATTGTCATAGGAAGTGGTCTTGGGGGGCTTATGACAGCCCTTATCTTGGCTAAAGAAGGTCGAAAAGTTGCCATTGTTGAGAAAAACAAACAATTTGGTGGGAACTTGCAGTCTTTTTTCCGTGATGGGGTACTCTTTGATACAGGAGTGCATTACGTGGGAAGTCTTGAAAAGGGGCAGCCACTCCATAATTATTTTTCTTATGCAGGTATTATTTCAGATTTGGATTTGGAATGTATGCCTAAGGATGGTTATGATCGTATTTGTTTTGCTCAAGAGGCTACTTCCTATCCTCATGCTCAGGGATATGATAATTTTATTACACAGTTATTATCTTATTTTCCTCAAGAAAAAGCAGCACTAGAACAGTATGTTGCTAGGATAAAGGAAGTGTGTAATCACTTTCCTCTTTATCGTTTTCGATTGGAAGGAAGTTATGATGAGTCTTTACTTTCGTTATCCTTAATGGAGTTTCTTCGCGAGCTAACTCCCAATGAAAGACTGCAAGCAGTCCTATTGGGCAATAACTTTCTCTATGCAGGTACCACAGCGCATACTCCCTTATATGTACATGCTTTGTCAGTCAATTCTTATATGGAAAGTGCATGGCGATTTAGGCGTGGTGGCTCACAGATTACCCAGCTGCTTGTAAGGCAATTACGTGCTCTTGGTGTATCTTTATTTACTGAAAATGAAGTACTTGCTTTTGAATATAGGGAGGGAAAAATCTACTCAGTGATTACCTCCCAACACAAAAAGTATATAGCCAAAGATTTTGTTTCAGATATTGATATACAGCAGTTATTGTCCATAGCTGGTCGAGAGCACTTTAAGCCCTCCTATTACAAACGAATAGAGCAACTTACCCCTGTTTCAGGGGTCTTTTCTCTACACTTAGTACTCAAACCTCACTCCTTCCCTTACTTGCCTTACAATATGTATTGGTTTAAGGATCCACAACAGGTATGGAAAGCACCTCATTGCCACTCAGATACTTTCCCTTTGTCTTATATGCTTTCTATGTCACCTCCTAAGGACGGAGGTACATATACTGACAATATGACACTACTTACCTACATGGACTACGAGCAAGTGCGTACATGGGAGCATACGCTTAATACCATAGCCGCTCCCGAGGGTAGGGGAGCGGCCTATGAGGCTTTTAAGAGAGAGAAAGCCGATCAACTTTTAAGGGTTGTGTATCAGCGATATCCCCAGTTGGGAGGAGCCATAGCTCATGCGTATACTTCTACTCCTTTGACTTATCGCGACTATATAGGTACCCCCACAGGAGCTATCTATGGTTATGAAAAGAATATCCATAAGATAGCCCATACACATATCATGCCACAGACACATATTCCAAACCTATACCTTACAGGACAGTCCGTCAATATGCATGGGCTTTTAGGGGTTACCATAGGGGCGGTACTGACCTCTATGGCAATGCTTGGAGGAAAAATAGAAGGGTTAGGTTTTAAGAGTTAGAAATCAATACCTTCGGAGTCTTCTCCTACGGCATCAACAGGGTCATTTCCTTTGCAGTCAAAATCACTACTGTTAAAGCTGCTAGAGCCATCTTCGTTCTTTGGTACAGGGAAAGTCTCTTTTGATACACCTAAATCCTTATTTTCGTATAGTTTCTTCATATAGTAGCCCCAGATAGGTAGCGCCATAGTAGCCCCTTGTCCATATCGGATTCCCTTGAAGTGGATAGAGCGGTCTTCTCCTCCTACCCATACTCCTGTGACTAGATTAGGCACCATTCCCATGAACCATCCATCGGATTGGTTCTGTGTAGTACCTGTCTTTCCTGCAATAGGATTCTTGAAGGCATAAGGATAGCCTGTGATGACATTCTTATACATACTATCATAACCATCAGCTCCTTTGGTACGTAGGCGCGCCCCAGAACCAGATTGGGTAACCCCTTCCATGAGTTTGATTACTGTATAAGCATTTTCAGGGGAAATCGCATTTCTGGCTTCAGGAGTATGTTGGTAAATGATACGTCCATTCTTGTCCTCTATACGCGTAATAAAAGTAGGCTTCAGATAATTTCCCTCATTGGCAAAAGCTCCATAAGCCCCTACCATTTCCAATAATGTAATGTCTCCAGAACCTAAGCAAATAGATGGAAGCGCAGGAATATCTTTGGTATTGATACCCAATTTTTCAATCAGGTCAATGACATTAGTAGGACCAACTTCATCCATGAGTTTGGCAGTAATGGAGTTGATAGAGTTTGCCAAAGCAGCCTTGAGGGTGAGCATTTTTCCACTGAAGCTACCATTAGTATTACGAGGGCACCACTCTTTCGCATTACCCCATTTGTTAGCTTCTATACAAGTCTTCACATCGGGAATTTGAGTACAAGGTGTATAGTGTTTTTGGTCAATGGCTGTAGCATATACAAAAGGCTTGAAGGCAGAACCTACTTGACGTGCTCCTTGGAATACTTGGTCGTACTTGAAATTGTTATAGTCGATACCTCCTACCCAAGCTTTGATGTGTCCTGTTTGTGGTTCCATGGAGAGGATAGCGGTACGTAGGAAGCTCTTATAATAACGAATGGAATCATAAGGAGTCATCACCGTATCAATAGTACCATGCCAAGAAAAGACTTGCATAGGGGTCTCCTTATAGAAGGAAGCACGTATGTCTTTGTCCGAGATACCTGCGGCCTTCATCTGTGCCCAGCGCTCAGAGTTCTTCATAGCACGTTCCATAAGGCGATCAATTTCCTCTTTGGAGAGTTTTACGAAAGGAAATGTCTTATTCTTTTTCAGATTATTTTCTTCTGCAAAAGCTTTTTGGAGGTTTTTCATATGCTTTTGTACCGCCTCTTCAGCAGCAGCTTGCATACGAGAGTCTATAGTGGTGTATATCTTAAGTCCATCGGAATAGATGTCATATTTAGACCCATCGGGTTTTGGGTTATCTTTAATCCACTCTTTCATGAAATTGCGTAAGTGTTCACGGAAATAGGTGGCAATACCCTCATTATGCCCTTCAGGGTTGAAGTTTAAGCGTAAAGGAAGTTTTTGCAAGGAATCTTTTTCCTTGGTGGTGAGGTAGTGATTTTTTTCCATTTGTGCCAATACTACATTCCTACGATTGGTAACCCCTTCGGGATTCCTACGCGGATTGTATAGGGAGGAGTTTTTGAACATACCCACTAGTACAGCACCTTCTTCTATCTTAAGATCTTTAGGTTCTTTACCAAAATAGATACGTGAGGCAGAACGGATTCCATCGGCATTGTTATTAAAGTCGTATTCGTTAAAATACATGGTAAGGATTTCCTTCTTGGTATATTGTCTTTCCAAGCGAATAGCAATGATCCATTCCTTGATTTTTTGTAAATAGCGTTCACCTGTTTTCTTAGATCCTTCACGGTGAAAGAGGAGCTTTGCCAGCTGTTGGGTAATAGTAGAGGCACCCCCACGTCGGCCTAAGAATACAATAGCGCGCAGTGTCCCACGCATGTCTATACCCGAATGCTTTTCAAAACGCTCGTCTTCGGTGGCAATCAGTGCATTGACCAAGTGTTCAGGTAGGTCTTTGTAGGTAACAGGGGTACGGTTATCATTGAAATAGAATTTCCCCAATAGCTCATCATCAGCAGAGTAGATGCTTGAGGCAAGGTTTGTTTCAGGGTTCTCTAGGCGCTTGAAGTCAGGCATTTCGCCGAATACCCCCCAGTCGGCCAAGAGAAAAAGAAAAATAATGGATAAGATACCTACCAAGAAGGTACCCCAAAAATATTTTAATAGTCTTTTTCGTGTAGAACCTTGAGCGGTTGTCTTTTTCGTTCCCATATGCTCTATTTAATATTTACTTTTTTGGGGACAAAAATACGACATTATTTATAAATAAGTGCTTTCTGTTGGGAAATTATGATTTATTTTAGTACGCTTCAAAATATTGCTAAAAACCAGTTGTAACTGAAATGTTTTTTTTATCTTTGCAAAGTTACTAAATTTTCTAAATTGAAATATTCCCTTATTGTACCCGTATATAATCGTCCTGAGGAGGTAAAGGAGCTATTGGAAAGCATAGTTGAGCAAACCTATATAGGTGATTTTGAGACGCTTATTATAGAAGATGGTTCTTCTGTTTCCTCTCAAGAGATAGTAGACACTTTTGCAGATAAGACCAAGATAGTTTATTTGTATAAAGAAAATTCTGGTCCTGGGGATTCCCGCAACTATGGTATGCAAAGGGCTTCGGGAGATTATTTTATTATCTTGGACTCAGATTGCCTTTTGCCGCCTCATTATTTGGAATCGGTAGATGATTTTCTCTCTCAGCATTATGTGGATTGTTTTGGAGGTCCTGATGCAGCAACAGACCAATTTACAGATATTCAAAAGGCAATTAACTATGCGATGACTTCCTTTCTTACCACAGGGGGGATTCGTGGGAGCAAGCGAAGTATGGGCAAGTTTGAACCTCGTAGTTTCAATATGGGGCTTTCTCGTAAGGCCTTTGAAGTAACCAAGGGCTTTGGTCGCATACACCCGGGGGAAGACCCTGACCTAAGTATTCGCCTATGGAAGGCAGGACTACAGACGGCTTTTGTGGAAGAGGCTTTTGTATATCACAAGCGACGTATCTCATGGTACAAATATTATGTACAGGTCAATAAGTTTGGACAAACACGCGCCATACTTAATCGCTGGCATAAGCAGTCTCGTAAGCTCGTACACTGGTTACCAACGCTCTTTCTTATAGGTTTCCTTGTTTCTTTAGGGTTATTAGCCATAGGTCAGTGGGGTTTTATCTTCGTGTATATAGCTTATTTTATACTTATTTTTGCTGATAGCAAACATATCAATCACAGTAGTAGGATAGGATTATTGTCTGTTTGGGCGGTTTGTATTCAATTTTATAGCTACGGAACAGGCTTTTTAGGAGCAACCTTACGCCTTTTTCTCTCTAAAAAATCTTCCGAAGAGCTATTTCCTAAATTATTTTTTAAAAATAAATAATTGAATATCAGTCAGTTAAAAATTATTTTCAAAAAAATAGAAAAAAAGTGCTTGAAAAATTTGTCAGTATCAAAAAAAGTTGTACCTTTGCACTCGGAAAATTGATAGAGAAATAAAGTTTTCCAAGACATAATAAATTCCTCCTTAGCTCAGTTGGTTAGAGCATCTGACTGTTAATCAGAGGGTCACTGGTTCAAGTCCAGTAGGGGGAGCAACAAGGTAACGCACTTATAATTAAGTGCGTTACTTTTTTATAGCTAAAATCTAGTTTGTAATTTCAACAAAACAGCAAGATAAGAAGCAAGGTAAAAATTACAAACAAAAAGGTAATTAAAACTTTTAAATATTGTTATTTGCAAATAATATTGTATCTTTGTATTGTTGTAAAGGATATATAAACCTTAACAAGATGAGGTACGTGGCTTTTGTGCCACTATAGACCACACCCTCAGCACCCAAAAAGTAATAGAATGTTTATTTTTTTAGGTGTCTTTATTTTATAAAGTTACTTATTGTATAAAGAAACAGGTGTGGTGATCTTCTACCAAATCGTGCAAGATACCACAGATTTTCTCATTTTTCAGTTTTCCCTGCATTCATAACACGAATAAGGTGTAGGATATAAGGAAAACCTCCTTTATCTTTTTGCCCTTTATGTGCCTTTATGGCTATTTGTATAGCTTTTTCTAACATATAAAAAATAGTTTGAATAAAAAAAGCAGAGGCATTTGCCCCTGCTTTAATTTTATAAAAAAAGATTATTGAGCTAGTACAATTATTTTGTTATCTTTTTGCTCAACGACCCCTCCTGTGATGGATAGCGTATGTTCCCCTTTAGTTTTGGACTCCTCGGGAAAATACTCTTTGGCAAATACCTTAGGGGCTTCACTTTCTGTAAAGGTGACTATTCCTTTTTCTAAGAGTGCTACAATAGGGGCGTGGTTTTCAAGTATTTGAAAAGATCCTTTTGCACCTGGTAGGGTGATGATACTTACATTTCCCTTGTAAAGCACTGCCTCTGGGGTTACTATTTCTAATATCATAATACTACTTAGTTTTGAGCTTCAGCAAGCATTTTTTCTCCTGCTTCTATTACTTCTTCAATAGTTCCTTTAAGGTTGAAAGCCGCTTCAGGTAAGTGGTCTAGCTCTCCATCAAGGATCATGTTGAATCCGCGAATGGTGTCTTTAATATCCACAAATACCCCAGGGATACCTGTAAATTGTTCCGCTACATGGAAAGGTTGAGAGAGGAAGCGTTGTACTCTACGAGCACGTGCTACAGCTAACTTATCCTCTTCGGAGAGTTCTTCCATACCGAGAATAGCGATAATATCTTGTAGTTCCTTGTAGTGTTGGAGTAATTCTTTTACACGTTGCGCACACTCGTAGTGGTCTTTTCCAAGAATTTCAGGTGTAAGAATACGAGAAGTAGAGTCTAACGGGTCTACCGCAGGGTAGATACCCAATTCGGCGATTTTACGAGAGAGTACTGTAGTGGCATCAAGGTGAGCAAAGGTAGTAGCAGGAGCAGGGTCAGTAAGGTCATCCGCTGGTACGTATACCGCTTGTACGGAGGTAATAGACCCTTTTTTAGTAGAAGTGATACGTTCTTGCATAGCCCCCATTTCAGTTGCCAATGTAGGTTGGTATCCTACCGCTGATGGCATACGACCTAGCAAGGCAGATACCTCAGAACCCGCTTGAGTGAAGCGGAAGATATTATCTACGAAGAAGAGTACGTCTTTTCCTTCGCCTTCACCAGCACCATCACGGAAGTACTCAGCAACAGTAAGTCCTGAAAGGGCTACACGAGCACGGGCTCCAGGGGGTTCGTTCATCTGTCCGAATACAAAGGTAGCTTTGGAGTCTTTAAGGGCTTTCTTATCTACTTTGCTAAGATCCCAACCGCCTTCTTCCATAGAGTGCATGAACTCATCACCATATTTGATAATGCCTGATTCGAGCATTTCTCTTAGTAGGTCGTTCCCTTCACGAGTACGTTCACCCACCCCAGCAAATACGGAAAGTCCTCCGTGCCCCTTGGCGATATTATTGATAAGCTCCTGAATAAGAACTGTTTTTCCTACTCCAGCACCCCCGAAGAGTCCGATCTTACCTCCCTTAGCATAGGGTTCTATAAGGTCAATTACCTTAATCCCTGTGAAGAGTACTTCAGTTACAGTAGATAAGTCCTCGAACTTAGGTGCTTTGCGGTGAATAGGCAGACCATTTTCTCCTTCTTTAGGGAGATCACCCAATCCATCTATACCATCTCCAATTACATTGAACAAGCGTCCAAAAACCTCTTGTCCAATAGGCATTTGAATAGGGTGCCCAGTGGCAATAACTTCCATCCCACGGCTTAGACCTTCAGTGGCATCCATTGAGATGGCACGAACAGTATCTTCCCCTATGTGAGACTGTACTTCCAAAATAAGGGGCTTACCTTCCTTGCTAACAATCTCTAATGAATCATAAATTTTAGGCATTTCCTTCTCTGAAGAAAACGTAACATCTACCACAGGGCCAATGACCTGTGCTATTTTACCTTTGTATTGTGCCATATCTTTAAATAAAAAAGCGCATTTATTTTTGTGTGCAAAGATACATATTTTTTCTGAAAAGCACAAAAATATTTTTAGTTTTTAGTTGCCATAGGTTAAAGGTCGGTTTTTAGTTGCTGGGTCTAACCATATATAATAATTGTGAATCAGAATTTTGAAAAAAGAATGTGATCCGTATTACCCTTTAGAAAATTAGTAAGTTATACTCCTTTATCCCTTAAACTATATCTCTAAAATCTTGAATGAAAAAAATTTGCTCATAAAATAAAAATGTTTTACCTTTGCCCCCGATTTATTAATAGAGGTCGTGAACCTCACAAGTCTTAATTATATGCCTGTAAAAATTAGATTACAAAGACATGGTAAAAAAGGGAAACCTTTTTATTGGGTAGTAGCTGCTGACGTACGAGCTCCCCGCGATGGTAAGTTCCTCCAAAAAATAGGTACTTACAACCCTAACAGCAATCCAGCTCAGATTGAGCTTGATATTGATGAGGCTATCAAGTGGTTACACTTTGGTGCACAACCTACAGAAACAGCACGTCGTATCCTTTCTTACAAAGGGGTAATGCTAAAGTATCACTTACAAGGAGGAGTAAAGAAAGGCGCTCTTACCCAAGAACAAGCTGATGCTAAGTTTGAAGCATGGCAAAAAGAAAAAGAGCAAAAAATTACTGCTAAAAAAGAATCGCTTCACAAAGGTAAAGTCTCTGCTAAGCAAGAAAGTGTAAAAGCAGAACAAGCTTATAGCCAAAAACGTAAAGAAGCGCAAGCAGCTAAGGCTCAGGAAGCTACAGCAGCACCTGCTGAAGAAGCACCCGCTCAAGAATCGGAAGCTTAATGAGGAAGGAAGATTGTTTCTTTGTAGGTACAATTGTCTCCAAATTTAGCTTTAAAGGAGAAGTCCTTGTCAAAATAGACACGGATGATAGCTCCTTGTTAGAAAATAGGGAATCAGTTTTTGTCGAATTAGGCAGGGAACTGATTCCTTTTTTTATACAAAAATGTAGCTATCACAAGGCTAATTTGCTTAGAATCAAGTTTGAAGAGGTGGATACAGAGAGAGATGCAGAGGCACTCCTTAAGCAATCCCTTTTCTTACCTCTCTCGCTTTTACCCAAACTCTCAGGTAATAAGTTTTACTACCACGAGGTAATTGGCTTTGAAGTGGTTGATGTAAATTATGGTAGGGTAGGGGTTATTACTCATGTCAATGACCGATCCTCCCAGCCAATTTTTGAAATAGAACATGAGGGACAACAAATCCTTATTCCTTTGCATGATGATTTTCTTAAGGAGGTTAATCGCAAGGATAAGAGGATTATCGTAGAAGCCCCCGAAGGACTTATTGAACTTTATCTTAATGAAGAGTGAACAGTGTAAAATAACTATTCACTCTTTATTTTCTATTTTTCATTCTTATGCGTTTTCTATATCTTTTCCTTTTTTTGTTTTTGGTAAGCTGTCATACTACTAAGACTACACAGCAGCGAAAACACTCTAAAACTACACATTCCCATAAGACTTCTCAAAAAAAAGCACCTACTGCTACTGTATCAGTTGAGGGGAAGGCCAGTGGGGTGGCTACCTATTACCATAATAAGTTTAACGGACGTAAAACTGCTAGCGGAGAAGTTTTTAACAATAATAAACTCACCGCCGCCCATCGTACATATCCTTTTGGTACGATACTTAAAGTAACCAATCCTATCAATGGCAAATCAGTAGTGGTGAAAGTCAATGACCGTGGTCCCTTTACCAAAGGAAAAGACCTTGATCTCTCCCGAAAGGCCTTTATGCAAATCACTGACAATCCTAACAAAGGTAATTTACAAGTAAGTATAGAGGTAGTGAAGGAATGAAACAAAAGCTCCTTGCCGGCATTCATTGGCTAATTGAGAAAAATCTCATTGTGGCCACTGCTGTTACTTCTTTAGCTGTCAGCACCTTGCTTATTTTCCATCTTCCTATAGCTTATGGGGAGCTTCTCTCTCTATGGGTCGGGACAATTCTTTCTTATTCCTATGCGAAGGAACGTCGCTTGAGGTATGAATGTCCTTGGTGGAGGTTTTTGGCTGCTATTGCTTGTGTGTCTTTTCTTATCCTCTCATGGTGGGGTAGGGCTATCTTCTTTCTTTCTGCAGTGCTTAGTATAGCCTATAATGCTCCTTTTCTTAGGATGCCTCTTCGTAATATCCCTTATCTTAAAATTAGCATAGTTGCTTTTTGTTGGGTCTTGGGTGGTGTATATCTACCTTTGTCAGCCTATGAAGTACCTCTTTGTACTTATTCTGTAACTATTCTTGCTTTGCAATACTTCCTTTGGGTAGTGGTGCTAATACTTCCTTTTGATATTCGTGATAAATATATTGATACCCCCTATCTACAAACCTTTTCTACAGCTTTTGGAATCCTGAAAACCAAAGTGATAGGAGTGCTTCTCATGGGTATATTTGTCTTATTAGCAGTTCTTAGCTATCCCTTATCTCTTGTATATGCTCAGTTGATAACAGCATGTATCACAGTCTTTTTACTTCTTTGTGCACAAGAGAACCAATCCCCCTTTTATAGTAGTCTTTTTGTAGAGAGTATTCCCGTGTTATATTTGATCATGGTATATGCTCTATAAAAAGTTATTCACAAATTACGTCAAAACTGATAAAAAATGTTGATAAGAAAAATAAAAAAAATATAAATAAAATTTGTTTGAAATCATAAAAAATGTTTATCTTTGTCCTCAAATCATTAATTGTTTTTAATTATGAAAGAACTAAATACTTATAAGCGTATCTGTTTGATACTCTTGTTTTTAGCTCCTTTCTTTGGCTTAGTAAAAGCACAAACTTGTGACCCTAATATCCTTAAGGCACTGAGTGAGACGCGTGTAACTTACTTTGATAAGATTACCAAAGGAGAAAAAGCTACCATTACCATTAAGTATCCTTTGATAGGGACAACTTATACGGTTACGGACAATGATGGAAACAGTAAGTCTTTTACTTACACCTCAGGAACAGAGGAATTTGTGGATCTTGAGATAGATAGCCCTGTCAATGTAGTGCGTAGGTATTCGCTCAAGGCTGAGAAAGATGGTTGTAGTTTTCAGACAGGCTTTAACTATACCATTACCCCTGAGACTGATGTCAAGCTTGCTATTCGTGTAGAGCAAGAGTGGTGTGGTACCAGTGGGGCGATTCGCTTTAAAGTGGTAGGGACAGGTGTGAATAATGCTAATTATAATTTCTACCTCAGAAAACACAATGAGACCTATGATTTCTCTACAGCAAAGCCTCATACAGGAGCTATCTCTTTGGCGGCGGGCAAGTACTATGTGATAGCCAAGCGCAAATCTGGTTCATGGCCTGAGCCTGCGGAGTCCTCTGAGATTGAGATCAAGAATGATGTCAAGACTATTGCCTTTACTGTCTCTCAAATACCTAAGATATGTGGGGCTACTTCTTTAGGTATCCGTGTGGATATCAATCAAGACCAGTGGGGTAATCATGCTGCTAACTATCCTGTATACTATACCTTATATCAGTCTGATGGGGTCACCCCTGTGCGCCCAGATACGGTACACCAGACCTCCAATATTTTTACAGGCCTTACTGCAGGTAATTATGTGGTTAAGGTAGAGAATTTCTGTGGAGCAAACCCTACTCCTCAGTCTATTAGCATTACTGATGAGTCTTTCACTTTTACCCATCTTTATACACCCATATCGGGGAAAGAGTTTAACTGTACCAAGGCGCAATTTGATGCCTTATATTTATATGGTACAGGAATCAAAAAAGCAGTGGATTCCGATGCTTTCAATTATCCTCTTACTGTAAAATTTACTTTTACAGACCCTGATGGAGTGGTATATACTCCTACCTATGTCATTAATAATAAGACAGACCTTGATACCTATTTGCCTAAATATTACTATGGGGAAGCCTTAGTGGCAACCTCTAACTTTCAGGAGTTCAATTTGCCTAACAAATCGGGAACTTGGAAGATAAAGGCGGATATTACCATGTGTGGTAATACGACCTCCTTGGCCGAGGTTACCTCTGTCCTCTATAATCCTATTGAAAATGCGATGGTGGAGGTGGCCAACGATGGCACTTCGCCTACGGCCTGCCATACCACACAGCTACGGCTTCGTTACAAACATAGAAGGGATTCCCAAGCGACCCTGAACACCTATTTGGTGATAGAGCAAGGCCCTACTAGACCTGCTAATGACTTATTCAACTATGCAGGAGCTGGCTTTTCTCTGATGCCTGCTAACCACTCTAATCCATTACTAAGAGGGAAGTATGCTAAAAAAATTCTCTTTAGCTCTTATGATTTCCAAACGGTAGTCATTCCTGACTATTTGCGCAATGGAGATACTTTCAACTTCCGCTTGGTGGATGATGAGTGTGACCCAACCCGTTATGCGGATTTGGATCCAGTTATCGTAACTGTACCTCCCACAGCAGTTGGAGTAGATATAGAAGTGATAGCCAGCTGTGAAGGAGCTACCAATACTACAGCACCTAATGGTTCTATACGAATTACCAGAATCAATGGGGCGGCTGTCAAAAAGATAGAAATTATAGAATATACAGATACAGCCAATGTGGTTCATACCTCTGGTACCATAGGTGGTACTTCCCTTAGCCTACCTTATACCCTTACCGATAATAATAGGGCAGATGAAAACAATTGGTATGTACGTGATTTGCCTAAAGGAAAATATAAACTTAGAATAACGGATGTATGTAATAATATCACAATTCCGAATCATGTTCCCCAGATTGCAGGACAGACCTATAATCTTTCCTTTGCTCCTGGTTGTGAGCCAGTAGTACAAGGAAGTATTACACTGGGAGGTACTGAAGACTGGCGCTATAATCAGTCTGAATTCGTGATACAGCATTATAAGGAAGACGACCAAGTATGGGAAGAATGGGCTTATGCAGGCCTTCCTTATAATACGCCTATCAATCGAAAAACTACCGATGAGGGCTTAGGAAAAGTAGGTAAGTTCCGTATTGTACGCCGTATCAAAAACTTAGAAAATGGTTACGAATGCCAAAGAGTGATTGCCGAACGTGAGTTCGCTGGAGAACTTAGAAGAATTGAGGTGTTAGGCTTTGGTTGTGATGATAAGAAATACCACGTTATCCTTACTCCAGAAGGGGGTACTGCTCCTTTTACCTATAAGTTGGTACATAAGCTCCCTGCAGGGAGTACCACCCCCGATACCTCAGTGGCAAGGACACAGACGGGAGACCAATTTTTTATCAACTTGGATGGTAACAATACCAACAATGCCTATAAGTTTGCCATCACCGATGCTTGTGGAAAGACAGTAGAAAAAGAGCTTACGATCGCCAATATACAACAACCTAAGATCATACCGCAGCCCAAGCGTGATTATTATTGTACAGGGCAAGAGGTAAAACTCACTATCACTGACTTAGGACCTAATGTACAAGTAGAGTGGTATCGCGAAGACAATCCTTCGGCTACTTTAGCAACAGGATTTTCTTATACCATTCCATCCCTTACCACTACAGATTTTGCTAAAAAGTATAAAGTAAGGATCAAGATACCGTCACAGCATGCTATAGAGACTTGTGTTACGGATAAGGTACAGGCTTTCCAGTTCCAACAATTGGCCGTTACTATTGCTTCATTGAATCCTAATAATGGGGAGGTACTTAAGTGTATTACAGGTACTACAGTATTCGATGTAGAAAGCCTATTCAATATACCTAATAGTCACTTAGCTGCTAACCTACCAACGGGAGCTACAGTGCGTATTAGAGAGGCTTCGGGAGTAATTGCTGTGCCTAATAATCACAAGATCAATCTTAGACCTCGTAATGGAGGACAAAAACCATTGGGGATGGGTAGTTATACCTTCTATTACGAAGTATTATCTCCTTGTGGGGAGGTGATAACCCACCAAGAAGCCAAATTGACAGTGAAAGAGCTCGTTGATTTCCAGCCTAAAACTACCATTAAGGTTTGTAATGCCAATGTAACCTTGGACGAAATCAAGCAGGAGATTATCAAAGGCTCACCTAAGGTAACTGCACTACAACCCGATTTTACTTGGTATGCCACTGAATCCAATGCTAGGGCAAGAACCTCTCCATTGGTAGGTTCCACTAGCTTGTCTACTCCTAATGGTAGCAGTCAGGACTATTGGTTACGCCTAACCAAAAATGGCTATTGTACCCCAGAAGAGCCTATCAAAGTTACTATAAAGGGAGAGACAGGTGTAACAGTTAAAAATTTAGGTGATGTAGGTTGCCAGCTCACGACCATAGCTTCCCTCAAAGCCTTGATAGATCCATCCGATGCTGCTAATGTTCTCATTTATAGAAGAGGGACAACCGTTCCATTGGCTGATGATGCTTTGATAGATAATAATGAACAGTATGATTATGCGAAGAATATTTACCAATGTGTAACAGCGCCTCAACAGGTTAACTTTACCTTTACCCCTCGTACCACAGCTAAAAACGAGCAGGTAGATGTATGTTTCTATATAGGCTATTATGGGTTGCGTACTACTCTGACACAGATTAAGACAAAATTACAGGAAAGATATCCTACGGGAGCGACCTTTAAGTTTTATTCTGCCCCCGAAGCCATTCCTGCCAATGAATATACAAGTAATAGAGAATTCATTCAATCTGAGCTTTTCTACTTTACCGTACAAGAAGCAGGCAAATGTGTCTCCTTACCATTTAGTGTAAGACCGGGTCAGAATGAAATGACCCAAGTGGAAACTAAAACAGTAACCATCTGTGAAGAAATCACCGTAGGAGAACTGATTACTAAGATGCAAACTGACTTTGGTTATTCCAATGTAAAGATACATCAAGGACGTGGAACAGGAAATATGTCGGATAATACCTTTGTGGATTGGAACAATGCAATCTACTTCTCTGCTGAAGAGACAGGTAAGTGTCGTAGTACTAAGGTGCCTTTAATTATTAAAAAGAATCCTAATGTAACGGTGGCTACCCCTAAGACTTTTGAGGTATGTAAGGCTGTAGGTCAGCAACCTAAGGTGAGCGACCTAAAGACTGTAGTGGGGAATGATGCTAGAATATTTGTCCGTGACAACAATAACCGCTGGGTATTACAGGGAGATAATGATAATGTATATGAAGCTAACTCCTACTTCTATACTATAGAGGAAGCAGGCAAGTGCCCCAGTGAAAAGACGGCCTTGGTAGTACGTATCACTCGTAAGACTGCTACACCTAATGCACCTACAGCAGGTACTTTCTGTACCGGAGCTACCATAGCTGATCTTAAGGATTATATAGATAATACCCCTCAAAATGTGGGTACACTACGGGTATATGCTACTAATACGGATACGACTCCGATAACAGATACAACAGCCTTAACGGACAATACGACTTACTACTTCTCCTTACAGGATACTGATCCTGCCAAGTGTGAGAGTGATCGTAGGGCGTTGCTGGTTACCTTAGTGGCCAAACCGACCGTGAATGCTACCTATACCTATTGTGCAGGTACTAAGTTGGAAACCCTTTGGGACGATATAGATGCGAATGACTCTGACCGTTCCCTCAAGTTCTATGAGAACGCTTCAGGAGGTACTGTCCTTGCAAGAAATGCGGTTCTAAGAGCAGGTAATTACTATGTAGCAGAGTCTTCCACTACTTCTGCATTGGGTAACTGTGAGACCTCTCGTGTCCAATTGAAGGTAGTGCTTACCAAGGTAACAGCCATAACTGCTGACCTAAGCACAACAGAGGTGAAATACTGTAAGGGCGCTACCAATGCTGCGGCACTTTCGGTAACCGCTGAAGGAACCGGCAATTTTACCTATACTTGGTATAAGGCAACCAACACTACCGAAACAGGTACAGTGGTAAGAACTCAGGCCAATGTTACGACCAATCAAGATACTTATACCCCTGCTACAGACACTGTAGGTACTTCCTATTACTATGTAGTGGTAAAGAGTGATTGTGGCGATGATAAGGCCAGCCAAAGGGCTAAGATTACCATTCAATCCTTGCCAGCTATTACCACGCAACCTGTGGCTTTGAGCAAACCTTGTAAGGATAGCACACTGACCCTATCTATAGCACACACAGGCGATGGTACACGTTCAGTACAATGGTATAAAAACACCTCCAATAGCAATACAGGAGGTACAGCTATCTCAGGCGAGACAGCCAATACCTTTACTGTACCAACTAGCATCGTAGGTACCACTTACTATTATGCTGTTGTATCCAGTGATACAGCTTGTACTCCAGCGGTAAGTAACGTTGCTGAGGTAGTGGTGACTGAGCCAACAGCTATTGACACCAATCTTAATACAACCGAAAAGAAATATTGTAAAGATGATACTACGGTTTTGGATCTTTTGATCAAGGCTAAAGGAACCGCTCCTTTTACTTACAAATGGTATAAAGCAGCAAATGCTACTGATGTAGGTACACTTGTAAGAACGGAAGCTAACACGAACAACGATGAGGATAGCTATACACCTGTGGTAACTACCATAGGAACCGCTTATTACTATGTAGTGGTAAGTAGCGCTTGTGGTACTGATGTAACTAGTGCTCGCACACCTATTACAGTAACAGAAAATACGGCTATTGATACTGACCTCTCTACAGCTGAAGAGAAGTACTGTAAAGGGGACACTTCAGTGAGTCCACTACTAATCAAGGCTAAAGGGACTCCTCCATTTACTTACCAATGGCATAAGGTGGATGCAGTTACATTAGCAGATGTAATAGTAAGAACAGAGCTTAGTACGACAGTAGCTCAGGACACTTATACTCCTGAGACAACTACCATTGGTACTTCATATTATTATGTGGAAGTACATAGTTACTGTGGTGCTGATAAAATTAGCCAAAGAGCAAAGGTTACCATTCAGGATATTACCACTAAGCCGGCACTTACTGCAGTAAATCTCTGTCAGGGCGCTACAGTGGCCGATCTCAAAGCGCAATTGGCTCAGACCCTTATAGGTACATTGAAAGTATATGCAACCGTTACCGATTCTGCAAACTTGGCAGATACTACCGTGCTTAATGCCACTACTTATTACTATACTGCTACTCAGATAGGTAAGTGTGAGAGTGATAGGCAAGCCATCGTAGTAACTCTCGTACAGAGACCTACTCCACAAGCAGCGTATGCATATTGTACAGGTACTACCGTAGATACCCTTTGGAAGGCCATAGATACTAACGATAGCGATAACTCTATCAGAATCTATAACGTAGCTACAGGGGGAACCCCACTTACACGTACCAACTTACTCTCTACCGCTACTTATTATGTGGCAGAGACAGCCTCTAATGGCGGAGTTGTTACTTGTGAGACCACAAGAGTAGCTACTCAAGTAACCATAGGAAGTGTGGCCAACCCAGTCATAGCAACAACACCTGCTACTTGTGGGGTGGCAACAGTGGCTAAGGTAACCAACCATGCTCCTGGTATTACCTATACCATAACCGATAGTACCAATACGACCGTTGCAGGTACTTCAGTAGCTGCTGACGGAGCAATAGGAGGTATTACAGCAGCAGGTACTTATAAGATCAAAGCAACACAGGGTACTTGTACTTCAGGGGAAGTGACCTTTACCATAGCTAATGCACTGCCTGTTCCAGCTACACCTACTGTAGCAGTAGCACCACCTACTTGTACACTGATGAGCGCAGCCAAGGTAAGCAACTATACGGATTATACACATGGAGAAACCTTTGTGATAACCAATAGCAATGGAACAGTTGTTGGTACAGTAAATAGTACTGGTAATATTACTGGGCTTACCACAGCAGGTACTTATACATTGACTATAAAACGTGGTACTTGTAGTGCTGCCGCAGTGGATTTTGATATAGCTGACAAGCTCCCAACACCTGCTAAACCAGTGGTAACCCTAACCCCTGCCAGCTGTACTAGTCCAACGGTGGCTAAGATTACTAACTATGTATCTGGCCAGACTTATTGGAATGGTAGCACACAGCTTACAGTGAACACAAGCACCCATGAGATTACAGGTCTTGCTGTTGGTACTTATACCATCACGGCTAAGAGTATCAATAATTGTGAGTCTTTAGCTTCAGCTAGCTTTGTAATCAAAGCAAAAAAGGTTGCAACCACCACTACCAACCCAACAGGTGCCACTTATGTAAAGGGTGCTACCGCTACACCGCTTACAGTAACAGCTACAGGCGAAGGAACTCTTAGATACCAATGGTTTGAGGCTAACTCTGCTACAGCTACCGGTACCGCAGTAGGTAGCAATAGTCCAAGCTATACACCTTCTACGGCTACCGTAGGAAGTAAGTTCTACTATGTAGAGGTAACAGGAAGTTGTGGTACAGTCAAGAGCGCCGTTGCAGAGATTAAGGTAACAGCGCCAGCTACTACTATTGAGGCGAATAACGATCCTAACACATCTGTAACCAAGGGAGGAGAAGTGGATGTACTTAGCAATGATAAGGTCAATGGCAACCCTGCGACTCCAGCAAGT
>NZ_CALHGG010000139.1 GCF_938029845.1 uncultured Capnocytophaga sp.
TTTTTTCAAACACAAAATTACTAATTTTTGGGAACTTTTACTTCTCTAAAAAAGTTTTAACAGCTTCATAGGGTAATATCTATCTTTAATCATAATCTTTGGAATTTATTAATCTCCATAGTTAATCTCGATAACTAAGGAATCTTGCATAGAAAAAATAATACTAAAATCACTAGATCCTCCAAATGTATTATTTTTATAGTCATAAAAAAAAACATTCTTAGAAGGATTATTCCATATTTTGATAGGAGGATTTCTCATTATTTTGATAGCTTCTTGGAAGTGCATTTTTTTATTTATTTTATGAATATCTTGAAAATTTTGCTGTGTCTCTTTATCAGTACATCCATAAAAAAACAATATCCATAAAAAAACAAATACTTTATTTTTCATAATTGTTAAATAAGGTTTTATATTGAGTTTCTATAAATCGCTTAAAATCATAAGACCAAGAATCACTTTTCCACTTTCCTGAGTGCCTTAATTGATAAAAATAAGCTCCTACTTTATTAGAATAATAGGTAGTGCTTCAAAAAGTATGATACAACTTTAGATGTACCCATAATTGATATAAAAGAAAGCTAAAGCAAAGGCCTTTAGATGATTTATTTGTTTCTTAGAAAAACAACAAGTCTTTGGTTTTTTGCCATTTTTCACTACCTTTGCACTCTGGCAATTGGGGCAATATAGTTCTATTCTTATTTTCACACAACAAAAATATAACTTTTTGCTCTAATTGTCAACTTTTTACCTCATCATACTTTTTAAATCACCTCCAAATTTTCTATTACGGCTGGACTCTCAGGACGGAAAGCGGTATTAAAATCATTGTTTCGATAAAATCCCATAATAGTGTCTTTCTCTGCAGCATCTTCCCATTTGATGGGTGCAGGCACACAAGGTAAATAACCGCTTGAGGCAGGTTTTAGCTTACATTGCTTAAAAGGCTGTATATTGAAATTCGCTTGCTTGTCCTCCTCAGTAGCCATAGCTTTACCCTCAATAGTTACAAAATCCTGACTTGTCACAGTAAGTTTGCTTTTGGCAGTACCTTGATTGCAACTGAGTTCTGCAGTATTGGTGATGATATCCATAGTGTATTATTTTTTTAAGGTTTATTACCCAAACAACCGCTCCCAAAAGCTCTTCTTATCCCTTTTAGCTTGGTACTTTTCCCATTGCTCTTGCTCAAAGGCTTTCCACTCCTCTTCAGTGTAGGTTTTTCCTCGGAAAGTGCGAGTGATTTCTTGGGATTTAATACGATTTTTGAACTCTTCTTCAGTGTAAACTTGTCCTGTTTCTCCATCAACAAACCAACTTTTTGATATATACATAGCAGGATCTCCATATTCATATTCAGGGAATTTATGCTTTTTATGATCAAATCGTTCATTTTTAGGATCTATAATAATCCAATATTTACCATATTCATTATCAAAAAAATCTAATTCATAATTAAAGATTGAAAAATCATTCAAATTATACCATCCAGCTCCTGTTCTTAGATCAATGTAACCTAACTTTTCTACTATCTTCATTATATAGTCAATTCTTATTTTTCCAAATTTTTTATTTTCATCTATTATGGTCAGTTTCCCTTGCTTATCCCAATAGAAACTTTCATCTATTAAGACATAATCTCCTACTATTTTTTTCTGAAATTCTATATAACCATCTTCATAAAATCGTTTGGATATAGTATAAAAAGGGTATTCATTCACTAATTCTTCTGTATCATAAATCTTCCGTTCACTAAAATCTTCTTCTATAAAAATAGACTCTTGTATATTAGTTACTATATTTCCGTTTTTCTTTACATAAAAGGAGTTTGCTTTTTTGTATTCTTCATATAGATTGAAGTCAAATTTCTCACGTTTTGGGGGTATCATATTTTGGGAGGCTAATACTGCTTTGTGGAAAGCATCGGTAGGGTGATGATAAGAAGGCTCAGCAAGATAACGACTTGCTGAGCAGGATGATAGTAAAGCACTTCCCAATATAAAACAAACTAATTTTCTTAACATTTTAATAATCGAAATCTGGTAGTGCTTCAAAAAGTATGATGCGCCACCGAAAATAGAAATAAACATAGTATTGATGGTATTATTTTTTTCATAACTCCTTCGCTGGTACGTTTCTTTAAGTTTTTATGTTTTTGTATTATTCTGATTGTCAATCTATTGTAATTTTAATCATAGAGTCATTACAAAGTCCTATAAATAATAAACTCCCTCAAAGCCAGCTGTCGGTATTGGCTTTGAGGGAGAAAATATAATTTGCTTATGTCTACTCTCATTGAATTATATAATCACTCATAGCCTCTTAAAGCACAAAAATAAGAATTATTATCAAATCTTACAAGAATATATAATTATTTTCGAGTGATGACCACCGCCTGTGTAGGTGTTACTCCATTGATCTTATCTCCTATCCCATAGAAAGTATAGGTAAGCGGTAATGCTCCTACAGATTCTTTGATAAAAGACTGAAATTCTGTATCTGTCCATTCAAAATGGTGATCCTCATGTCGCCTGCTTTCCTCCCCTTCTTCAAAGTAATAGGAGTTAAAACGGCTATCAGGCGTGGTGATGACAAGCTTATGGAAGTTCAATGATAAGCACTTCTTAACCAAGGCGGCTGCTTGGGCAGGGGTATTGTGTTCTATGACCTCAGTGAGTATGATATTTACAGGCTCTTTGTACTGAAAATCGTCCCATGAGGTAAAGAAATAGAGGTTATCGGCTTCCATACGTTCCTTGAGAATGGTCACATGAGCTGCCACTTCTGGATCGGTATCTGTAGCAAAATAAGGGTGTTGATAGTTATAGTTCCTTCGCATAAAACGACGATAGTACTTCAGCTCTCCACAACCGATGTCCAAAATAGGATAATCCATACCCAGCTCATTGACAATAAAGTTCATACGGCTTCCATGAGTATCGGCAAACTGGAAATCTACATCCATACCACGCTGCTTGAAATAGGCTTCAAATAAGGGCTTGATCTCGGCAAATTGGCGTTCGCTCTTTATCGCCCTTTTGATAAAAAGATAGAACACAAAGTAAGGCACCTGTTCTATATTCGTTAGGATACGCGCATATTTCTGGGCGAAATGGTCATCTATGTAGGTATATTCCCCATAGGTATTGGTAATATGAGTAGCCACTGCTACAAAACTCAAAAGGTTCATAGCCTCAAATACGTTCTTGCCCTCTATTGTTAGCGAAAGGTTGTTCCCTATTAGGGGTGTTGCATGTATATTCTTGAAATAACGTTCCAATAGAAAATGCCCTTGAGCATACCAATTAGAGTTAGCATATAGGTTTTTGACCTCTATCCTACAAGGGTAAGTATCCACCTCGGCGCGCAACTTTCCTAACCATTTGATTTCCTGCTGAAGGTAGGTTTGCCGCTCTTGTAGGAGTTCCTTGAAAAACTCATTACAGATATGGAGCAATACCAAGGGGGAACAATAGCTCTGGAAATCAATCTGGTTGCTTTCCTCTGGCAGATAGCTGTACCGGGTATCTTGGAAAATCACATCGTACTGATGGGCAGAAACGGCATTACCCACAAGTTGCCCATTGCGTAAGGCTTTGGCATAGATACCAAAGTCGGTATGTGGGTTTTTATTGAGTAAGTCCAAAAGCTGAGGATTCTCGGAGTGTATTTGTAAAATCATGAATACCATAATTTGTGTTTGACACTGCAAAGGTACCTATTAATTGCGCAATGTTTTTGCGTGATGAAAAATTTTATCGTTTTTTTCACAATAGTACTTGTGGGTACAAAAAAATGTTGTATCTTTGCCCCCGTAAACGAAAGGAGGTGTTATTACTATGCTTATTATACCAGTAAAAGAAGGAGAAAATATAGACAGAGCCCTTAAGCGCTACAAAAGAAAATTTGACCGCGTAGGGATTGTAAAGGAGCTTCGTGCACGTCAGCACTTTAGTAAGCCCTCTGTACTTCGCCGTAATGTAATCCAAAGAGCGGAGTTCATCCAACGTCTAAGAGATGCAGAAGAAATATAATATTTCTTTTTCTAAAAGAAAAGTCCCTGTTTTTCAGGGATTTTTTTGTATAATTTAAACTGATATGAAAAATATTTTATACTTATTGCTAGTGCTCTTCCTTGCAGGATGCGAGAATGACGACATCTGTGCCGATGAGATGATCACCCCGCGCCTTATTATTCGGGTACATGACAAGACTGCCCCGCGCCGTACCAAAACGGTCAATAACCTCTTGGTCATGGGAGGAGACCGTCACCAAATCATTCAGCCCGTTGCCACTACCGACTCCATTGTACTCCCTCTGAAACTGCTCTCTGGCGAAACTTCCTTCCTTTTGGCAAAGGATGCGGTGATTGACAGCACTGGCGTCTTGGTAAGTGGAAGCGTGAGCGAACTGAAAGTCACAGCTACTCCCTCTCAAGAGTTCCTTAGTAAGGGTTGTGGCTATAGGGTTACCTATAACACCCTTGCCGCTACTTCCTCCTCCGTAGATGGTTACACCTCTTGGATAGATCGCGTACATGTACTTTTTAGAAAATTAGACAATGAAAAAAAAGCCAGTATTCATATTTTTTATTAGCTTGTTTCTTGTAGGTTACAGCTTTGCTCAAGAGAGTAAGACCTCCACTTCCCTACCCACTGAGACTCCTACCCTCAAAAAGCACTATCAGCACTACGGACTCCGTATAGGTGCCGATATCTCCAAGCTCATACGTACCTTCACCGATAAGAATTATGAGGGTTTGGAACTAGTAGGAGACTATCGCCTGAACTATCGTTATTACATAGCAGGAGAAGTAGGCAAGGAATACAAGAATAGTACTACCAACTACTTTGATTTTGCCACCCGTGGGGAATATATTAGGCTGGGAATTGATTACAATTCCTATACCAATTGGTATGGAATGGAGAATATGATCTATTTCGGGGCACGTTATGGCTTTTCTTCTTTTAGCCAAGAGGTATCCCGCTATAACTTACACACACTACATAACACCTACTGGAATGAATCGCTCAGTGGTAGCCAGAGTGATATCCTCACTACCCATAGGGGGCGTACTGCGCATTGGTTAGAGGGTAGCTTGGGTATCAAGGTAGAGCTATTCAAGCACTTCTATGCAGGTGCTTCCGTAAGGTTTAGCTTCTTACTCTATAATAAGAAAGACGATCAGTTTCCCAATTTCTGGATACCAGGGGTACAGCGTGTATGGGAAGGTAGTAACTTCGGCATCAACTACAACTACACGCTCTCCTATATGATACCATTCTATAAGAAATAACAAAAGACTCATTACCTAGGTAATGAGTCTTTTGTTATTTCTTACTAGTGATTGATTACTTATCACGGGTCATTAATGATATTGTTTGATTTCCCTCATGGAAAAGCAAATCCAAAATACTAAGATTCGGGATAAATCCATGCTTGTCTGAAAAAATCTGATAGTAAGGTGCCTGATCTACCTGATAGGCTTCCTTAGCATTGGTCAGATAACGACAATCGGACAACTCTTCATAAGTAGGCTCATAGGTAGTGGTCTTCTCCCAAGTAATTTCCTTGTGTAGGCAATCCAGTACCACCTCAATAGTACGAAGATTCAAATCCAATAGAAAAGTATGTTTTTGGGTAAATATAGGAGCTATCTTATCCTCATAATACTCAAAGAAAGGAGAAGTACGATAGGCCGTTTGTAGGGTCTTCCAATGTAACTTTTGCCAAGCCACTTGATTATCTACACGCACCTCCTTATAGAGCTGTCGCCCTGTTTCTCCTCCAGTATGTAGGATCGGTACCGTAAGTATCTGCTTACCATTCGCTCCATATATATAAGTACGATTGCGATAGGTCTGCTTTTGGTAATTATCCGACACTTCCAAAACACAAGGGGTCGTTACCAATAGTGAGAAAGAGGCTATTGTAGGGAAATAAGTAGGGTGTAATAATGCCTTCATGTGCTGTTATTTCTTTACTTTTCCTTTTTTGTATTTCTTCTTATATACCTCATAACCAATATAGCCAAGCACTCCTAAGCCTAATACCCAATAGAGATAGGAAACAGGTTCTCCTTCCCCATTGACAGTAGTAAAGAGACGATTCCAACGTATCTTATTAAGTCCTGAAGCATTGCTATCCCAGCTCATCCATACCAATACAGGCTTACCTACCACATGGTCAAAAGGTACAAAACCCCAATAACGGCTATCCTCTGAGTTATGGCGGTTATCTCCCATCATCCAGTAATAATCTTGGCGGAAAGTATAGGAGGTAGCTTTTTGCCCATTGATAAGGATATCATTACCTTGTGTTTGTAGTGTATTGCCCTCGTATTCGGCTATGATACGCTTGTAAAGGGGTAAGTTTTCAGCGGTTAGCTGTACAGTTTTGCCTTCAGCAGGTATCTCCACAGGACCAAAATTATCTTCACTCCAAGGGAAATGCTCACTATGAGGGAAAATGGCCTTATTGTACTGCTTAGGAGCTACTATCTTGGTTACTTTCTCTACATGAGGAACTTGTCCTATTTTCTGAGCCACCTCCTCAGTAGCTGATTGCACGATAAATTGGTTATCCTCCGTAAATCCAGAGCCATCAGTAATACCAAAACTTTGGAATAAGAATACAGGTAATAACTGTTCTGGAGTATATTGGTTACCATAGAGGCTTACCAAATAGTTTCTGAACTCAGCATCGGTATCTATTGTATAGGAAGTCTGGAGCTTCGCTCTCACGGGATAAACCTCCTTCTTCCCATTGATATAGACATCTCCATTACGTATCTCAAAGGTATCTCCTGCCACAGCCACCGCTCTTTTTACATAGTGGGACTTCTTATCCACTGGCTTATAAGCATGAATCCCAGAAGGATCACGGAAAAAACGTACTGTATCGGTAGGCCAGTTGAACACCACTATATCATTACGCTTGATCTTTTGTAAGGCAGGTAAGCGCAAGTAAGGCAACTGAAGCTTAGAACAATAGGACTTCACCCCTGCCACAGGTATAGTATCATGTACCATAGGAGCAGCCATAGGGGTCATAGGTAGGCGTGCACCATAGTGGAACTTGCTCACAAAAAGAAAATCCCCTACCAAAAGGGTTTTCTCCAAGGAAGAAGTAGGAATCGTATAAGGCTGAATGAAATAGGTATGTATGGTAGAGGCGGCCACGACTGCATAGATAATCCCATTGAGCCAAGAGGGTACATTCTCGGCAATCACAGCTTCACTCTTTCCTATATATTGTGTCTTAGGCTGATACATTACATAAGCTATAAAAAGCCCTAAAGTAACTACTGCCAAAAGGGTATAGCGTTTTTGACGATAACCAAATACATGTAACCATTCATAGGCCAAAACAACAGCCATGATATTGCCAATCACAGGCAGATAAACCAAGAAAATCCACCACCAAGGACGCTGAATAATCCTAAAGAGTATCAGCATGTTCTGCACAGGAACAAAAGCTTGCCAACCTTTGTAACCTGCCTTCTGATAACCCTTCCACAAGAAAAGTCCTTGTAAGAGTTGAACTCCTAAAAAAACAATAAGATAAGTCAACATAAAATATTTGTTTTAGCGCACAAAGATAGTATTATTTATGCTCTTACGCAAAAAAACTACTTAGAAAATTTCCAAGTAGTTTCTTCCTTAAATTAAATTGCTATGAGTTATTAAGCGTTTCTTTCTTGTAATTTTTTCTCCAAGGCAATAGCTTTAGGGAACAATACATTGTTTTCCAAGTGGATATGACGGTGTAAGTCATTCTCAAACTCTTCAAGCATAGCCAAAGTAACTCTGTAAGTATTACATGCATCGGCAGGTGGTGTATAACCATCGGTAAGGGCAGCAATCTTTGCAAAGCGGTCTCCCTCAATGGTATGGTCATGCTTCATCATCTCAATAGGATTTTCTACCGTACCAAAGTGAGATGGTTCCAAAGGTTCACCTGTTTGTGAAGCCTTAACAAGCTTTTCTATAAAAGGGAACAACACACGTTCTTCTTTTTGAAAATGCTCTGCTAAGTCATGTGCACTTTCGTTAAAGAGTTGATTTACTTCAAAGAGTTCTGGGTGTCTGTCTCCATGTACTTTGCAAAGTTTATCCAAAAACTGTACCAAAGTAGGTGTTTTCTCTCTTACATATTCGTGATGTATTTTCACTATATAGTTGGCTAATAAATCCAAAGGCCAGCTACTTACATCTACTGCATCGCCATTGCCTGAAGGGAGAGAGGAAAGCTCTTCAATAAGTTCCTTCTTAGTTACGTCCTTCTTTTCACAAGCTTCATCTATCGTTCTACCTCCACGACAGCAGAAGTCAATTCCATGTTTCTTAAAAATAGCAGCAGTACGAAAATCATCTGCTACAATTTCTCCAATTGTTTTATTAGTAAAATCCATTATTTATTTATTTTTTGGCAAAGATATAAATTATTTTCGAAGTATCAAGCTAAAAAATATTTAAAAGTCTTTTTTTAACTTTTATGCCATAGGAGAAAAAATACAATTATTTAATACAAAACATTATACGGATTGCAAGCAATTACGCTTTAACAAATAACAACTTTTTCAACCCTTTTCAATAATAAAATAAATACGAATAAACAATTATTTGTAGAGAGGTCAAAAAGTAAAAGGTAATTAGGTATCTCTACCTATTACCTTTTACTCTTTATCTAAATTAAAGTCTTTTTCTTTTTATCTCTTACTTTGAAAAGACTTTATCGATAGCTTCTTGGTGGCGTGCTTTGTGACGCTTAGGACTACCTGGCGCAGGAGCTGAGTAGGCTTTCATAGCCGCCAATCTCCATGGTACTAAGTCAAAGTTCATAAGCATATAGCCATAAGCTCCCATATTCTTAGGATCTTCCTGTGCCCATACATAGTCTGTTACTTTAGGATAACGTGCTATTACTTCTTTGAGTTGTTCCACTGGAAGTGGGAAGAGCTGTTCTATACGTACCAAAGCAACATCATTTCTACCCAATTTCTCACGTTCTGCAAGCAAATCATAATAGAAACGTCCTGAACAGAATACAAGAGTAGTTACTTCTTCTGGTTTTACTTGAGTATCATCCAATACTTCTTGGAAATGACCATTTGCAAGCTCTTCTATGGAAGAAATCACCAATGGGTGACGGAGCAGGCTCTTAGGAGAAAGGGCTATAAGTGGCTTTCTGAATGATGCCTTAAGCTGACGACGTAGTAAGTGATAGATATTAGCTGGGGTTGTACAGTTAGTTACATACATATTTTGAGTAGCACACAACTGTAAGTAGCGCTCTAAGCGTGCAGAGGAGTGTTCCGCTCCTTGTCCTTCGTAACCATGAGGTAAGAGCATTACCAAACCACTCTGGTTCTTCCACTTATCTTCCCCACAACAGATATACTGATCCATCATGATCTGACCGCCATTGGCAAAATCACCAAATTGTGCTTCCCAAATAGTTAATGTCTTAGGCGTTGTAAGGGAGTATCCGTACTCGAATCCTAGTACTCCATATTCAGAAAGTAAGGAGTTATATACATGTAGCTTACCACCACCCTGTGCCGTGATATGAGATAATGGTATGATTTCTTCCTCTGTCTCTTCTGCCTTAACCACGGCATGACGGTGAGAGAAAGTACCACGACCTACATCTTCTCCTGAAAGACGTACGTCATAACCTTCAGAGAGGAGGGTTGCAAAAGCCAAGTGCTCAGCCATTCCCCAGTCCACTTTCTGCTCATCGAAGTATATATTGTGACGATCCTTGATAATCTTAGAAATCTTATTAATAAACTTCTTATCCTCTGGAAGTGCGGTAATCAGTGCCGCTAATTCGTCCAATTTCTTTTTATCAAAAGAGGTATCCACTCTTTGGAGCATCTGCTCAGCAGAAGCGATATGTTCGAATCCTTCCCATTCATTCTGCATGATAGGATTGATAATGGTAAGCTCTTTCTTACGAGAAGCCTCCAATTCTACATCCAAGTAGTTGCGATACTGTTCCTCGTAGGCTTCTATCTCCTTAGCTGTAATGACACCTTCCTTAATGAGTTTTTCAGTATAGATTGCTGTAGGATTGTGGTGACTTCCAATAATTTTGTATAATACAGGCTGTGTAAAACGTGGTTCGTCTCCTTCGTTATGACCATATTTGCGGTAACCCACAAGGTCTAAGAATACATCATACCCGAAAGCCATACGGTACTCCAATGCTAAGAGCATAGCATGTACTACTGCTTCTGTATCATCGGAATTAACGTGTAAGATAGGTGCTTGGAAACCTTTAGCTATGTCAGTACAATAAGTAGTAGAACGAGAGTCAAAAGGATTGGTTGTAAAACCTATCTGATTGTTGATCACTATGTGAATGGTTCCTTTGGTAGTATAACCACGTAAGCGCTCCATTTGCATTACCTCATATACAATACCTTGTCCAGAGACAGCGGCATCCCCATGCATCACAATAGGCAACACTTGGGAAGGATTATTAGCATAGTGGTTATCCTGTTTGGCACGTGCTACCCCTTGTAACACAGCACTTACCGTCTCAAGGTGTGAAGGGTTAGGAGCCAAGTTAAGCAATACTTCCTGCCCTTTGGCTGTTTTGCGAAGGGTAGTAAGTCCCAAGTGGTACTTCACATCTCCATCAAACTCAGGATTAGGATAGTCCTTACCGTCAAACTCTGAGAAAACATCTTGTAGGTTCTTGCCCAAGATATTTACTAGTACATTCAAGCGGCCACGATGCGCCATCCCTATAACGACCTCTTTGACACCTTGGCGGTCAGCAGCGGCTTCTATCAGTGCATCCAAGCCTGGAATTAAGGCCTCATTCCCTTCCAAGGAGAAACGTTTTTGGCCTACATATTTATTATGGAAAAAGTTCTCTAAAGCGGTAGATTCTGCTAATTTTTGTAGAATACGTACTTTTTCTTCCTTAGAAAAAGTAGCTGTATAGTCTCCTGAATATATTTTTTCTTGGAACCATTTTTTGGCTGCGGCATCGTCCAAATGTTCAAATTCTATACCCACATTTTTGGTAAAGGTATCCTCCAATTTCTTAAGAATCACAGAGAGTGGAGAGGCAGGTAAGTATAGCTCCTTGGCAGCCTCAAAAACAGTAGAAAGGTCTGCCTGAGAAAGTCCAAATTTCTCTAAGGGGAAAGCCACCTGAGCATTGCGTACTCTAAGGGGATCTATCTGAGCCAATAAGTGCCCTTGTTGTTGATAAGCCTTAATAAGGTTCAAAACTCGCAATTCTTTCTCTACCTTATCCGATATAGGCAAAGAAGCTACTTGAGGGGTAGCCACTTGAGGGGCTGGCTGAGAAGAAAAGGACTCTTCTGAGAAGAAATCGTCCCCATAGCTCTCACGAGCAAAATCAAATCCTTGGAAAAATGCGCGCCAACTAGCCTCTACCGAGTCGGGGTTCTCCAAATACTGGTCGTACAAATCTGCAAAAAACTGAGTGTTTGCAGCATTAAGAAAAGAATACTTATCCATAAAGAATATTATTTTTTATGACGAAAATTTCTATCGTTAATATTACGGACAAAGATACAAAAAAATAATGACAAAACCAGTACTTTTCATTAGTTTTTTTATCATCAGTTGTCAGAGATGCTGACTACTTACTATTTCCTTGGCGTGCTTAAATCGGTTATGTGTCCAGAGGTAATACTGCGGGGCACGGCGTATCTGTGCTTCAAGTAGTTGGGTAAAGGTGTCAGTGATTTCATGCGCCACAGTAGTGGCAGGAGCATCGGTAATAAGAGTAAAAGTAGCCTCATAATAGCCTCTGCGTTTTTTCTGTATATCACAGAATACCACAGGTATATTGAACTGCTTGGCTATACGTTCGGCTCCTGTGAATACAGGTACCTCAATCCCCATGAAGGAACGCCAATAAGCCTTATTTGGTGAAGGCGACTGGTCACTTGCCAAACCATAGGCACAGCGTACCCCTTCGTGTTGCAAGCGACGTATCTCCTCTATAGCCTTGTAGCGGGAGATGAGATAGCTATGGAACTTTTCCCTAAGCCTACGTACAAAACGGTCAAAATAACGATTGGTAATAGGGGTATAGAGTGCGTAGGAAGTATGAGGTATCTGAGCAGCTAAGGAGAGTAACCATTCATAACTATTATAGTGCCCACACATAATGATAACGCTCTGTCCCTTGTGATAGAAGTCCTCTATAAGTTCTTTGTTCGTATAGGTCATACGCTGCTGCATTTGCGCCTGCGATAGCCCCATTGTCCTTATCATCTCCAAGAAGATATCACAGAAATGGTGGTAAAAAGCAGTCTCTATCTGTTTGATTTCAGCAAGTGGTTTATCTGGAAAGGCAAGGCAAAGATTACGCCTTACCACTTTTTTACGGTAGCCTATAAGTCTATAAATAAGAAAGCATATCCCGTCCGATAGCCCATAGAGTAACCTATCAGGTAGGTGTGCTATAAGCCATAGGAAGGGATAAGCAAAATAGAAAACAAAGCGTTGCATGAGCTATATTTCTCGGTTGATGTCCCACTGCTCGAGGTACTGGGCTACACGCTGTACAAACATACCGCCTAATGCCCCATTGACTACTCTGTGGTCAAAACTGTGAGAAAGCATGAGCTTATAGCGAATAGCTATCACATCTCCTTCGGGGGTTTCCACTACCGCAGGCACCTTTTGTATAGCTCCTATTGCCAAGATACCCACTTGAGGTTGGTTTAAGATAGGAGTGCCAAAGAGATTGCCAAAGGCCCCTATATTGGTTACTGTGTAAGTACCGTCCTTTACCTCATCAGGTTTTAGCTTATTCTCACGGGCACGCTTAGCTAGATCATTTACATTCTTAGCCAAACCTACCAAACTGAGTTGGTCAGCATTCTTTATCACTGGGACGATAAGGTCACCATTAGGCAAAGCCGTAGCCATACCTATATTAATTTGTTTCTTCTTAAAGATACGTTCGCCATCGGTAGAGATATTCATCAATGGGAAATCACGTAAGGCTTTTGCTACCGCTTCTATAAAGATAGGAGTAAAGGTAAGTTTCTCTCCCTCACGTGCTTCAAAGGTTTTTTTGTGCTTGTTACGCCAATTCCAGATACGAGTAACATCTACCTCAATAAAGCTAGTGGCATGAGCAGACACACGCTTACTCTCAATCATATAGTTAGCGATAAGCTTGCCCATACGGGTCATCTCTATCACTTCCACATTCTTATCCACAGGAGAAGGTGTATAGGTAGTGGTTGCCACCACTGGTTTTTCCTCTGGCTTGTCCTGAGGTATCTCCAAGCTAATAGGAGTAGGTTCTATGGTAATTGGTTGTAATTGCTCTACAGGGGTTTCTACGACTTTCTCTTTTTCAGCCACAGGCGTTTCTTTAGCATGTGTTGCTTCAAAGTTCTTGATAAAGTCAGAGATATCAGGATATTTTACCTCCTGTGTTTGTGTCTTTTCTTCTTGAGCAGCCGCTGGAGTTTCCTGGTGAGCCACAGGCACTTCCTCTACCTGAGTTTCTTCCTCTGGTGTAGGAATCTCTGCCACTGGAGCAGAAGCCTCTTCTTGACTTACAGGAAGTTCTACCACTGGAGCAGGAGTTTCTTCTTGTGCTGTAGAGGATTCTACTACTGGAACTTCTTGGTGAGCTACAAGGGCTTCTTCCTGCTGATCCTTTTCAGTGGTCTCCTCTTTCTGCTCTGTAAGGAGTCCTAAATCTGAAGTGGAAGTCACAGCTGCTACTTCCTCATGAGATGGAGCTATTGGAGTAGGCTCTGTTATAGTAGCTGAGAAAGGAGAACCTCCGAGCTTATCATCTATAAGAGTTACATCTGCGATTTGAGTAGTAAGATCCGTTGACTCAGCTGGTGAGGTCAAAGAAGAGGTCTCTTGTGTAGGTGTTGGAACAGTAGCTACGGGAGCCAAAGCGGTAGCTGTTTTGCCATCCCTTCTTTCTAAATAGTTAAATAGGTCGTTCTTGGTTACACGCCCACCTATTCCTGAACCTTGTATAGAAGCTAGCTCATCCATGGAGATATTTTCCTCCTTGGCAATAGTTTTCACCAAAGGAGAATAGAAAGAGGCATCGGATTCTTCTTGAGCTACTTCAGGCAAAGTTATTGGCTCTTGAGGTACATAAGGCACCTGAGCTACTAATGCTTCTTCTGCTTGAGGAGAAGTTGGTATCTCTTCAATAGGCTGTACAGATTTTTCTTCAATGGATTGTACAGGCTGTTGCTCGATAGGCTGTGCAGGCTCTATTTCCAGTGGTTGTATAGGTAACTGCTGAGGTTGTGGTGTTTCAGTAAGTGGCTGTACCTGAGTCTGCGCAGGTAGAGGAATTACCTGAGAAGCAGGCAATTCTATTGGTTGTGCATTCTCCTGATCGGTTTCTATAATAGCCATCAGTTGGCCTACTTTTACCACTGTTTTCTCTGGGGTCAAGATTTCTGTAATTACTCCCGATACTTCGCTGGGAATCTCAGAATCCACCTTATCAGTAGCTACTTCTACCAAGATATCATCTACTTTAATGGTATCTCCTACTTTTTTGAGCCAAGAAGAGACAGTTGCCTCCTCTACACTTTCTCCCATTTGAGGTAATTTCAGTTCGTATCTTGCCATATTTTTAATTATTAATGATTAATGGTTAGTGATTAGTGGTTAGTGATTAGTGGTTAGTAACTGATTACTAACAACTGACTACTGCCTATTGTACTTGAAACGGTATACGGTGGAGGATACTCCTACCGAGAGTTACCTCATCGGTATATTCCAGTTCGTCCCCAACGGAAATACCTCGAGCAATGGTGGAGGTGGTAACATCCAATCCTTCTAACTGTCTGTATATATAGAAGTTAGTCGTATCCCCTTCCATTGTATTGCTTAGTGCAAAGATAATTTCCTTTACGCCTCCTTCTTTTACTTTTTTAACTAAGGAAGCTATATTCAACTCATTAGGCCCTATCCCGTCAATAGGAGATATTTTCCCACCAAGGACATGATAGAGACCATTATATTGTCCTGTATGTTCTATCGCCATTACATCGCGCACATCTTCCACTACACAGAGTAGAGAAGCATCTCGGTGAATATTGGCACAGATATCACAGATTTCCGTATCGGATATATTATGGCAACTCTTACAGTAAGTAACTTCATTGCGTAACTTAAGTAAGGCCGAAGCCAAGTGCTCTGTTTGAGTATTAGGTTGCTTGAGCAAATGAAGCGCCAAGCGCAAGGCGGTTCTCTTACCTATCCCTGGGAGCAGAGCAATTTCATAGATAGCATTTTCCAGTAATTTGGAAGAAAAATCCATATTCCTATACTCTTTTTAAGAACGTAATTCGGCACCTGTAGCCTTAGCAAAAGCCTCTACAAGGTTTGCCATAGTCTTATCTATTTGCTTATCGGTAAGTGTCTTACTACTATCCTGTAATATAAAACTTATTGCATAGCTCTTCTTTCCTTTAGGAAGTTTATCTCCTTGATATACATCAAAAAGGGCTACCTTCTTAAGCAAATCTTTTTCTGTTTGCAAGGCAATGCGGTGAAGTGTTTCAAAGGATACCTCACTGTCCAATAGTAACGCCAAATCGCGACGTACTTCAGGATACTTAGGAATCTCTCTGTATTTCACTTCTTTGGAGAGATTAGCCAGTAGATGATCCCACTGAATATCCGCATAGAACACAGGTTGTTTTATATCAAAATGTTGTAATATACTATTTTTCAATACTCCTAAAGAAGCCATAGCTGTCTGACCCTTCCAAAGGGTAATTCCTTCTTGGTAGATAGCCTCTTGAGTAGGTGTTTCTTGAAGATCGGAGATGCCTAAGCGATCAAAAATAGCCTTTACATAACCTTTCAGGTAATAGAAATTCGTCTTTTGCTGAGGAGCGTTCCATGTCTCTGGGTATATATTCCCTGATAAGAAGAGGCTTAGGTGCTTAGGTTCTGTATAGGTATCCCCTATCTTATGGTAAGTTTTGCCAAACTCAAATAAGGCCAAGTCCGAACGCTTGCGATTGTTGTTATAAGCGATGGTCTCCAAACCTGAAAAAAGCATACTTTGACGCATCACCGCCAAATCCTGACTCAATGGATTGAGTATTTCCACTGCCTGATCAGCCTTAATATCTGCCGATAGCTCCTGATAAGCAGCTGAGGTAAGACTATTATTCATCATCTCATAGAAACCTTGTCCTACGAGCTGGTTGGCAATTACATTCTGTATATTGAAGTCCTCGTATCGGCTAGCGTGTGCCATGGAAGCACTCACCTTGGAGGAGAACTCTATATTGTTATAGCCATATACACGGAGAATTTCCTCTATCACATCTACATCACGCTGTACATCCACCCTATAAGAAGGAATAGTAAGCCCCATTCCTATTTCGGTAATACTGTTGATTTGGATATCCAAGGAGTGTAATATACTCTTAATCACATCGCGAGGAATTACTTGACCAATAAGAGAATCTACCTTTTCATAGGTCAAGAATACCTGAAAATCCTCTTGTTTTTTAGGATACCAATCCACCACATCGGAGGATATCTCGCCCCCTGCAATCTTCTTTATCATGATAGCAGCCCTTAGGAGAGCATACTTACAATCATCTATATTAATACCACGCTCAAAACGGAAAGAAGCATCAGTGGAAATACCATATCTCTTAGCTGTTTTGCGAATAGCCACAGGGTTAAAATAAGCACTTTCCAAGAAGATATGAGTTGTATCCTGCCCCACTGCTGAGTTAGTACCTCCCAATACTCCTGCAAGACATAGCGGTTTGTCTACATCACAGATTACCAAATCCTCTGTCGAAAGGGTACGTTCCACCCCATCCAAGGTTTGAAACTTCTCCCCTTCTGTGGCATTGCGCACAATAATCTTCTTACCAGAGATACGCAAGGCATCAAAAGCATGTAGAGGCTGTCCTAAGTCATGTAATACATAGTTAGTAATATCCACTATATTGTTCTTAGGAGTGATGCCAATAGCTCTTAGTCTCTGTTGTAGCCAATCAGGTGAGGGTGCTATCTTGACATTGGAGATACTCACCCCACAGTAACGTGGAGCTAGCTCCTTATTATCCACATGTACATCTATCTTGAGCAAACGGTTATCCACAAAGAAGTCCGTTACCGAAGGGGTAATAATCTCTTTATTAATTCCCTGTTGCAATAAGCCTGCTCTAAGATCGCGAGCTACCCCTAGATGACTCATTGCATCGGCACGGTTCGGTGTAAGTCCTATCTCAAAAATGATATCAGAGACCACACTGAAGACCTCACTACAAGGTTTACCCACAGGCAAAGCACTATCCAAGACCATGATACCCTCATGGCTCTCTCCTAGGCCAAGTTCGTCTTCGGCACAGATCATCCCATGACTTTCCTCACCACGGATCTTACCTTTCTTAATCTTAAAGGGTTCTCCCTGCTTGTCATAAAGGGTAGTTCCGATGGTCGCCACCGCTACTTTCTGTCCTTTGGCTACATTGGGTGCTCCACAGACAATAGGTAATACCACTCCCTCGCCTACCTGAACCTTAGTAAGGCTGAGCTTATCAGCATTGGGATGCTTAGTACATTCGAGCACCTCCCCTACTACGACCCCTGCTAGGCCTCCTTTTACACTTTCATAAGAGGTGATTCCTTCCACCTCCAAGCCTAAATCTGTAAGAAGTTCACCTACTTTTTCCGCTGGTAAGTCTATTCTGAGAAAGTCCTTAATCCAATTATATGAGATTTTCATAAGATGATTGCTGTATTTTGGAGTTGCAAAATTACTATATTTTATTGTAATGAGAAAATTTTTTTTAAATAAGTTAGTGATTCATGACAAGTGATTCATGACAAGTGACAATTAACAATTAAACATAGACAATTAACCATCAATCATTAACAATTAACAATTAACTTTCGTATCTTTGCCCCCTAAATTAATTTATAAGAAAATGAAGAAATTAGGAATTATCCTGCTTTTAGCAGGTACTGTTGCTTTCGGTCAGAATAAGAAAACGGGTTGGGATGCCGCCAAACTCAAAGGAAAAGTAAAGACATACCGTATAATGGATTATCGCTTTGATGAACAAGGAAAACCTTTCAGAGGTAATTCGGAACTGCTTACTGAATTCAACCCTAAGGGACGTACGACCAAGATGCTAATTAATAACAATGGGGTAATCATGTCCTACCATGACACCTACAATGACCAAGGCTACCTGATAGAGTCTGTCTCCAAAGATGAGGATAACAAAACACTCTCCACTAACCTCTACGAATATGACAAGGAAGGTAATCGTGTGCGTCATGACCTCCTAACAGACAAAGGAGACATCTTTATGAGTACTTTCTCTAAATACAATGAGAAACACCAACTTATAGAAAAATCCAACTGTGTAGGGGGTGTATGTGACGAAAAGAGCATTTTCACCTATGATGACAAAGGCTACCTTATCCAAGAGGATAAATACAAAAAAGACGAACTAGCTGCTAAGACCCTTTACAAAAATGATGACAAAGGAAACCCTCTAGAGCGACTCACTTACGATACCTCTGGCAAACTCCTAAGAAAGGTAACCTCCACTTATGACAAAGAAGGCAATGAAACCGAGAATGTAGTCTACAAAGAGGATGGTACCATTGCTCAAAAGAAAAACTACACTTATGAATATGATAAGAAAAAGAACTGGATCAAAAAGACAGAAAGCGAAAATGGGGAACCCTACCTTATCATAGAACAAAAATTCGAGTATTATAAGTAATCATTAAGATTAATTAAAGAGGCTATCCATTGTGGATAGCCTCTTTGCTATTTTAGTTACTACTGACCTACTGAATTATTTCTTTGTTTAGTCCCCAATTTGTTAGTGAACTCATTTTATTTTTCAAAATAGGCTGCTCCTATGAGCAGCCTATTTTAATTTTAGAATTACCAGCCTGGATTTTGTTTCCAACGACCTTTTTCAAAATTGATATCGGTAGCAGGGATAGGCCAAGTAAGTTTGTAATTGCCAGCAGGTATATTAAGCTGATGATACTCCTGAGCTGGAGAAGAGAAAATCGCCTCTACATTCTGTGGAGTACCTCTGACTACGCCTAAGCCCCAACGCTTGATGTCATATAAGCGGAAGCCCTCAAAGGCTAATTCGCGATTACGCTCATTCTGTATTTCGGCAAAGAGGGCATTGCCTGTTGCTGTGATAGGAGTTACCCCTGAAATACGTGCTGCTCTAAGCGTGTTAAGATATACCTTAGCATTGGCTTCGTCTCCATTTCGGTAAGCCGCTTCAGCAGCAATGAGGTATTGCTCAGCTATACGGAACAATTTCGGCTTGTGCATATAAGTAGGTAGCCCTGAAGAATTAATCTTTAGGTCATTATTATCTGGATACTTGGTTACCAAATAGATATTCCTATACACAGTGTTTCCATAATCAACAAAGAGCTTTTGGAAATAGATACTTTTTCTATAATCAGTATCCTCAAACAAATCCAGAAAAGTCTGGGTAGGAATATAGCTTGGATTATAGAGAAAACGACGCAAACGATAGGAGAAGTTATTAGCGCCTATATAGATATCATTGGACTTGGGGAGTTCATCACTTATTCCTAAGGTATAACTTGTAGGAGCTTTGGCAAAGAGTTGTACTATACTTTCTTTGTAATCATCTTCTTTCCAAATAGCCTCCAAAGAACTCTCTGAAGTAGCCAATGGATAAGTACCTGCATCAATAAGGGACTTGGCTGTGGCATAAGCTGCTGCCCATTCTCCTTTGTAAAGGAGTACACGTGCCTTCAGTGCTTTAGCAGCATCCACAGTGAAAGTGGTAGCGCCCTCTGTTCCTGTGGTTGTGTCCAATAACTGCTGAGCACGAGCTATGTCCTCCAAGATAAACTCATAGGTTTCTTTGAGTGTACTGGGAGCAGGAAAATTCGACACCTTGAACTCTCTTAGGATAGGCAATCCATAAGTGGATGAAGCATCATAAGCCCCACAAAAGTGCGTTATCAAATAGGTATAATAATAAGCACGCCCTAAGTAGAGTTCTCCTAAGTTACGCTGTATTTGAGCTCGCTCTACGCGTTCTCTTTCTTTGGATATAGGCACATTGGGGATTCCCTTGAGCGCTACATTAATATCTTGAATCGCCTTGTAATAAGCCATCCAAATTGCTGCAGTAATACCATTGGAAGAAGTAAAATTCGTCCAACGGTGTAGTTCAGGAAGCACTTCGTTATTACGGCGTACCGCATTGAGGAAATCAGCTTGTACGTCGGTACTATACATAGCATTTCCATAAGTGTTTTCCCTAAGCCCATCATACATTCCATTGATCCAATACTGTGCATCCTCTACACTAAGGAAAGAGTTCTGTTCACTCAGGTCATTAAAAGGCTCTTGATCTAGCTTGACACAACTCTGTAAGGAGAGTCCCGCAAGTATATATAGTGGTAATCTGTTAAATATCTTTTTCATTGCTTTTTAAAATTTAAGTTCAACCCCGAAAGAAAACTGACGAGAAGGTGGATAACCTCCTAAGGATATAGGATTAGAGAATTCTGGGTCTGGCCCTTCGTATTTGGTAAGTGTAAATATGTTACGAGCCGTTCCATAGAAGCGTACTCCGTCAAAGAAACCTACTTGCTCGATAACCTCCTTAGGGAGACTATAACTTAGGCTGATACTCTTTAAGCGAAGAAAATCGGCATTCTGTATAAGACGAGAATCTCCTGAATAGATGAAAGTAGCTTCGGTAATTTTAGGATGACGAGTGTTATCTCCTGTTGTTTTCCAATAATCAAAGGCCTTACGACTTATATTTCCTGAAGCAAAAGTACCAGGGTTCTCACTATAACGCATATCATTATTCACTTTCCAGTTACCTACAGTGAAAGCAAAATTCATATCCAAAGTAAATCCACGATAGGTAACAGTCCAACCGAAACCACCATTGAGAGGCGCATGCATCTTCTTACCAGTGGTTTGTGCCAAATTGGGATTATAAGTGGTAGTTATCTGATTATCATCGGTCTGTGTTTCCATTTTGTCCGTTCCAGGAATATACCACTGTGTAAGTCCTGTGTTAGGGTCTATTCCTTTGCGCAATACAGCAGTGTATTCCAGAGGACGACCTACCTTAAAGCCTAGATTACTATTGAGACTCACCAAGGATTCTCTTCCTTCAAAAATCTCTGTTATTTTCTGCTGGTTATAGTTCATATTGAAGTAAGGACGTACACTTAGGTTATTCCCCTCATCATAATACACACGAGAAGAGATACTTACATCAATACCTTGGTTTTGCATACCTCCTGAGTTGGTATAGATCTGAGAGCGTCCGCTAGTAGAGTTATTATCTCGGTAAGCGAGTACATCATAGGTACGGCGGTGATAATACTCCACATTGACAGAAGTGTTATATAAAAGTATAGCATTGATTCCTACACTTGTTTTCTTCTGTTCTTCCCAACGTATATCAGGATTTCCTATTCTACTTAGGGTATAACCTATTTTTGAATCATACAACAAAGAAGGACTCACTACGTTGATATTGCTATAATTAAGTCCTCCTGCATTTCCAGAAATCCCTGTACTAAAACGCAAGTTAAGGTCAGTAAGCCATTTTACCTCTTTTAGAAAGGCTTCTTTCTTAACCTTCCACATAGCCCCTACTGCCCAGAAATTGGCATAACGATTGTTCTGTCCAAAGTTAGAGGAACCATCACGACGACCTGAAAGGTCTAAGAAATAACGATTTTGATAATCATACTCCAAACGAGAGAAATATGAATTGAAAGTACTCACTGTCTTGCTATCTCCTGTTGCTACTTCCTTAGTTCCGTGAGAGAGCATAGAAAGTCCATCGGAAGGCTGTCCTGCGGTACGTGATTCCAATGCCTTACTAATATTCTCAATAGATTCTTGTCCCAAAAGAGCTGTAATGTTATGAGAGTCTCCTAGCATAAACTTGTATTCCAAGGTATTGGTAAAAGTTTTTCTATAAGATTTGTCTTGAGACACTTGTGTGTTGGCTTCATTCTCATAACCGAATTGATAGTCGGTAAAAGAGCGTAAGCGTTTCTGTACCGTTTCTCCTTCGCTATATTGTACCCCTGCTTGCGTCTTGAATACTAAATTCTTGATAGGTTCAACCATCATATATCCTATCGGCATCACATCGGTTCCAGCAGAAGCATTAGGTTGTTTTTCTGCTTCATACTCAGGATGATAGAATCCTGTAGCGCGCCCTGTAATTCCTGTGATAAAGTTCTTACGGGTACCATCGGGATTGGTAGGGGTATACAGAGGTAAGGCGAGTACTCTTGCCCCTGCTGTAGAAGAGCGTCCGCCCTCTGTTTCAGTATATCCTACCGAAAGAGAAAGTCCTGCCTTAAGCCAACTATTGATACGGGTATCTAAGTTAGAGTTAAGATTGTAACGGTGATAATCCACTGAAGGAGCTGTAGACCCCTCTTGCTTTAGATAGCCTGCTGAAAGGTAATATGTTGTAGAGGCTGTACCCCCAGAGATAGAAACATCGGTACGGGTGGTAGGTACAAAGTCACGGAAAAATACTTTGTCCCAACGTGTATTATAAGGATTCTCTGCCAAGATCTTCTCAATAGCTGCCTGAGTCTGTGCTGGAGTACTACCTGAGACACCTGCTGCAGAACGAACTGCTGCAGGGTCACGTTGTGCCCAGAAATCCAAATATTCACGAGGAGTCATCATATCTTCAAAAAACTTACGGCTAGCACTAGTTATGGCGTTGAACCCCACTTGGTGGCTGATGCTTATATTGGTACGTTCGTTGTATTTACCACGTTTGGTGGTAATAAGTATAACCCCATTGGCAGCACGTGAACCATAGATAGAGGTAGAAGCTGCGTCCTTGAGTACAGTAACACTCTCTATGTCATTAGGATTGATATCAGTCATGACACTAGAGCTTACCTGCATCCCATCTACTATATAGAGTGGTGTCTGGTTAGAAACACTCCCTTGTAGGGCTGACTGAAAGTTGTTAAACCCATGAATCAGTACACTGGAGGTAGCTCCTGGGCGTCCTGATCCTGTGGTAACGACCATACCCGCTACACGTCCTGCGAGTGCATCCATGGCATTGGCATCGGGGGTACGGGCAATTTCCTTACCTTGTACAGTCGCTACCGAAGCTACCGTACGACTTCCCACCTTGGGAGCACCATAGCCTGTGAAAACAAGTCCTGTGTCTATCTCCTGTACATCGTCCTGAAGCACCACATTGATCACTGAAGTTTTTTTAGTTACGGGCTTCTCCACAGGTTTCATCCCTAAGAAAGAATAGTAGAGTACATCGCCCACATTAGCTTGAATCTTGTAAGCCCCCTTATCATCAGTGGTAGCCCCTCGGCTAGTTCCTTTGATAAGAATATAAGTACCCAAGACAGGTTCCCCCTGTCCGTCTTTTACCGTTCCTGTAACGGTAACTTCTTGCGCTAAAGCCGCTTGGACAGCTATGATAAACAACGCAAATACATAGAAAAACTTTAATCTCATTTCTGTAATTTTGAGGGGGCAAATATCCTGAAAAAAAACGAATTTTCCAATTTTTTTTCAAATTTCCATCAATTTACCGATTAACTAATTTGCTAATTTTCCAATGCGTTGATTTGTCAATTTGCCAATATGTCCATGAGCTAATGTACCTATGTGCTTATCTCCTTTTGTAAAGTAATCTGCATCAAAAGCTAAAAAGTCATCATCCTTATTAAGTTAAGCCACTATAAATTACACATCTAACGTAGAAGGCGGAGGACGTGAGCATATTTTTAGCCTTATAGTATCCTTATAATACCTATTTGCTACATGATCTCTGTTCATAGGCAACTCAATCAAGGCGATATCCTTGTACAAGTTATCCATAATATAAGAGTACTGACGAGAAAACTTACGGGTTTTGGTCATTTGTTTGCTGCTCCTATCATCATTCTTAACACAAGAATGCTGACGACAAACCTTACGGGGCTTGGTCGTATGATAGGAAGGTTTTATGATCGGATGGTTTGGCTCTTGCTGAGAAGATTTTGTCTTTTTCTCCCAAAGAGAGGAGGATACTAAGAGGGTTGGGGTATCTTTTTTGGATTGGGTGAATTGAGGTTGAGCTGGTGTAGAGGCTGGACAATCATGTGTTGTACTAATAGATGTTGCCAATTTTCCAGTATTAACTTTTCGCTCTCCACTCTTTTGAAACCTTCCTTCCAACCGTATAATAAGACGAATAGCCGCAATGCTTTGACTGATGGTAGCCACCACAGTCTTCCCATTGCTCTCTATCGGCTCACGACGTGCATATGTCCAAAGTATTTCTAAAGCTTCCTCCATAACTACTTAAGTAAAAAGTAAAAGGTAAAAAGTAAACCATCTGCTAATCTTTGTAAGACGCTATAAAATCGTTTTCTACATATTGATTAGTGTCAATGATTAACAACTACTAAGACGCTGCAAAATTACAACATTTAGAATGGGGAAGTCAAGGAAAAAGCCTGTGAGAAGTAAGAATTTATACGATAAAAAATAATGTTAAGTATTTAACAAACGTCAGCTCTTTATCAGACGTCAGTGGTCAGACGTCAGAAGTCAGCCTATTGTGACTAACCTCTGACATCTGACCACTGATAACTGTCAACTGACGCCTGACCACTGATAACTGGCATCTGACGCCTAACCACTGATAACTGGCATCTGACGCCTGACCACTGAAAACTGTCAACTGACGCCTGACCACTGAAAACTGGCGTCTGACTACTGAAAAACTAATATCTGTAAGTAAGATTTAGGTTGAAGTAACGACCATTACCACGAGCGTATTCGGCATCGCGGGCTACAAGCATGGAAGCAGGGGTATAATACACCTTATCAGCGAGGTTCTCCACCCCTAAGCCCAAAGATAGATTCTTATTGAAGGTATAACCCGCACTGAGGGAGAAGAGATCTATAGGAGAGACTACCCCTTCGCCTTCGGTATATACTCCTTTGTTATCTGGAGCAAAGCGATCACGGCTGCCTGTGTGTAGGTAGTTCACTTGAAGGTAACTCTTAGCGGTTGGGGTAACCCTTACATAAGCACTTGCCTTAGGCGCAGGAATGGAAGTACCACTCATATAGCCGTCCCATGGACCATCTCCGGTAGATTTCTTTTCTCCTTCAAAGGAGATAAAGCTACCACCAAGGGTAAGCCAATCGGTAGGGAAGATATCCGCATTGACCTCAAAGCCATATACCTTTTGTGGGCTTCTATCCACCACCCAGAAACCACTTACCGACTTGAGATCACTACCAAGTTTGGAATAGGTGTAGAAATAAGAGCCACTCAAGTGCACATATTTACCTATTTCGGAATAAGCCCCAATCTCATAATTATCCGTTTTGACAGGTTCAGTGTTGATCTTAGAAAGCACATCGGCCTTAGCAGCACGAAGGGTACGACCTAAGTCAAAGATAGAAAATCCTTGAGAATAGGAGGCAAAAGGCTGGAAATATTTGATTTGGTTGTAAGCGATCCCTACATTGGGAGAGAGGTTGTTATAGGAGAGTTCCCCACCTTTTACATAGACACGAGGATCGGTATTTTTAAGTCTAAGTACCTGATAATCTGGTACAGCTACATCTATATAATCATAACGTAGTCCTGCCTTGAGTACATAGTGGTTGAAGAAAGTCGTTTTGGTTTGCAAGAAAGGAGCTGAGTTGTAGGAAGTCAGTTCAGGCATCCAGTAACGCCCATCTACAAGGGGCTGACTGGTCTTATCAATCAAGGCATCTATTCCATAGAGTAGTTGGGTAAAGATGTTTTCCCCAAAGAGCAATTTGGTAGTAAGTTGGGTACGAACCCCGTATTTCTCTCCTCTTACGGTTGCTTGTCCGCTAGAGCTTTCCCATCGTGGACTTTTGGCATTATGCTTGCGATAGTCGAAGATGGCGTACTGGTGTTGGGTAAAGGCGGAGAGTTCCAAGTCGGTATGGGCAAAGATATTATTGGAATTGAACTTCACGTAAACATTGTGATTGTAGCGCATCCCCTCATCCTGAGCAGCTGGATCCTTGCTACCATAGACTCCAATACGAGGGCTCTGCAAATACTTTCCTCCAGAGGCAACCAAAGGAGTATGTTGCAAGCTCTGGTAAAAGTTATACATCGCCTCCACTTTGTTATCCTCATCAAACTGGTAACCAAGCTTTATAAGACCATTATAGGTACGTACATCGCCCAAACCATAGCGCGGAGAGATATACTCCCCTGATCCATCCACAGCTGAACCTGTCTGTGTAAAAGCTCCATCCAAAAGGTAAGAAAAACCCTTGTAGTTACCTGAGAATTGCTGATTGAAACGGTAGCCAAAGCCCCTGTTTTCCTTGAAAGAATCTCTGCCCGAAGCCCCTAAGGAAGTTTGCCCGCTGAAGGCTACCCCTTTAGGTGCTTTCTTGGTTACAATATTCATAATCCCACCTATGGCTCCATTCCCATAAATAGCCGTAGAACCTTTCACTATCTCAATTCGCTCTACTGCCGCAGGGTCTATAGAGCGTATATCACGGTCGGTAGAGCGCAAGGGCGTAGATTGAGGAATCCCATCAATAAGCACTAAGAGTGCACGCCCGCGTAAGTTCTGATAGCGGTTGTTAGTCGTATTGGTAGAGAGTGCCATGGCTGGCTCAATCATTCCAATAAGGTGCGACATATCGGGCGCGATCTTAATAAACTGTTGCAGTTTCTTTTGGTCAATAATCGTCACATTCGCCACCGCATCGGTTTTCTTTTCCTCTATACGATTGGCAGTGATTACTACCTCTTCCAGCCCTAAGGTATCACGCTCCATACTGAGCTGCTGTGCATAGCCCGTAAATGTTAAGCCTAAGGCCATAATTACCATTTTCTTCATATAAATAATTTACATATTCAGGGTGCAAATATAATAAATTATTTAGAAATAAAATAAATTAATTTGTCAATTTGTCAATTTGTCAATTTGTCAATTTGTCAATTTGTCAATTTGTTGATTTGTCAATTTGTTGATTTGTTGATTTGTCAATTTGGCTCATTGTCTCATTGTCTCATTGTCTCATTGTCTCATTGCCTCATTGTCTCATTGTCTCATTGTTTAATGGGTGAGTAGAAATAACGATGTTCATAGATAAGTTGGTATCCTCCTAAGGCTTTATGTCTGTATACTTTTTTAGAGAGAATGGCATTCTTAGGCTTCCGATTTTTATCATTTTGCATCCATTTGTCTAAAACCTCCTCATAGAGAATATCAGGGGCATAAGTATATACCCTCTTTTCTTCTTTTTTAAGTCCTATATTGGAATCTCTCAATTCATATAGTTCTAATTCATGGATATTTCCTAGATCATCATAAGAGAGTTTTTGCTTGTCTTTATATCCATCTTTTCTCATAAACAGCATTTCTATAGCCTCCCCTTTTCTATTATACCTCACCTGAGGGACTACTTTTTTCTTGTTGGTCATCTCTTGCATGGAGAAAAGAGGCCATTCTTCAGGAGGATCATAGCTAATACCGCCCCAACCTTTTTCAGTACTTTCTCTGCCCTCATTTCTTTTGAGATATAGCTTTCCATCTATATTTTCAAAATAGAAGGTTCTACGGGGTTGCCAGCCCCCATTTTTATTTTTATCATATATTCTCTGCTGAATTTCCGCTCCCCTATATACATAATGGATCATCTCGTGCTCGCGCCAGTCATCAATATCTCGGTCATACTTATAAACTATCCTACTTAACAAGCTATCTTGCGGGCTATACTCACATACATACTTATACTTATCCCTCCATTTTCCTTTTATCTCATCTATCATGGTAACTGTCCTTGTCTTGGGGTCATAGGACTGATGGAAGGTCTTATATACATATTCTATTTTGTCAGAATAGAACTGGATTTGCTGAATACTATCCAATTGCCAGCGCTTCTGCTGTGCTTGTAAGGAGAAACAAAGCAATAGAGAGATTATTGAAACTAGCTTCATATCAATTTAATTTGTCGATTTGTCAATTTGTCAATTTGCCGATTTGTCGATTTGTCAATTTGTCGATTTGCCGATTTGTTGATTTGCCGATTTGCCTAATTAGCTCATTGGCTCATCAGCTCATTGGCTCATTGACCAATTGACTCATTGACCAATTGACTCATTGGCTCACTAGCTCATTGACTCATTGACTCATTGGCTCATCGACTCATCGGCTCATTGGTTAATTGTCTAACTTGCTCATCGGTCAATGGACTCATCACCCCTTCGCCACCTAATTCGGCAAGCCAATAGCCCTGGGCATTCTTAAAGAGATAGAAATTAGTGGTAGGAGTTGAATCAAAACCACAGCCTTTCCAATACCCCACATAAATAGCCAAAAGCTCCACCTCCTTGTTTGGGAATAGCCTTGTGGTACCATAATAAAAATAGTCCTTATCTGCCAAAAAGCCATTGGGAGCCGCAGCTAAGGTAGGTGTATCATACCCCTGAACAACCCATAGCTTTTCTTTCTCTCCCCATCTGTCATAATAATACACTTTGTCCTTATCCTTATAGAAACCACTGCCCAAACCTACAAAGGTATTGGCATCTGCCTTCTGAGGTGTTTGAGCAACGTATATCCTATTGTTAGCTTTGTACAAATTATATGCAAAGGTATCTTGTATTTCAGCCTTTTTATTCGTAGCATTATTCACCAAAAATAATTTCCCCTCTTTGAGATCTTTTACTTGTTTTGGGGTCAGATTAGGAAAATAGTCTTTTTCTCCGAAAGGATAAAAAGCCTGATTGAGATAGATTACATAGGCTCCCTTGTCAAAATCATAGAAAGTATTCTTTCCCAGCAGAGGAGGTTCTGTATAATGAAAAGGCATTTTTTCCTTACCATTGTAATAAATACCTTTTTTATCGTATTTAAAATCTGATTTAGGAAGCATTCCAAAGGTAGGAGCATCGTAGTTTGTTTTGTAATCAGCCTCTGAATAGACCGTTTTCCCATCGGAGATATACTTACTATTTACTTGGTCAAAAACACGTATATTAGCAAAGTTTTTCTTTTCTATAGGCGTCTTAGCTTTTCCATAGAATATATGATCTTTGTCCATAGCATAGTACCTTGAAAGGGGTCTAAGTGTCTTGGCATCAATACCCTCCACCTCTATCCACCTGAGTTCTTCACCTATAGCAAAAGTAGGCGTATATAGCACATATTCTGAGGTTTTAAAAAGTATATCGTTTATATTTTCTATTCTTTGTCCTTTGTAAGAGACAGGCTCTCCCCTATGGTAGGTGTTATTTTTATCAGAGATTAGTTCCAAATAATTATGTGTTCTCACAGAAGGGCTATGAGAACCTACTATCTTCTTTTCGTAATAATAGAGGTAGTTCTTATCCTTGAAATAACAACCATTAAAATACTTTACTGCCTCAAAGGAAGCTGGGTCAGCCACCTCTATTTCTTGGGTACCTAAAAAAGCCTTTTGGTTGGTACGCCATAGATAATCCTCCCCCTTATAGACGCCTCCTTCCCCTCTGGGGCGTTCCTTCTCCCCTACTACCTTAAATCCTGTAGTATCAATAGGAAAGAAAACACCTTGGTAATAAATACCATTTTTATCCATCGCAAAGCCGTCTCTTTTGACCTGAAAAGAGGACATATCCGCAGAGAATTCACGGCGTGTATCATAGGTCTGGTATATCAGCCTATTGGGGTTTAGGATATATCCCTCTACATATCGGCAACCACTATTCCTCTTTTGCAGTGCTCCTAAGCTACTCACCTTAGTAATATCGGTAACTTGTAGGGGTTCTTTTTGGGCAAAAAGATAGAGGCTTGCACAAAAAGAACATAAAAATAATATAAAATGTCTCATGATAGTTTTGAGTTTTGAGTTTTGAGTTTTGAGTTTCGAGTTGCTATTGTTGGTTTAATAACTTACTGGCTTGCTCATTGGTCAATGGACACATTGCCCCTTCACCACCTAATTCGACCAACCAATACCCCTGGGCATTCTTAAAGAGGTAGAAATTAGTCTCAGGGGTGGGATCCATACCATCGCCTTTTTTTCGACGATACCCCTTATAAATAGCCAAAAGCTCCACGTCCTTGTTTTGGAACAGCCTTGTGGTATCATCATACCAATAATTTTTATCAGCTAAGAAACCGTTGAAAACTGCCTTTAGAGAGGCGTTGTCATAGCCTTTTACAACTACATATCGGTGCTCACTCATCCAACCATATTCGTAATTATCATACCACTCCTTATAAAACAAATGATAAATCTGTCCGTTATGCCTCCAAAAAGAATAAGTAAGCTCCTCAAAGCCTGTGGTATCTATTTGCTTATTGTCTTGGGAAGGGAATAATTCCCTTAAGGGTGTGTTTCCTTCTTTGAGCAACGCTAACTGCTGGGGGCTGAGGTGAGGTACATAGAGGCTATCTTCAGAAGTCTTATAATAAGCCTGATCCTCATAGACAAATAGGCGCTGATTATTCATATAGAAAAGGTTTTTCCCATACTCAGGGCGGTTTGTATAGCGAAAAGGTAGTTTATAGTCCCAATCATACACCCCATTCTTATCATACTGATAGTAATAATGCCCTGGAACAATCCCAAAA
>NZ_CALHGG010000140.1 GCF_938029845.1 uncultured Capnocytophaga sp.
TATACCGTAAGGGTATTCTAGATGAAAAATATACATTCATATATACCTTTGATGAAAAAGGTAACTGGGTGGAGAGAACACAATATAAAAATAGAACTCCCATAGAGATAACAGAACGAGTGATTGAATATTATTAATGAAAAAAATATAGAATAAGAAGATGAAAGTAACAGAACATATAGAAAAAGCTAAAGGGAAAACATTATTTTCTTTTGAGATAGTTCCTCCTAAGAAGGGAAATAATATAGAGGAGCTATACAAGAACATAGAGCCTCTATTGGAGTTTAAGCCTCCTTTTATAGATGTGACTACCTCACGCGAAGAGTACCTCTACAAGGAGCACCCAAATGGGTTATTGGAGAAGAAACTTATTCGTATGCGTCCAGGTACGGTGGGTATCTGCTCGGCTATACAACACAAATATAATATAGATACAGTACCTCATGTACTTTGTGGAGGATTTACCAAAGAAGAGACAGAGGATTTATTAGTGGATTGTTTCTATTTGGGCATAGACAATATCATGGCGCTAAGAGGTGATGCTATGAAGGAGGAAAGGTATTTTCGACCTACCAAGAATGGAAATGTATATGCACTCGACCTTGTAAAACAGATCAATAACCTGCGCAAAGGTATTTACTTACATGATACTTTGGAAACCAATATTGGTATGGATTTCTGTATAGGGGTGGCAGGTTATCCTGAAAAGCATATAGAAGCTCCTTCAAAGACTTTTGATTTGGAAAAACTTAAAGAAAAAGTAGATAATGGTGCTGATTATGTGGTGACACAAATGTTCTTTGATAACAAAAAGTATTTTGAGTTTGTAGATAAAGCACGTGAAATGGGAATTAATGTGCCAATTATCCCAGGTATCAAGCCTATTAGTGTCAAGAAACATCTCAATATTCTCCCGCAAGCCTTTTTCTTAGATTTCCCAGAGGAATTGGTTAAGGAAATAGAAAAATGTAAGAATAATGAGGCTGTTAAACAGGTTGGTATAGAATGGGCAATTGCTCAGAGTATAGAGTTGAAGAAGGCAGGTGTTCCTTCTTTGCATTACTATTCTATGGGAAAATCAGAGAATATTATTCAAATCATTTCACAAGTTTTTTAAAAAAGAAAAGATTGAATAAAAATTAAAAAAAATTAAAATATCATTTGTTTATAAAAAATATAATTTTTATCTTTGCCCTCAAAAAAGAAATAATATGTCAAGAATTATAGAAAAATACTTAGAGTATATTGTAGCTGTAGTTATTGGATTGATTACTAGAAATATATGGATAGCTATTGCTGTTTTATGTTTAGGATTATTACTTCGCTTAACCCTATTCAAGGGAAGGGCAAGTAATCAGGTAAATCTAAGACAAGGAGCAGCTATAGAAGGAGGTTACAATCCTACTGACTTTGAGCTTAATTTGCTTTCACTTTGTGCTTTAGTAATCAAGGCTGATGGTACAGGACCTACCCAAAAAGAATTGGACTATGTACGTTATAAGTTTGTCTCTCTCTATGGAAAAGACAAATCAAACGATATATTCCGTGCTTTCAATCAGATAAAACAAAATGAGGTGCCAATCACTCGTATCTGTTTGTATATGCGTGCTCGAACCAACTATGAGGCACGTCTTTCCATTATGCACTTCTTATTTGATATTGCAAGCCTTGATGGCCGTATCAAGGAAGCAGAGCTTGCCCTACTAGAACGAATCAATAAGAATCTTAATATAGATCAATCTGATTTTGAGAGTGTAAAAGCAATGTTCCGTCAAGAAAAAGATGATGATTATACCATTCTTGGGGTAAGCAAAGAGGCTTCAGAAGCCGAAATTAAGAAGGCTTATCGTGATATGGTGAAGAAATATCACCCAGATCGTATTGACACTAATGATGTAGCTATTCGTAAGGGTGCTGAAGAGAAGTTCAAACGTATACAAGAGGCATATGAAAGCATTCAAAAACAAAGAGGGTTCTAAACCCTCTTTATTTTATCCCAAATATATCCTTAGGATACTCTTGTACATGGGAGCTTTCCTCCTATTGCATATCTATATAGTTGAGATATATTACGATAGGTTGTTGTTGTTTTCTTTGGAGTTGTCCTATATTTTCCATGCAGTGTGTGCTATAGTAGTATGTGGCTTATTGCTTATACCCATCGGTGGGAATACTTATGTAGGTTATCGCTTTGTAGCACTTACTTTCTTGCAGATGCTAGCTTGTTTGGCTTTTCTGCTTCCTCCAATTCTATCTCAGCCAAAGGTAGGGGAATGGGAAGTGCTTTCTTTTATGTTTGCTTTTTTTGTAGCTCTTTTCTTAGAAGTATATTTTGCTGTTTTATTACTTAGCAGAGAAGAAAAATAAAAAAAAAATTCTATAATAAAAAAAGTTTTTATATCTTTGCAAAGTGATTTAAAATTCGTAAATTTGCACTTTAGAAAAGCATAAATAAATATACTAAATTCATTCTTGATAATGAAAAAGATAGATAAAAAGACGTATTTACAATGGTACGAGGAAATGCTCTTCTGGAGAAAGTTTGAGGACAAATTGGCTTCTGCTTATATCCAACAAAAAGTAAGAGGATTTTTACATTTGTACAATGGACAAGAGGCAATCGTGGCAGGTTGTATGCACGTGATTGACCCAAAGAAAGACAAAATGATTACTGCTTATCGTAATCACGTGCATCCTATCGCTTTAGGGGTAGATCCACGTAGAATTATGGCAGAGCTTTTTGGAAAAGGAACTGGGACTTCTCAAGGTTTAGGAGGTTCTATGCACATTTTCTCTAAAGAACATAACTTCTTCGGAGGTCATGGAATTGTAGGAGGACAAATCGCCCTAGGTGCTGGCTTAGCTTTTGCTGAGAAGTACAATGAGACAGGGGGAGTTGTCCTTACTTTTATGGGTGATGGGGCTACACGTCAGGGAACCCTTCATGAGACTTTCAATATGGCTATGAACTGGAAACTCCCAGTGATATTTATCTGTGAGAATAATCACTATGCTATGGGTACTTCTGTGGAGAGAACTGCTAACCATCCTGATATTTGGAAATTAGGTTTAGGTTATGAAATGCCTTGTGAGCCTGTAGATGGTATGAACCCTGTATCAGTAGCTGAAAAGGTATATGAAGCAGTAGAACGTGCACGCCGTGGAGAAGGTCCTACTTTCTTGGATATTCGTACTTATCGTTACCGTGGACACTCTATGTCCGATGCGCAACACTACCGTACTAAAGAGGAAGTGGAAGAATATAAGAAGATAGACCCTATTACTCAAGTTCTTGACGTAATCAAACAAAAGAAATATGCCACTGATGCAGAAATAGAGGCAATTGACGAACGTGTGAAGGATTTGGTAGCAGAGTGTGAAAAGTTCGCTAATGAATCTCCATTCCCTGAAAAGAATGTAATGTATGATGTAGTATACGAACAAGAAAATTATCCTTTTTTACCTCATAAATTATAAAAGAAAATGGCAGAAATAGTAAATATGCCGCGATTAAGCGACACAATGGAAGAAGGAGTCGTAGCAAAATGGCTCAAACAAGTAGGTGATACTGTAAAAGAAGGTGATATTCTCGCTGAAATAGAGACCGATAAGGCAACTATGGAGTTTGAATCTTTCTACTCAGGAACCTTATTATACATTGGTCTAAAAGAAGGTGAAACAGCTCCTGTAGATACCCTCTTGGCTATCATTGGTGAGAAAGGCGAAGATATTTCAGCTCTTATAGGAGGAGGTGCAACACCTGCGCCTGCCGCTGCTCCAGCACCTGCTGCTGAGGCTCCCGCTGCTGCTCCAGCAAGCGCTCCTGGAGCTATGCCTGAAGGAGTACAGATTGTTACCATGCCTCGACTAAGTGATACCATGACAGAAGGTACTATAGCTTCTTGGCTTAAGAAGGTAGGAGATACTGTAAAAGAAGGAGATATTTTGGCCGAAATAGAAACGGATAAAGCAACTATGGAGTTCGAATCATTCTATGCAGGTATACTATTATATATAGGTATCAAAGAAGGTCAAACAGCTCCTATTGATTCATTACTTGCCATTATAGGTCCTGCTGGTACTGATGCAAACGCTGTACTAGCAGCTACTCAAGGTGGTGGTGCTGCTCCAGCAGCTGCTCAGGGTAAAGCTGAGGCTCCTAAAGCTGCAGCTCCTGCTGCTACACCTGCAGCAACAGCTACTGACGGACGTGTATTTGCTTCTCCTTTGGCTAAGAAGATTGCTCAGGATAAGGGTATCAACCTCTCTGAAGTAAAAGGAAGTGGTGAAAATGGTCGTATCGTACGCAAAGATGTGGAAGGATTCACCCCATCAGCAAAAGCTGCCCCTGCTGCTTCTGCTTCTGCTGAAAAAGCTGCTGCTCCTGTAGCGTATGTACCTGTAGGAGTAGAGGTTACTGAAGAAGTGAAGAATTCTCAGATGCGTAAGACAATTGCTAAGCGTCTTTCTGAATCTAAGTTTACTGCACCTCACTATTACCTTACTATAGAGGTAGATATGGAAAATGCAATGGCATCACGCAACCAAATCAATAACTTGCCTGATACTAAGGTATCTTTCAATGATATGGTAGTGAAGGCTTGTGCTATGGCTCTTAGAAAACACCCACAAGTGAATACTTCTTGGAAAGGAGATGTTACTGTATATAACAAGCATGTACATATAGGTGTAGCAGTAGCTATTGAGGACGGATTGGTAGTACCTGTACTTAAGTTTGCTGATAATTTGAGCTTATCTCAAATAGGAGTATTGGTAAAAGATTTGGCAGGAAAAGCACGTAACAAAAAGTTAACTCCTGCTGAAATGGACGGAAGTACCTTTACTGTTTCCAACTTGGGTATGTTTGGAGTAGAGCAATTTACTTCTATTATTAACCAACCTAACTCTGCTATTCTTTCAGTAGGGGCTATCGTAGAGAAACCTGTAGTGAAAGATGGACAAATAGTAGTAGGACACACTATGAAGCTTTGCCTTGCTTGCGACCATCGCACTATAGATGGGGCTACAGGGGCACAATTCTTGCAAACCTTGAAGGCTTACATAGAAAATCCTGTTACCATGTTGGCATAGTTTGTAACGTAATATATAATTTTATTGAGAAAGAGGCATAATCCTACATGCCTCTTTTCTTTTACTATGCTATAAATTTGTTTAGTAGGAAAAAATATCGTAATATTGTACTCTTTATAAGGAAATAAATTATGTATGCTATATGTCATTTGAGTATAGTACCTCTGCGAGATGAAGCCTCTCATAAAAGTGAACAAATTTCTCAGCTATTATATGGGGAATTGTGTTTTGTTATAAAAGAAGAAGAAGCTTGGTGTTATGTACGTACAGATTTTGATAATTATGAAGGTTGGATAGATGCCAAACAATTATCTCCTATAAGTGAAGCAACTTATGAGGAGACTAAGAAGATACTTCCTCGCTATGCTTCAGATATGGTCGATTATGTACAGATTAGTGATAAAGAATATGATCTTTTGCCCATCTGTATAGGAGCTACTGTAAGCAATGCCCCCTTTATAGGTCATTTGTTCTCTGGAGAAGTACAGAGAAAGGTATTACGTAAGAATATTGTGGAGATAGCCTTGAGATATCTAAATACTCCTTATTTATGGGGAGGGAAATCTCCTTTTGGGATTGATAGTTCGGGATTTGTACAGATGGTCTATAAGCTAATGGGAATAAAGCTTCCACGTGATATGGCTTCACAACATGAGATGATAGAGAATGATGTGGCTACTTTAGAAGATGCAGAAGTAGGAGACCTACTCTTTTTCAATGATAACAAGGGGCGTATTATTCATGTGGGACTTCTTATCCAACCGAGCTATATCATTCATGCTTATGGTAAGGTACGTGTTGATAGAATTGTTCCTAAGGGGATTTTTGACGAAGATGCACAAGAAATTACTCATACTCTTTATGCAATCAAGCGAATATTAGATGATGATGAGAAAAAAATAACGTAAAATGACTATAAAATTACTTGTAGTAGGAAAAACAGATGTATCCATTTTGGAGAAAATAATTGAAGACTATAAGAAAAGAATACGATTTTATATAAAATTTGAAATAGAAACAATCCCAGACCTGAAAAACACCAAGAACATCTCACAAGAGGAGCAAAAGAATAAGGAGGGAGTTTTGTTGCTTAAGCAAATAGCTGAAAATGACTTCTTAGTTCTTTTAGATGAACGAGGAAAAGAATACACTTCTTTGGAGTTTTCTGCCCAGTTACAGAAGATAATGAATACAGGAGTTAAGCAATGTGTTTTTGTCATAGGAGGACCTTATGGCTTTTCAAAGCAAGTTTATCAGAGAGCAAATAGTACTTGTTCACTTTCTAAGATGACTTTTTCGCATCAGATAATACGCCTATTTTTTGTAGAACAACTTTATAGGGCTTTTACTATTCTCAATAACGAACCTTATCACCACCAATAGATGTATAGCAAAGAGGAAGCAGCTAAGCTCAGACAAGAATTTTGGATATCCTTTGGGAAATCTTTCCCTCATAAGTGGATTTTGTATAAAACGAAGGTTAAGTCTATCCAATTCAGGTTCTATTTTGATGCTAAGAAAGCGATGGTATGTATCGATATAGAAGGAGATGAAGAGGAAAGAGAAGAATATTTCAATAAATTCTTATCCATAAAATCTATATTAACAGAGTTTTTACCTGAAAACTATTTTGAACAAAGTTATTATTTGGAAAATGGTAAGAAAATAGCTCGTATCTGGGTTGAAAAACAAGGAGTTTGTATATATAATAAGGATACTTGGCAACAGGCTATGGAATTTCTTAGCAAAAACATGCAACAAGTAGAGGGTTTTTGGCAGGAGTATGAGGATTTTTTTAAAGATGATTTTTAACCTTAGCAAGGGTTATATTTTAAGAAAAACAATTTTTTCAAGTCAAGAAAAATAATTACTTTTGCAAAAATTTACAATGAATGTTACTCATAGGAATAACGGGAGGAACAGGTTGTGGTAAGACAACAGTGGTCAATCAAATTGTTCAAGAAATACCCAAAGGAGAGGTGAGTGTAATCTCACAAGATGCTTACTATAACGATTTGTCTCACTTGACTTTTGAGGAGAGAACTAAGGTGAATTTTGATCATCCCAAATCCTTAGATTTTGATTTGCTCAAGGAGCATCTCTCCCAACTTAAGCAAGGGAAAATGATTATGCAACCCACTTATTCCTTTGTAGAACACAATAGAACACCACAGGTGATACCCATAGCACCTTGTAAGGTGATTATAGTAGAGGGAATTTTGATATTTTCTCATCCTGACCTAAGAGACTTGTTTGATATTAAGATATTTGTACATGCTGATTCTGATGAGCGTCTCATAAGGCGTATCAAAAGAGATACCACCGAGCGAGGAAGGGATATACAGGAAGTACTCAACCGATACCAAACCACTCTTAAACCAATGCACCAGCAGTTTATAGAGCCTACCAAAGAATATGCCGATATCATTATTCCTAATAACCGACATAATAAGGTAGCTATTGACATTGTCAAAACCATTGTCCATAACAGAATCCAATAAAATGATAGATTTTCAGGTTTTTTTCAAGAAATATGCTTACTTCATTGGCATTGCTGCTTTTGGAATATGGATGTTGTTCTTTGACTCCAATTCTTTGCTTTCCCAAAGGAAACTAAATAAAGAAATAGAATCCCTTAAGCGGCAAAAAGAATTTCTTCAAAAGGAAATAGCCAAGGATAGGGAAGCTATCAAGGAGATTAATACGCCTGAGGGGAGAGAAAAATTTGGACGAGAACACTATTATTTTAAGAGAGAGAACGAAGATATTTTTATCATAGAATATGATACAATAAAATAAACATATTACAAAAATTATTTACTTAAAAATATAGAACATATGTATGAAAATGAAGGAGAAAACAATGAAATTTTCTCAAAAGCTCTAAGAGCAGGTAGGCGAACTTATTTCTTTGATATACGTGGTACCAAAGCTGGTGACTATTATTTGACTATAACAGAGAGTAAAAAGTTCACTCACGATGATGGTTCTTCCCATTATCAAAAACATAAGATCTATCTTTATAAAGAAGACTTTAACGCGTTTAGGGAAATCTTGGATGAAATGACCTCTTATGTATTTGAAGAAAAAGGAGAGGAAGTAATTTCTGAAAAACATCAGAAGGATTTCAAGAAAACATTCTCTTCTAATAAGGATAAAGAGAATTCATCATCATTCACTATTGATGATTTTGAAGATATTAAATAGTGATATTTGATTTAGAAATGGTTAGAGGCTATCCCAACGGGATAGCCTCTAACTTTTATCTAAAAGGGAAAGAGGATAGGTAGCACCAAGATCATTACAATTCCCATGAGTATTTGTAAGGGAAGCCCTACTTTCACATAATCCATAAAGGTATAGCGTCCTGCCGACATTACCAAGGCATTCGGCGGAGTAGAGAAGGGGGAGGCAAAGCACATACTAGCACCTACTGATACAGCAATAAGTAGAGGTAGTGGATTGATACCCATACCTATGGCAGCACTCATTGCAATAGGAGCAATAAGAATAGCGGTGGCTGTATTACTGATAAACATTGTAAGTAGTGAGGTAGTAAAGTAGATACTTGCCAAAAGAATATAAGGGCTATAACCACCTAACTTACCCACAAGCATCTCGGAAACCCATGCAGAAGCTCCCGTCTTTTCCAAAGCTAAGGCCATAGGGAGCATGGCTGCAATAAGTACTACAGTCTCCCAGTTAATAGTCTTGTAGGCAGCCTCTACATTCGGGAGAGCCCCAGAGAACACCATAAGTAAGGAAGCCACCAAAACGGCTGTTACGGGCTGTATAGGAATAAAGTCAAACATCATACTTACCACCATAAGTAGCATGATAATGGCTGCTATAGGTGCTTTATGGGTAAGAGTTACCTTGGAAGCCTCTTTGAGTGGTTGCCCTAGTACGATCAAGTGTCTATGTTGGTCATTGAGCCTTGCTATGTCCTTCCAAGAGCCTTGTACCAAGAGAATATCCCCCGAATGGATTCGCTGATCTTTTAAGTTTTTAAGGATATAGGTCTCATTGCGCTGCATTCCCAAGATATTGAGAGAGAACTGCTCTCTGAACTTTGATTTCTTGATAGGTAGATTCACCAAACGAGAGGTAGAGGTGATTAGTACCTCAGCAATACCATGTTTTTGAGAGTTCATTAGCTCCTCTTGAGAGGTGAATTTGTCTTCTATGAGTCGTAGTGATTTTTCCCAAGCCATAGCTTCTATCTTACGAATATCCCCCTGTACAAAGAGGATATCTCCCTCATTGAGAATGGTACTAGCTTGAGCCAATTCACGATTGGGATTTTGAAAAATAGAACTGTTAAGGCTTGGTTTGCGGAGTATTTCGGTTACATTTACCTCATATTTTTCAGATATATGGCTTTCGAGTAAAGTTTTTCCTACAAAAGGGGCATTCTTTCCTATCATGACTAAGTGAATATCCTTAGAAAGCTGATATTCGTCCATGAGGTCTGAAAGGGATTTACCATCTTTTTTGTTTTCTTGATGGGGATCTGTCTTGTTTAGGAAACGTTTGCTTACAGGAATAAGGTACAGTAGTCCCACAGCAAGAGCTACCAGTCCCACAGGAGTGAAGGAGAAAAAGGTAAGAGAGGGGAAGCCATTCTTTATCAGTTCTCCGTTGATGATAAGGTTGGGGGGCGTTCCGATAAGGGTCATCATTCCTCCTAAGCTACTAGAAAAGGCCAGAGGCATGAGCAGCCGAGAGGAGTTGATGTTAGCGCTCATGGCCATACTCACCACGATAGGAAGCATCAGAGCAACAGTCCCTGTATTACTTACAAAAGCACCTATGAAGGAGGTAGCCAAGACAACCAACACAAAGAGTTTCAGCTCACTCTTACCTGCGAGTTTCAGTAGTTTGTTACTAATCATTTTAGCCAAACCTGTTTGGAATATAGCTCCTCCCACAACAAAAAGACCTATCATCATCACTACCACTGAGTTAGAGAAACCCGATAGGGCTTCCTCTGGTGATAGAATGCCAAAGAGAACCAATAGAAGAAGGGAGGACAGTGCTACTAGGTCTGAACGAATCTTCCCCACCATAAAGAAAGCAGAGGCTATCACAAGGATAGCCAAGGTAATATATATATTCATAAGCAGAGGATTGGGTTAGATAAGTGCTTGCATCTCTTGGATAAAGCGCTGTGCTAGCTCATCGGCTTCTTTTTGGCTTTTCGCCTCAGTATAGATACGGATAATGGGTTCTGTATTGGATTTTCTTAGGTGTACCCAACTTTCTGAAAAATCTATTTTAAGCCCATCAATAGTGGTGGTCTGTTCATCAGCATATTTCTGTTCCATAGCCTTGAGGATTTGGTCAGGATTGATTTGCTCTGTCAGTTGTATCTTGTTCTTACTCATAAAGTAAGCAGGATAACTCTCTCTGAGTTGCTGTACACTGCCGCCTCTCTCTGCCAAAAGGGATAGGAATAAGGCAACGCCTACCAAAGCATCACGACCATAGTGCAATTCAGGGTAGATAATACCTCCATTACCTTCTCCACCTATGATAGCTCCAACACGTTTCATCTCAGTAACCACATTCACCTCTCCTACAGCGGCAGCTGAGTAAGTTACTCCATGCTTTTGAGCAATATCGCGTAGGGTGCGAGAGGAGGAAAGATTGGAAACTACATTTCCTTTAGTCTTTCCTAATACATAATCGGCACAAGCTACCAAGGTATATTCCTCGCCAAACATTTCTCCTTGATCAGTGATAAAGGCAAGTCTATCCACATCAGGATCTACCACAATACCAAAATCGGCTTTTTCATCTACGACTTTTTTGCAAATATCCCCCAAGTGTTCCTTTAGCGGTTCAGGGTTGTGTGGGAAGTGTCCGTTAGGCTCACAATAGAGTTTGATAACCTCTACGCCCAATCGTTCCAAGAGTCTTGGAATAGCAATGCCTCCTGTAGAATTAACAGCATCCACTACCACACGGAATTTTTTTTCTTGTATAGCCTTAGGAGTAACCAGTGGTAAGGCGAGTACCTGTTCTATATGAAGGTCTATATACCTGTCATCATGGGAGAGTTTGCCTAAGTGATCTACTGTGGCAAAGGAAAAATCATTCTCTTGTGCGATTCTAAGAATAGCCTTACCATCTTGGTCAGAGACAAATTCTCCTTTGTTATTGAGAAGTTTTAGAGCGTTCCATTCCTTAGGGTTATGGCTGGCAGTAAGGATAATGCCTCCGTCGGCCTTTTCCAAAGGAACAGCTACTTCCACGGTAGGAGTGGTACTAAGTCCTATATTAACTACATCAATTCCCAAGCCAATAAGAGTGTATTGCACTAAATTCTGAATCATCTCACCAGAGATACGTGCATCTCGCCCGATGACTACTTTGACGTATTCTTTGCCAGATTGTCCCTTGAGCCAAGACCCGTAAGCAGCTGCAAATTTAACAGCATCAATAGGAGTGAGGTTCTCATCAACCTTCCCGCCTATGGTACCACGAATACCTGAAATAGATTTGATTAATGACATATATCTTTAAATTTTATTTTTTTCATACTTGTAGTAAATAAAAGTGACCATCCCATAGAATATAAGAAAAATGGGATAAGTGAAAGCTATAAGAAAAACATATCCTTGATCGCTTGGACGGCCTAAAACCCAGTCAATAAAAGGGATTGCAGCAAAAAATCCTACATAGAAAAGCAGAGGGGCGAAGAATACACCTAACCATAAGCCCCATTTGCTTTTTTTTCTGATAGTATAAAAGTGCAGCCCAGCGGCAACTAAAAAGAGAATAGCTCCAAAGCCTAAAGGGTTTATTGTAAGGACGATACGACCAAACCAAGAAGGTTTAGGAGAAAATTGCCAATAGTAGTTACCATAGGTAATATCCTTGATCTTTCCCTTAAAAAGTTGGTCACTTACTGTATATTCCTCTTTTTCCATAGAGGATTGCTCAAATTCTAATTCCTTAGGAAAGTGGATTTCAATCTCTATCTCAGGGAAAGTTTTCCAAAATTTGGAAGGATATAAGTTGTATTCAAACCGGTAAGGGGGAAGAAACCCATAATGGAAAGTAGTAGGGAAAGCACTATAGCTAACCTCTATCACATTCTCTCCTGTCTTAAGAGGTGCTGTAAAGTAGATAAGATCTGAGGGGATTACCTTTTCTTCTTCTTTTCCATCATAGGAAATATAGTACTTAGTATAAGTATTGTATCGGGTAGGAGTACCATCAGAATATTGTAGGGTGTCAATGATTTCTTCTTTTCTCAGAAAAGGATAGTCCTGTTCTTGGTCAATAGAGTTTGAGGAGATAGCTTGTCCATTTACAAAAACTTGCTGGTCATTCAGATAGTTGGAAGCCATAAAGAGCAGCGGTATAGACTGTTCTTTAGGGGAGGAGATATGATATTTTGCTCTAAAGCGGATGATATAATCATTAAAGGAGTTCTTATCATCTTTGACGATTTCAGCAAGAATCTTCTCATGGGTTACGCTGCAATCATTGGTAAGAATAAGACAAGTATGAGAAGTCCCATCTGTATATGGTTTTGCCATATTGGCTTTACTTACCCAAGAGCAAGCAAACAATAACAACAAAAGAAGATGTTTGTTCATTATAATGGAATATTTCTTATCAAGGGACAAATATACGAAAAAGATATAAATAATTGACTAATAATCAAGGAAGAATTTTTTTTGAGTAAAAGTTTCATTTGTCTTAAATTATTTCGTACATTTGCTCTTCTATTAAGAACAAATAGTAATAAGCTGTTATATGGACAAACATCATATACTACTCATCATTCACCTAATCAGTGCAACTGTTTGGGTAGGAGGGCATTTAGTCTTGCTCTTGGGCTTTTTGCCAAAGGCGCTTAAGCATAAGAATTTTGACTTTATTTCTCGTTTTGAGAAGACTTATGAGCCTATAGGAATGCCCTCATTGCTCCTTTTGGTCATTACAGGGATTCTGATGGCCTATGACCTGAATGCACCACTATCTTCTTGGTTTTCATTTGCTACAGGAGTGGAGACGGTGGTATCACTGAAAATTATTGGGTTACTCACTACTATTTGCTTTGCCATCAGTGCTCAAACAAGAGTGCTTCCAAAGCTAGCTAAGGGGCAAATCCAGAAGCTCCCCGAAATGGCGGTACACATCCTATGTGTTACTCTGATTGCAGTAACCTTGCTAATTTTGGGCAGTACCATTCGCAATGGTGGTTTTTTATTCTAATAATGAAAATGGAGACATTCAAGAACTACCTATCTTTGGAGAAGAAGTATTCTCCCCATACAGTAATAGCCTACCTTACGGATATGGAGGAGTTTACAGCCTACCTTCGAGAAAAAGATACAACCGTAGAACTCTCTCAAGTGAATTATCCCTTAATTCGATCGTGGATTATTCACTTAGTAGAAAGCGGTATTACCAATAGGTCTATCAATCGAAAAATAGCTTCTCTTAAGGCTTATTATGGTTTTTTGGTGCGCTCTTTGGTGATAAATAGCAGTCCCTTTTTGCAGCATATTCCACTTAAAACACAGAAAAAAATTTCTATTCCTTTCTCTCAAAAGGAGATAGAGATTGTACTTTCTGAAGCTCAAGAGGGAGAGGATTACCCGCAAGTGCGCAATAGGACAATTATAGAACTTTTCTATGCAACAGGAATGCGTAGGGCAGAGCTTATAGACTTGAAAATAAGTGATATAGATTTCTCTCAAAAGACAATAAAGGTGCTGGGAAAGCGCGATAAGGAGCGTGTGATTCCCCTAATACCTTCGGTTTTGGAAAGTATTCAAAAGTATTTGGATGTGCGTAAATCTATGGATACCAGTGAATTATATTTGTTTTTGACCGATAGTGGTAAAAAAATGTATCCAAAACTTGTATATAACATAATAAATTCGTACTTTAGCAGTGCCACAACAAAGCAAAAGAAAAGCCCACACGTACTGAGACACTCCTTTGCAACACATCTTTTGGATAATGGGGCAGACCTTAATGCAGTTAAGGAACTCTTGGGGCATGCAGGACTGGCAGCTACACAAGTATATACTCATAGTAGTATAGCTGAGCTAAAAAATCAATACAAAAATGCGCATCCGAGGATGACAAACAAATAGTACTAATTTTAAATTTTTCAGATTATGAAAGTAAATTTACACAATGTCGGTTTTACAGTAGATCAAAAATTGGTTGACTTCATTCAGAAAAAAATGGACAAATTAGACCTTTTCTATGATAAGGTTATTGATGCCGATGTCTATTTAAAGTTAGATAATACCACTGCCAAAGAAAATAAAATAGTGGAAATAAAAGTAAATGTACCAGGAGATAGCTTCGTGGTCAAAAAGCAATTTAAATCCTTTGAAGAAGGGGTAGATGCTTGCGAAAATCCTATTGAAAGATTCTTGAAAAAATATAAAGAAACACGTTAGAATCTTTATGACAATAGAGAATAAAAGACTATTTCCGGAAGGATTTCAGGGGGATATCTGTACAGAAAAAAATGTTACTCTGATACTTATCCTTTCTTAGAAAAGCGTGAGATAATGAATTTCATATAATACTTTTATTATGTGAGGTTCATTATCTCTCTATAATCTTAGAATATTTATTTATGAAAAGAATAGTCATTTTATTAGCACTTATTACTTCTTTAGCGTATGGGCAAGAACAAAATTTCTTGGAAAAGCCCTATTATAGAACCCAAGTAAATGCAGATACTTTGGTGGTTCCAGACAAAATCTATTTGCAGATTGCACTTTCTGAAAAAGATTCTAGAGAGAAAAAATCTACAGAAGAACTCTATAACAAAATGATTCAGTCTTTGCAGGTAGCAAAGATAGATATACAAAAGCAACTTTTTGTATATGGAATGTCTAGTACTTACGACAAAAAAATCTTCAAAACCAATATCAATAAGGCTGAAAATTATGAACTATTAGTCCCTGATGCGGCTACTGCTCTTAATGTAATAGCTCTTTTGGAGAAAAATGGTATATCCAATGTACGGGTGAATCGTAAGGAATATTCTCAATCAGATAGAGTCTTACAACTACTTAGAGAAAAAGCCTTAAAAAAAGCCAAGTATGAGGCTGAAAGCCTTATGAAAGTAGTAGGGCAGGGAATAGGAAAAGTACTTAGTATTCAGGAGTACAATCATACCTATCTCAAGGGAAGTGCTATGTATATGAAAGCAGCAGAATTGGATGTGACGGAGAGGAGCTATACTCCCGATTTCTCACCTATACAACTACAAATGGAATTTTCAGTGGTATTTGAAATTAAATAAAATTCATAATGTTATGAATAGAGTACTTATACTTATCGATATTCAAAATGATTTTATTACAGGAGAGCTTCCTGTTCCTGATGGAAGAGCAATTATAGATCCTGTGAATCAACTTATTCCTCAGTTTGGTCATGTGATAGCTACCCAAGACTGGCACCCTGTGAATCATTTTAGCTTTTTTACACTTCATGATGGCAAGAAAGCTTTTGAGTCTATTACCAAGGATGATTACCAGCAGACTCTTTGGCCTCCTCATTGCATACAAGGCAGTGAAGGGGCGAATTTCTTTCCAGAACTGCATACTGGGGCTATTGATGCTATCTTTCGTAAGGGAACAAACCCTGATATAGATAGTTATAGTGCTTTTTTTGATAATCAAAAGCTCAAAGAAACGGGACTTGATGGTTATTTGAAAGGGCTACACTTGGATGAACTTCATTTTGTAGGATTGGCAGCCGATTATTGTGTGTACTTCTCTATGATCGATGCACTTAACTTAGGTTATAAGGTGTTTCTACATGAACATTGCACTCGTGCCATAAGCAAAGAACAGTTTGAAAACCAGAAAAAAGAACTACTTGCTTATCCTAACTTCACCCTATTACCATAGTTTTGAAAGAACAATCTATACAATTTGGGATTATTATCCCTGCTCATAATGAGGGAGACATTCTATCACAGACTTTGGATAGTCTCCTCTCACAAACAGTTCCTGCTCATACTATTGTAGTGATAGATGATAATTCTACCGATAATACAGCTGAGGTATTGTCCAATTATTGCAGGCGCTTTCCTCAAATTAGAACGCTTTACCGAAGCTCCTCTGTCCAACGCCTCCCTGGAGGAAAGATAGTACAGGCTTTCAATGCAGGTTTGCCTCTCTTGGGTGAGGTGGATGTTATCTGCAAGTATGATGCTGACCTTATCTTTCCCCCAAACTATTTGGCCACCTTACAAACTTACTACCTCCAAAATCCACAATTGGGCATGTGTGGTGGCGTTTGTAGTATAGAGAAGGATGGGAAATGGATCAAGGAAAACCTCACAAATAAGAACCACTTGCGTGGAGCACTTAAGAGTTACCGTAAGGAGTGTTTTGAGGCTATTGGAGGACTTAAAGAGGCTATGGGCTGGGATACAGTAGATGAGTTATTAGCGCAATATCATGGTTGGGAATTGCTTGTTATTGAGGATTTGGAGGTAAAACACCTGCGTCCTACAGCAAGTGGTTATAATCCACAGGCGCAATATATGCAAGGAGGTATGTTCTACCGCCTGCGTTATGGAGGATTACTTTCTCTTCTGGCAAGTGCCAAATTAGCTTACAAAAAACGAAGTTTTCGTTTGTTTTGGGATTACATGAAAGGATATTTCATAGCCAAGAAGCAGAAACAATCGTTCTTGGTAAGTCCTGAAGAGGGTAAGTGGATACGTGCTTACCGTTGGCGACATATCAAGCGAAAATTCTGACAATTGTTGATAAGAAAATTTGTTGCATAGTATTTTTTTTCTTACTTTTGCGGGGTATTAAAAGGAACGCTCAAAGATGAAAATAGCACTATTAGGTTATGGAAAAATGGGAAAGACCATTGAACGCATCGCCCTTGAACGAGGTCATGAGATAGTTTTAAAAGTAGATGCACCAGGGGATTATGACCTTTCCAAAGCACAAGTAGCTATTGAGTTCAGTACTCCACAGAGTGCTTTTGCTAATATTAGCAAGGCACTTTCCTTAGGATTGCCTACTGTGGCAGGTACCACAGGTTGGTTGGAACACTATCCAGAGGCTGTGGCTTTATGTAAGGCACATGAGGCTGCTTTTTTGTATGCTTCTAATTTTAGTATAGGGGTGAATATTTTCTTTGAGCTAAACAAAACTCTAGCCCAATTCATGCAAAAATATCCTGAATATGCTGTCTCTATTGAGGAGATACATCATACCCAAAAGCTTGATGCTCCTAGTGGAACAGCTATTACTTTGGCTCAGGAGATAATTGAACAAACAGATAAGGTAGGTTGGGAGTTGGGTGAGACTACTGAAGATAAAATCCCTATTACTGCCAAGCGAATAGAAAGTGTACCTGGCACCCATATTGTTACCTACAAAAGTGTGGTAGATACACTTGAGATTAAGCATACTGCCCATAGCCGAGATGGGTTTGCCTTAGGAGCAGTACTGGCAGCAGAATGGATTGTAGATAAAAAGGGGGTATTCTCCATGAAAGATGTCCTTTTTGAGAAATAAGTATAAGTAATTTTGTAAAAATAAATTTTATGGCAAGCGTAAGACGTTTAAAAAAGAATGTTGCTTCTGTTTTAGGGGAATTAGTAGATACTCTTATTATCTGGGAATTGATTACCGATAAAAAAAATGAGCAATCAAGAGCTATTGTAGAGGAAATCTATGTCACTTATGACAAATACCTTGAACAAATCAATCATCCTACTGAAGATAAAGGAGCTTTCTACAAACAGCTTCTTAAGAACTTTGAAGGAGAAGTAAATGCTATCATAGCAAAAATTAATGCTTTAAGCTAAAAAAGATTTACTTTTTTATTCTACACCAATTACATTTCTTTACAATGCAATTGGTGTTTTTTACATATATCATTATGAAGAAAACATTGCACTTATTTTTTTTCTTGGCATCTACCTACATTGGTTTTGCTCAACAGACTTATAAGCTCTATGTAGAAGGTGAAAAACAATGGGCATATAGGGAAAATACACTTACCGATTTCGTATATGCCTTCTGTACTAAGGATTTTGAAGCTATAGCCAAGAATCCTGTGATAGGAGACAGTCCAAAAGTAGCCCAATTGGAGTCCATATATCACAAAATACTGCAAAGTATTCCTACCAAAGAAAGAAATACGCAGATAAGTCTCTTTTTCGGAGAGCGGAAAAAAGGAAAAGGGCGTATATTCTTTATGACTTTCTTTGAAGGAAACCTAAGAGGTAAGCGCAAAGATGCATTCTTCCAATTTCTTTTAGCAGACAATACAAGAGAAGGTATATTTAAGTGTGATACAATTATGATTTCTGATGAAAAACACAGATTCACCTACAAAGAACCTTCGGTAAAGCTCAAAACAAGATACCAAAAGGAAGTAATGCAGGAATATGAAGCTCATGCATTAGAGAAAAATGCTAAAAGGGAATTGGAAAACTATATAAATACAAGAAAAAGGTGGCGAAAAATGATGCTTAGTGATGAATAATTGATAATGATTTTTATGCTTCAGGGAAAGAAATACCCTAAATGGGTGAAGAATATATGTTTAGGAAGTATATTTGCTATATCTAATTTAGTAATTTATCTAATCTATGAGACAATTACTTCTGATATTGAGTATTATTTTAATAAAAGAGATCCTTATTTCCTCTATGTGATAGTATCATCAATTCTATTTCCCATATTTCTATTTTTATTTGAGTATAGAAAAAAGAGAAAATATTTTTATTTACTTTTTTATAGTTGTTGGCACCTGCTTACTTTGGTAATAATAGCCACTATATATTCTTATTTTGAGATTATTTATTCAGACGGTTATATTGATTTAGTTGAAAATGAATATATAATAAGTCTCTTAGCTAAGAATATTGTTCTATTCATAATAGTAGGGGCTATAAATTTTTTTACATTTATCCCGCTCAATATTATTATTTTTTCACTCTCTTTCTTTTTATTGAGGAAGTGTAAATAATCAATTGAAAATCAATTACTTGTCTTATTTTAAGAAACAACTCAAAATTAACAATTTAGAAAACAAATGGCAGACGATGATTTGATTACAGACGATGAGCTGTACGAACACTATAGTTTTAAGGCAGGAAAAGGACAAGAACCGTTACGGGTGGATAAGTTCCTGATGAACTTTGTAGAGAATGCTTCCCGCAATAAGGTACAACAGGCGGCTAAGGACGGCAATATATTTGTCAATGGGGTGGCGGTGAAGGCCAATCATAGGGTGAAGGCCAATGATGAGGTCAAGGTCATGTTTGCCCATCCTCCTCATGAATATCTGTTAGTACCTGAGCCTATTCCTTTGGATATTGTCTATGAGGACGAGGAACTAATCATTATCAATAAGCCTGCGGGTTTGGTAGTACATCCAGGGCATGGAAATTATCAGGGAACTCTCATCAATGGACTGATATACCATTTTCAACACTTGCCTATGAACAGTTCCGACCGACCTGGCTTAGTGCACCGAATAGACAAAGATACCAGTGGCTTATTGGTAGTGGCAAAGACAGAGGAGGCTATGAATCACTTAGCTAAACAGTTTTTCAATAAAACTAGTGAACGGGAGTATGTAGCCCTTGTATGGGGCAATCTTACAGAGGACGAGGGTACTATCACAGGACATATAGGTAGGCACCCCAAGAACCGCCTACAAATGACTGTTTTCCCTGATGGAAGCGAAGGAAAAGAAGCTATTACTCATTATAAAGTGTTGGAGCGTTTTGGCTATGTAACTCTGGTCTCCTGTCGGTTAGAGACAGGGCGCACACATCAGATTCGTGCACACTTTACTTATATAGGACACCCACTTTTCAATGACGAGCGCTATGGAGGAGATAAGATACTCAAAGGGACAACTTCAGCTAAGTATAAACAATTTGTAGAGAATTGTTTTAAGATCCTACCACGCCAAGCCCTTCATGCCAAGACCTTAGGGGTGGAGAAACCTTCCACAGGGCAAATGCTTCGCTTTGATAGCGAGATTCCTCAAGATATGCAGCAGTGTATAGAAAAGTGGCGTAACTACCTTAGCAATAGGGAAGTAGAGCAGTAGTCAGAGGTCTGTTATCAGCGGTCAGTAGAAGTCCCTTTTTTGGGATAAAAAACTCAAAATTCAAAACTTATATGTTATTCAGGCAAGCACAGATAGAAGATTTAGAGGCTATATGGCAGATTATTCTCTATGCTAAGCAAACTATGGGGCAGAGAGGAAGCCAGCAGTGGCAAGATGGTTATCCCTTTAGGGAAACTATTGTGCAAGATATAGCTCTTCACTATGCCCATGTAGTAGAAGAGGCAGGTGAGATTATGGCTTATGTAGCCATTAGTAGTGATGGAGAACCTACTTATCAAAAAATAGAAGGGGCTTGGCTTAATGATGCACCCTATATAGTAGGGCATAGAATAGCAGTAAGTGAGAAAGGAAAGGGCAAAGGTTTTGGGGCTTATATCATACAACAGGCGGAAGAAATGGCAATAACTCAAGGTATTCACTCTATAAGGGTGGATACTAACTTTGATAACTATATTATGAAACATATCCTAGCAAAGCAAGGATACCTCTATTGTGGGATCATTCAGGTGCGCGATGGGAATCGTGAAGCTTTTCAGAAAATTTTAAAATAACGAAATATGAGCTTAAAAAAAATAGATACAGGCGATTATACTATTTATTTCTCGGAAGATGGCTATAAATACTTAGCAGACTATATAAAAGAAAAGAAATATTCTAAGATATTTGTCCTCTCCGATACCCACACCCATGAGTGTTGTGTATATACATTCTTGCAGAAATTTCCTTTTGAGGTAGAAATCATAGAAGTAGAAGCAGGAGAAGAGCATAAGAATTTGGATACTTGTCTTTCTCTTTGGCAGACGCTCTCGGACTTAGAGGCCGATAGAAAGAGCTTGCTTATCAATGTAGGGGGAGGGGTAGTTACTGATATGGGAGGCTTTGTAGCCTCTACTTTCAAACGTGGAATTGACTTTATCAATATTCCTACCTCTCTCTTGGCTATGGTAGATGCTTCTATTGGTGGAAAAACAGGAGTAGATTTAGGCGTCCTCAAAAATCAAATAGGGGTGATTAATAACCCTCAACTCCTACTGATAGATGTGAATTACTTGGGAACACTCCCAAAAGAGGAATTTCGTAGCGGCTTGGCCGAGATGTTCAAGCATGGACTAATACAATCCTCTGCCTATTGGGAGAAAATGAAAAAGCTCTCTGACCTGACCACAGATGATTTGGAAGAGATTATCTATGAGTCAGTAGTGATTAAGCATGAGGTAGTCAGACAAGATCCTAAGGAAAAAGGACTTCGCAAAATACTAAATTTTGGTCATACACTTGGTCATGCCATAGAATCTTATTGTTTAGCGCATAGACAAAGGCACTTGTTGCATGGCGAAGCCGTAGCCATTGGAATGATTTTGGCGGCTTTCCTCTCTCATAAGCTCTTACACTTCCCTTGGGAAAAAGTAGAGGAGATAAAGGCTACATTGTTGGATTATTTTCCTCAAGAGGATTTCTCTGCTCAAGAAATAGAATCTATAAGTGAACTACTAAAATATGATAAAAAGAATGCCTATGGTCATGTTTATTTTGTATTGCTTGAGGCAATAGGACAACCTAAATGGGATATAGAAGTGGAAGATGCTCTTATACAACAGGCTTTTGCCTATTATAGTGAGAAATAGGAGTAAAAAGGGTAAGCAAATGAGTGTTTCTTTAAAAAATTATACACTAAGACAGGTAGCCCTGGCTTTTTTGCCTATTATGGTAGTGTGGCTGGGCGTGATTTATATTTTTATCTTGGAGGAAGTTTATGACAATGTAGATGATGGTCTCAAGGATAGGAAAAAAGAAATCATTGCACTCTCTAAGGAGTATCCAGAGCGTATCCTCTCAGTCAGTGAATATGGGGTAGGACAGTTTAGGGTACGACCTGCTCAGGGAGAGGTGTCTAAGAAGAATAGTATAAAAAATGAATTTCTCTATGAGCCTTTAGGAGATGATAAAGAACTGTATAGGGTTTTGAAAACAGGTTTTTGTGATGACAATGACCGTTGTTATACGTTGGAAATACGTACTTCCACAGTGGAGGAGGATGATCTGATGGTCAATTTAGCTATTGGTATTGGTGTTTTGTATTTGGTGTTGGTAGTGAGTATGTATATCATTCATTTACTTTTCATTAGGCGTGTGTGGAAACCTTTTAATACCTTGCTACATAATATCAATGCTTACGAATTGGGCAATCGCCAAGGAGTAGTTCCTATAACAACTCAAGTAAAAGAGTTTGCACAACTTGATGAAAATATTCATCGTATGTGGCATCGTACAGAAGCCATTTTTGACCAACAACGTACTTTTATAGGTAATGCAGCTCATGAATTGCAAACGCCTATTGCTATTACTATCAATAAGTTAGAACTGCTTATGGAAGATGAAATGCTTTCCCAAGCACAGCTTCTGCAACTCTCCGAAGCGAAAGCCTCACTCACTCGTATGGCTACGCTTAATAAGTCTTTACTTACCTTGGCACGCATAGAAAACCGCCAGTATGAAGAAGTTTCTCCGATTTGCTTTACTTCCTTGCTTCATACTCTCATTGAGGAATACCAAGACTTGATAGCCTTTAAGGAAATTTCTCTTGAGATAGAAGAAAAAGTACCTTTTTCTGTAGAGATAAATAAGGATTTAGCAGTAATTCTCCTCTCTAATCTCCTTAGAAATGCCATTAAATATACTTACCCTAAGGGGAAAATACAAATTAATATAGATAAACATACTTTTTCTATATCCAACGAAGGGAAACGTACTCCTCTTGATCCTGAGAATATATTCAAACGCTTTCATAAGGGTGACCAAGATAGTACTTCCACAGGATTAGGCTTGGCTATTGTAAAGTCCATAATAGATTTGTATGAGAATATCAGCATACAATACGTATATAAGGAGGAAAAACATACTTTTTTAATTATTAATTGCTAATGATTAGTCATTAGTCACTTGTCACTATCTATGGTTGTCGTTATACTCAATTGGAATGGAAAGCATTTATTAGAACAGTTTCTTCCCTCGGTGGTAGCTTATTCCATAGGGGCTGAACTCTATGTGATTGATAATGCTTCTACTGATGGGAGTGTTGCTTTCTTACAAGCACATTACCCCCAAATAAAAATTGTACAAAATCCAGAAAACTATGGTTATGCTAAGGGCTACAATGAGGGTTTGAAGCATATCCCAGCCGATGTATATTGCTTGCTTAATTCCGATGTAGAGGTAATCCCACATTGGTTGGAAGCTCCAATGGATATTTTTGCTCAACAACCCAAGGTAAGTATATTGCAACCTAAAATAAAGTCCTACAAGCAGAAAAACTATTTTGAATATGCAGGAGCAGCAGGAGGCTATATAGATAAGTATGGTTTCCCTTATTGTAGAGGACGTGTATTTGATAGCATAGAGGAAGATAAGGGACAATATGAAGAGCAAACACCTATTTTTTGGGCATCGGGAGCATGTTTTTTTATACGAAAAGCTATTTTTGACGAACTTAAAGGTTTTGATGAGGATTTTTTTGCTCATCAGGAGGAGATAGATCTCTGTTGGAGAGCAAAGAATAAGGGGTATGAAGTCTATTATACCCCTCAATCACAAATATACCACTTAGGAGGTGCTACTCTCACAGAAGGAAGTCCTCAAAAAGTGTATCTAAATTTCCGCAATAGTCTTTTTATGCTACTGAAGAACGTACCAAAGCCTTTTTGGCCTATTACAATTTTCCTTAGAATGGTCTTGGATGGGGTAGCAGGGGTACGCTTTTTCTTTCAAGGAAAGCTCAAAAGTACTTGGGCTATTATAAGGGCACATTTTTCTTTTTATAGGTATTTTTCGCATTTCTACCACAAGCGACAAAACCCAACTCTACAACAGTATTATATGATAAGATCTATAGTATGGGAGCACTTTGTGAAAGGTAAAAAGTAAATAGATAGGCTGGCTAGGAGAATTGCCATTTATTTTTTAGGAAAGTCCGTTTTAGATTTAGGTAATAGATCACCTCCTTCTAAAAACAGAAAAGAATCTTCTTCATATAGTACTTTTCCCGTCTTACTGTCTATGTAGATTTCTTTTCTAGCATAGATTTCCCCTACTTGAGGCTTAGGGGTATAGAAATCTACTCTATAACAACTTTTTTTTAAGATTGGCTCATATATTTTTTTAACATCCCACTTAATATATCCATCAGAGATCCTTCTTATATTTACATTATACTCATCTTGAATAAAATCACATAATTCATCAATTGTAAATGTATATTCTTTATCATAATTAGTTTTTTTAATAGCTTTCCCTATCTCATTATATTCTATAACTATACCAATAATACAATTATAGAATATTTTCTTAGAACTCCATAATAATTTATTTGATGAATAATAAATATTCTTAGTTTTAATAGGAGATTGATAATTACTTTTAACTTCAATAATATTTTCATTAGAAAAGTGTATACTAACCCTTTCAGCTCCTTTTTTAAAAAATTTAGCTCCTGTAATGGGATAATAATCAGGGTCTATTTCCCAGTCTTTATATTTGTTTACATCAAAATATTCCATAACTTTATCTTTTTTTAAATTAATATTTAGATCTTGTCCCTCACTATATAAAGTGAATAAAACGAAAAGTATAAGAATTCTTATCATATTATATTTTTATTAATAATTTCCCATTGCCAACGCCATAAATAAAATCTAATAGAATTATAGCTCATTATATTATAAGTTGATAATCTCTGTTTAATATTCCCATGATTAAATATATATTTTTTATTTTGTTTTATCTGCTCTTCAAAGAGCTACTGATATTACAGGGTTAATAATACTGCCAAATCCTCTTGAAATGCCTCTTTTTCTATTACTAATACTTCCATTATTACTACTTTGCTATGTTTTTCAGCGCAAAGGTAGAGTATAAGTACAGAAAAACTTCTCAGCTGGTAGTCTTTGGCAGTGAGAGGTTAGGGGTGGCTTTAACTTTATTGTTTAGATAAAATCTTCTGGGTATTCTTTTTCATACTCATCCCATTCTTTAAGGTTTTCTTTATCTATGATCTCAGATCGTGGCAGATAAGTATTATATCCATATTTATCCATTGTTTTAATAAGTTTTCCCGTATCATCAGAAATAAAATATGAAAATAAATTCTCTTGTTCAAACAATTTTGAAACAGCTATTACAACCCAGCATTGTCGTTCAGTATCATATATAGCCTCCTCTATACTATGATTTAGCTTTATATCATATTTTTTTTCTATACAAGCCTTTATTTGCTTTGTTATTTTTATAATTTGTTCTTCTGTGTGTTTCATTGTTTATTTATTTTAGCATGTCTTTTTCTAACAATATCAATGTAATCTTTTGCGTGTTCAATCTGATGTTCTTTCAATTCATTTTTTTGTTCCATTAATTTATCAAACACATACTCTTCCTTTTCTAATTCTGTTTGAGCATTATATTTTTGATCACCTAACTGATAATTTTGTTTTGCATGGTAACTCTCATGCATTACCTCATATTTTGAAGGCGGTTTTATAAGAAAAATAGAATTTAAAATGCAAAACTATAAAAAAATAATGTAATTAACTCATACAAAGGGGATTATTTTTTTGATAGGTAGATAAGAGAAGACAGGGTCTTAGATGATTTGGACAGGCTTTTTCAAAATTAGGTTTCTAAATCATTACCTAATACCTTGAAAAATATTTTTTATTAGTAGGTTGTATTTCAGTGTTTTACACCTTTTTTCATATTGTACAGTAACTTGATAAAAAGTACTTTCGCAAATTGAAAAATTAGAGTATGAAAAAATAGTAACCTAATAACCAATAGAACGCTTATGAATATCGTAGGAAGACTTACCGAAAATGCACAAGTGCATGCTTCATAATGTTCCCTTTTTTGGGGGCAAAAGTGAAGATAATTTGTCAATTCGCAAATTGAATCTACACAATAATCTATCCTTCCTCCCATAAAACTAATAAGCCAATGAATCCCTATTCCTTTTTGCCTATTCCCCTAATAAGGATCATACTATAAAGCATACATAAGAGCATGGTTAAGACAAAAGCAGCCAAAGGGAGAGTGAAGTCAGCAGGGGTAAAGGGGAACAATTGGGAGAGCTTAGCCATATAGAAGCTGCGCAGCACGTAACAGAGCACTAGGGCAACTATAATAGCTCCCAACGTAAAGAAACAGACCACCCACTGGTAGTAACGAGCAATCTGGGCAGGGGTATAGCCAATAGAGAGCAAAGAGTGAATTTGCTCTTTGTTGCGCTGCAAGATTAAATGTAGGCTAAGCACGACCACGGCTACGGATAATAGCAGTATCAGTAAGGCAATCCCTACCACCGTCCAAAGGGCTGAGGAGAAGAAAAAGCGCATCTTGCTCAGTTCCAGTTCGTCCTTACTTATGGTATAGTTATGCGCCTTGAAGTAGCTCAGTATCTCCTGCTGAGAAGGATCGTGGAACTCCACCAAAAGGCGAGAGGCCTGTGAAGAAGGATTTCCATAAGTCTGGTTTGCCCAAGCGAGGAAGTCTTCAGGAACGAGAATAGAGTTGATTTTAGCTGAAAAGCCCACAATACGACTGGAGAATACCGCTTCCTTGCCATTACCTGAAAGGCGTAGACCAAAAGAAATCTTATCAATCAATCCTTTGGAGAGTACAGGTAGTCCTTGGCTCTGGGCAAAGCCAAAGTTATAGAGAGAAAGATAGTTCTCAGGAATAATGATAGGGACAAAGGAGCGGGAGGGAGTCCATTGCCATTGGTCACTCTTCACATCAATATACTTATCTGGAATACTCTCAAAGAAAAGGTCAGTAGCAAACAGAGGCAATTCGCCATCACCCTCGTGGGTATACGCCATAATCTTAAAAGTAGCTACTGAAAAAGGCACCATACTCTTGACAAAGGATTCTTGGCGCAAGGACTCTTGTTCCTGAGAAGTGAAGTAGATGCTTTCCTTCTCGAGAGAGCCTATCGCCGAAATGGGCTTGCTCACTACCGCATAGTTACTTGAAAATATATCTGTTTGCTCCTCTAACAAGGGTTTTACGTCCTTATAGAGTTGCCAGATACCCCCTAGCAGTGCCACAGAGATCATTAGGGCAAAGCTATAGCCAAGGAGTTGGGCTTTGGGGAGTGTTTTTCGCTGGAGCTTATAGAGCATATCTTGATTTTAGAGCTGTAATATTTGGTCGTAGTTCAATAAGGTATTGGTTTCCAAGGCTGTCATCAGTAGGGTGGCTCCTCTTTGGGTACATTCTTCTTCTAAAATCTGGCAGAGCACATGCGTATTCGCCTCGTCCAAATGGCTGAAAGGCTCGTCCAAGAGGAGCACCTCAAAGGGTTGGGCTAAGGCACGCAGGAAGGCGACACGCTGGCGTTGTCCCAAGGAGAGCGTAGCCACAGGAGTATCTTGCTTATGGGCAAGCCCCACTCGTGCGAGTAATTCACTGATCTGCTGGGAGGAGAAATAGCCTGTCAGTCGGTTCTTGAGCTGTATATTCTCCTTGGCTGTCAGCGAGGGAAAGAGGCGTAAGTCTTGGAAGAGGTAGCTTAGCTTATGGCGGCGATAGGCAAAAAGGTCTTTGGGGTGGACTGCCCCATCATAGGTAATGGTACCCTCATAGCTATCTCGCTCCCCATAGAGGAAACTTAGCAGGGAGGTCTTTCCCCTACCCGATTGAGCGCGGATAAGATAGCACTTAGCTGGGGCAAAGACGACCTCCTCCCTCAGATAGATATCCGAGGGAGTTAGCTCCGTCTGTTCCATATAACTCGGTCTTAGCTGATGTAAGTGGATTTCCATGACCCTTATTTTACACCTTCTTCGGTTGTTGTGTCCTCTTCGATTACATCATCGTCTTCATAAGTTTCCCCTTCTTCGTATGTCTCATCGTCATCTTCGTAGGCTTCTGCCTTATTCCCCTTGTCAATCTTGCTTGCATTGACCTGTTTGGCAAACTGAAGAAAGCTATAAAGGCTATTGCGCTCCACATTCTTCATATGATAGATAAGGGAGGCAGTGTTTTCCTTGGCATTGGCTTTTACTTCCAAATTCTTAGAATGGTCTATAAGCCACTGGAAGGAAGCTTCATCACGGACACTCTTGTCGGACTTCATCGCCATCCTGATTATACTAGGATAGTCGTCCAAGTTCAGATTAAAAGAACCATAGAAGGTATTCTTCCCTGCCTGAGATGCCAAGGAGCTACTATAAGCGTTATCTTTGTGCTTTCCTGCAATAAAAGCATCTACCTCATCGGAGGAGTTGCTTATGAAAAAGGCCTTATCGTTATAAGCAAAATGGATACTTACAAAAAAGAAAGTCATGCTATAACGATCCCCCTCCTTGGTAAAGAGGTCTTCTTCAGCGACCATTTTGTCCAAGATCTTTCTATCATTGACATCAAAGCTGGCTCCTACGACAGGAATTGGGATACTCATACCTGTCTCAAAGTCCTCCAATGCCACCACAAAACTCCCTCCAAAGAGGTTCAAGAGGTTGTCCAGCTGGAGGTCTTTCTTGGCAAGCCACTGCTCGATATCGGCTTCTTTGACGAGTTCGGGTTCGGCTTCCTTGAGAAACTCATAGTAATGCTTCACATTGACCACTCCTGTGAACGCCATAGGCATTTTCTCTGGGAAGTGCTTAAGGAGTTTTTTGTTAAAGGAAGCCTCCCCTATACGATGCTTGTCTAAGAGCTTTTGGTACTTTTCGTTATATAGGGTACGGGCGGAGAGGATAATTTCCTCTTTCTCGAACTCCAAGGTTGCATAGAGGTAGGTTCCCTGTTGTAGGTTGAATAGAGAAGGAGAAAGAGCAGCAGAGGAAGGTAGTTTCTCATCCAAGGACGTATAAGCATCTGCTACATTCACCCATACACTGATGTCCTTTTGGTCGGAAAGAAAGTCAGCAAAGCCGTCAAGGGAGGTAATCTGCTTTTTAGCCTCTAAGGAGCGGAGTTGCTTAGCTTTCAAGGGGATTTGTAGTTCTGAAGCGGGTTCTTCATCTGCGTCGCCTACTCCCAGAAAAAGCGCTTTGTCGTTGTCCCAGCTCAGCGTATATCTGCCTTCGGCCATGTTCAGTAGCTTATAGCCACTTTCCTCGGTAAGGGTATGTTTCTTGTCAGTCAAGGTGAAAAGTTGGTTAAGCGTATTCTCGAACTTTTCCTTATCGGAGAGAGAGCAGGCCATCCCGATATAGTTTTCCATGCCATTACCCCCTTGTTGTCCATACTGGAAGAGATAGATAGGCTCGCGAAAACGTATCCCTGAATTTCTTGGGTTGCGGAGCAGCTCACGGAGGAAATCACGTTGCTTATCCTTTATGGAAAGATCATCAACCCACTGCTTGAACTCCGCAGAGTCCTCAGAGGAGGCGATATCCGCTTTTTGGTAAAGCGACTTCAAGTCAATAGAGACTACCCAAGCGGCATCGCTGGGGATCAGTGCCAAAGAGGCAGGCTTCTTAGAACAAGAAGCAACGAGAATAAGGACTAAGCCCAATAAGAATCGTTTCATAAGGTTTTGAGTTTTTAAGTTTTGAGTGATTAGGGGTTAGTTTCTACCAACTTTTCATTTGTGTTTCTGTACGGATATGCTTTTGTCTGGCTACAAAAGCAAAACCTTTTCCTAATTCCAATAAGAATTGTTGTAGGTTATTGATGAGACTCTTCTCCAATTCATTTTCATTTCTTCCTTGACCGCCTCCCTCATCTGTGAGGCAAGCAAACGCTGGTAATAAAGCGTATTGATATTGCGTTCTAAGGTACGAACTGACCAATGTTGTTGTGCAGTCTCTTGTAGGTAATAAGCCCTCGCTTGATCGCTTTATACTCTCATTATCAAGCGAATATGACACCACGTCAATTTGGCACACATGTGTGCCAAATTATCTTCATCAGGAAAAAGAAGATAAAATCTATGATAATCTCGTAGTGTTCTTTCGCTAAACCCTTTTCCTAATTCTTTCGAGAGTTGGGCGATCACTTGCTCCCCATAGTTAGCACGGATACTCCCTTGCCGTTCCTCTTCTACAATACGCCTTCTTATTCTCCAGAAACCTTCAATCATTGCAAAAGCTGTAGCCTAATAAACCTTTTATTGTGCTTGAAGGAGTATTTGCTTAATGTCAGTGATACACTTCTGTAAGGTGTCCATGGTTATGAATTATACAAGTACAAAGATAATCAAAAAGGATAAATGACAACGATTTTTTTACTATCTTTGCCTTTAATACACGACAAAAATATAGAAGGTACTTAACAAAAGAGCTGAAATTCATTATATTAGAGTTTCTAATCTACCACAATTATGACTCTAAAAAAGAATATCAGCT
>NZ_CALHGG010000141.1 GCF_938029845.1 uncultured Capnocytophaga sp.
TAATGATGGAGGTCTTACAGGAGTAGGAGTAAACCCTGTGACAGGTAAGATAAAGATTCCAACTAATGCCAGACCAGGTACTTATACAATTACTTATCAGATCTGTGTACATGGGGCTACCAGTCCTTGTGCTACAGCTAAGGCGATAATTACAGTAACTCCTGACCCAACGCCTACCATAGAAGCTAATGATGATGCTGATAAGACAGTACGTCAAGGAGAAGAAGTAGAGGTACTTAGCAATGATAAGGTCAATGGCAACCCTGCGACTCCAGCAAGTGTGGATATAACTATTCCTAATGATGGAGGTCTTACAGGAGTAGGAGTAAACCCTGTGACAGGTAAGATAAAGGTTCCAACTAATGCCAGACCAGATACTTATACAATTACTTATCAAATCTGTGTGAAGGGGGCTACCAGTCCTTGTGCTACAGCTAAGGTGAAGATTACAGTAGTAACACCTACTCGTGTCATAAAGGCGGTAGATGATAACTTTGGTAAGATACCTAATGCATTGGATTACATCACAGTAGCGACAGTATTCTCTTCAGGAGTAGATACCATGGAAGGAGTTATTGGTAACCTCTCTCCAGAGCGTGATGTAATCCTTACCCCAGGAGCGCAACCACATGCAAATATTACGATGAATGCGAATGGAAGTATTACAATAAAACGTGGTACGCCTAAGGGTACTTATAGTTACGAATATACGATATGTCAGAAAGATGTACCTACCAACTGTGATAGAGCTAAAGTAACCTTTGAAGTAGTAGAAGCCCATATCTTAGCTAAAGATGATGGTGTATGGGAAGTAGGAACGGAAGGTGCACTGACTCCGAGTATCTTAAATAACGATATTCTAGGTGAAAAAGTAGGTATCAGCTTCTCTAAGGTAACTATAACTGAAACGGATGGTAAGCAGAAGATTGATAAAACGAAGATGGAAATGAATGCAGATGGTCGTATTTCAGTGAAGAAAGGTATTGCAGAGGGTACTTATACTTATTACTATACCATTACCGAGAAGGCGAATATAGCAAACTCTTCTAGTGCGGTAGTAACGATAAAGGTAGTGAAATTCTCTGCTCAGGATGATGAGTTTGAGCTTATCAACGACAAGACCAAGGAGAACAAAACCGAAAGTGTCTTGAAAAACGATGAACTCAATAAGAAGAAGAACCTATCTCCAGTGGATGATGTGATTCTTACCAAAGGTGAGGCTAAGGACGGAGAGAGAAAACCAACCACTGCCCTTACCATGAATGACGATGGTACTATTACCATAGCACCGAACACGCCAGATGGTGTCTATACCTACACTTATACTATCTGTAAGAAGTCAGCTCCAACAGAGTGTAAGAGTGCTGAAGCGGTAATAAAACTGCTTCCTGCTCTAGTAGCTGAAGATGATGACTTTAGTGGTAATCCAATCAACCCACTTCTAAGAGAGGGTATAGTAGGTAATGTCTTAGACAATGACCGTTATGCCGGCGGTAAGGCCTCAGAACATTTGGATAAGGTGGAGATTAAGATATTGAGCAACGATAAATCTGGAGCTCGTATAGAGCAGAATGGAGATGTAGTGATTCCGAAAGGAGCTCGTGCGGGCGAATATACCTTGAAATACAATCTTTGTATGAAGGATCACCAAGTCTGTGATGAGGCAAAAGTGAAGATAGTGATATTGGAAGACAAACCGCTTGTGATACACAATGGAATTTCAGCCAATGGAGACGGACAGAATGACGGCTTTACGATAGAGAATATTGAGGGTTATCCTAAGAATAACCTCAAGATATTCAATCGTTGGGGAGTGCTGGTTTATGAAAAGGATGGTTATACCAATAGTGAGCCATTTGATGGACATTCCAACGGACGTGCTACGATAAATGCAGGTAGTAAGCTACCACAAGGAACTTACTACTACATTTTAGAGTACCAAGACACCGCCGAACAAACCCATACAGAAAAGGGTTGGCTATACCTTAAATATTAGGTAAAAGATAAAGGGTAAAAAGTAAAAAATCCTTTTATTTTTACAAAAAAAGAATGACCAGTGACCAATCTTTAATGATTCGTCATTGGTCATTTGTTATTTTAGTGGTGACCGCTAACGCCTGCCGACTGACTTCTGACAACCAAAAACTGAAAACTGCTATAAAATTGTTTGAGAATTCAAAAAAAATGACTAACTTGCGCCTTGTTATTATTTTCTTAGATGAAGCTGCACAAATTATTTATTTATTTCCTATTGATAGCCTTTGTAACAGGCTGTACTACTAAGTCGGATACCTATTACAACCGTCAGTTTCGCATGATTCCAACCATGTATAACGTGTTGTATAACGGCAATTTAGCACTTGAAGAAGGCAAAAAAGAATTGACCGAAAAACGTAAAGACAATTACTTTGAGATCCTAGAAGTGGAACCCGAAGTAAGTTCTCAAAATTACAATCTCAAGGGGGAGGGAAATCCTCATTTTGACCGTGCGGAGGAGAAGGCTATCAAGGCTATCCAACGCCATTCTATGGTCTTTGACGGTAAGCAGAAGAATAGAAAGATAGACGATGCCTATATGTTGCTAGGTAAGGCACGTTATTATAATGGTCGCTATATCCCTGCTTTGGAGGCTTTTAACCACCTGCTTACCAATTATGGAGAGACTAACCAGCGTTATAATGCAGCAGTATGGCGTGAAAAAGCACACATTCAGCTCGGCAGGGAACAATTGGCCGTGGCTGCCTTAGAGAAGATTCTTGAGGAAGAACAGCCCAAGCGCCGAGAGCGTGCCACTCTTCATGCGGTATTGGCACAGGCTTTTATCAATTTGGAGGCTTATCCTAAGGCAATTGAGGCACTGAAACAAGCCAGCCAAGAGACTAAGGAAAAACCTAAAAGAGGCCGCTACTACTTTATTATAGGACAACTTTTTGAGCATCTCCAACAGAAGGATTCGGCACAAGCTTATTACCAAAAGGTGATTGGTCTGAATTGGAATATTCCACGTCGCCTATGGGTGGAGGCACAAGTGGGCAAGGCACGTACTCAAACACTCACTCCTGAGGAGAAGATAGCATATACCAAGAAGTTGCGTAAAATGGAAAAACTCTATGAGCATAAGGATTTGCTAGATTTGGTTTATTTTCAGCATGCACTCTTTTTGGAAGGAGAAAACCAACCCAAGGCTGCTACCAGCTATTTCTTGCGCTCTTTGGAAAAGAATAAGGATAACGAGGGGCTTCGTAGGCGCACCCATGAGCACCTAGGAGAATTGTATTTTAAGGATAAAAAGTATCCCTTGGCCTATGCTCACTATGATAGCACACTCGTGTATATTCCTAAAAATACACTCGAGCACCTCTATATGCGCAGAAAGAGAGATAATCTAGCGCAGATAACTGCCTTTGAAAATACTATAGCCAAGGCCGATAGTCTGTCTCGTATTATGAAAATGCCAAAAGAAGAGCAAGTACGCTACTTTGAACGCCATATTGATTCCTTAAAACAGCAACCTGCTACACAACAGGCTGTCACTATTACCGATTTTGGAAGAGCTACTACACCACAACAACAAAATCCTCAAGAAGGTTTCTATTTCTATCTGCCACAGACGGTAGCTTACGGAAAACAACTCTTTAAGCAACGGTTTGGCGATCGTCCATTGATGGATAATTGGCGCTGGTCTAATCAACTTATAGCGCAGCAATCTACTGATGTTGTTGCAGATAGTTTGGCCATCTCACAAATCTCTCCAGAGGACTATTTGAAAAAGTTGCCTACTCCATCCGAGCTTGAACAGCTCCAAAAGGATAGGGAAACAGCCCTTTATGGAGTAGGAGAACTTTATTGGGAAAAATTTGCTGATGGCAAGCTCGCCGAGCAAAGACTTACTCGCCTATTGTCACTTACCCATAATGATAAGCTCAAAGAAAAGACTTTGTATCTATTGTATAAGATAAATGAAAAAAATCCTAAAGAGGCAGAGGCTTACAAACAACAATTGCTAACCTCTTTCCCTAATTCAGAATATGCCAAACCTATTTCAGGTCAGCAAAGTACCAATGATAAGGAGCTACAAGAGCAATATCAGCGCCTAAGCGATCAGCTTGCGGCTCAGCAATATGCAGAAGTATTAGCCTATATACAGGCACATAAGACTGAATATAAGACTTCTTCTATGGGACCAGATTTTGATATACTCAAGGCAAAGGCCATAGCCCGATTGGAAGGAAAAGCAGCTTATATACGTGAATTAGAAGCTATTGTACAGGAATATCCTAATACCTCTCAAGCTGATGATCTTAAGGAAAAACTTAAGATACTTAAAGGCTCCTCTGAGAAACCTACTTTCTTACCTGATGAAGAGGCTACTTCTTGGAAAGTAGTTCTACAAGGAGGCTTAGATGAGCAGCAGCTAACACAACTTAAGAATTATTTGGAGGAAAATGGATTTGCCTACCTTACCCTAAGCCAGGATGTATATGATGATAAGGAGCAATTTGCTGTACTTCACGGATTTATGAGCAAGCAAATGGCAGAAGGATTTGTACAAAGAGTCAATCATTATTTCCAAGAAAATGCTTTAAAAAACAAGAAGAAAAAGGATGAAGAAAAAAATCAAGAAAATACTATGTTTTTCAAAGAATTTTTCGTAATTTCGTCAGAGAATTATGCTATCTTACAAGCATTTAAAAATAAGGAAGAATATATAAAAAATAACTAACATGTTTAATAAAGAAAATAAGAAAACCATGGCAGTAGACAATTCAGTAGCGGGAAGCAACCGCATCGTAGCAGGAACTAAGATTAAGGGAGAAGTAAATTCTGGTTCAGACTTTCGTATAGATGGAGAGATAGAAGGTACTATACAAACTTCTGGAAGGCTTGTTGTAGGAAGAACAGGTCTTATCAAAGGTAATGTTGTTTGTACTAATGCAGATGTAGAAGGTACAATCACAGGTACTTTGGTAGTTAAGAATACACTTAGCCTTAAGGCTACTGCCGTGATAGAAGGTGAAGTACAAGCCGACAAGCTCGCAATAGAACCAGGAGCTGTATTCAACGTAACTTGTAAGATGGGAGTTAAAGGGGCTCCTGTAAGCAATGAACCCGCAAAGAAATAATCCTAATAACTGGGCAAAATTCTCTCAAGTCGGATTGCAAATGGCTGTAACCATAGCCTTGTGTGCCTATGGTGGGAATCTATTGGATGGTAAATATCCTACCATAGCTCCATGGGGCGTGGCGGGCGGGAGTCTCTTTGGGGTATTTGCTGCCCTCTATCATGTGATAAAACAAGTTAAAGCAATGAACAGTGATAGTGACGAATGACTAGTGACAAGTGACGAATGACTAGTGACGAACTATGTTAGCTCACAATACATTTAACCAACTTTAACTTTTGTAGATTAAGAAATTTCTATCTATCAGTTAGAGATGATTTTAACAGTTGTGATAGGTGGCTTCGATATATATCCGTCTATATAGGAAATACCTGACTTAACAACGGCAAAGGCCTGCCTGATGAGCTTATTAGCTACAGCTATTAAAGCTACCTTTACAGGTTTCCCTTTAGCCTTGAAATTGGAAAAGAGTTCTTTACAAGCTGTATTAAACCGTATTGCTGCTAAGGAAGCTAAAAATAGCATCCCTCTTAAGTGGCTATCCCCATTTCGGTTAATGCTTCCTTTGATATTTATGGAACTCCCTGATTGTTGATAAGTAGGGCAAATTCCTAAGAAACGTGATATTTGTTTTGGGTTCTCAAAGAAAGAGAAACCTCCTGTAACTATAATCAAAGAGGCAGCAAGTTTGTTTCCTATCCCCTTAATGGAGGTTAGAAGATCTAATTGTTTATCAAAATCCTCTGTAATATCATCAATAAGTTCTTTTTCTAACTTTTCTGTCTGTTTTTCTGTATAAGAGATAGTATTGTTTAGACAAGTAAATGCATTTTTATCTTTACGAGGTAGAACTTCTAATGACTTTTCAAGGTTTTTAAGAGCGGTAAGTTGCTTTCTTAGTTGTCTAATAACTGTCCTTTTTTGTTTTAGCAAAATGATTTTCTCTGAAGGCATCTTGTATACAGGAGGGGTCATCTTTTCCCCATAACAGGCCAATAAACAAGCATCTTGAGGGTCTGTTTTAGTAACAGAGAGCATTGTTTTAGCAAAGTACTTAGTCTGTTTGGGATTAACTAAAGAAGCCTTATATCCTTGTTCTATAAGTAAATATAGCAATTTAAAGGTATAATTACCTGTGGCTTCCATTACACAATGATCCTGTTCTTTATCAAGTGTCTTGATAAACTTTTGAATGTCTTTAGGAGTGTTCTTGTAAGACTGAGTCTTAGATCCTTTCACAGAGGAGAAAGCTACTGTAAAGCTATCCTTACTGATGTCAATGCCGATGTAACGCATAAATAGAGTGTTTTTTGTAGGAAAAATAATGATAAATAAATAACATCCTATAACCTATCGTCGCAAAATGCGGGGTTTATATCCCCAACGAACTATCCAGATTTACAGATGTAGAAGCACGGGAACAGAATGTCACTAACAGCTTTTACTAACTAATGATCGGTTTTAATCCATGCTTATTTAAATGTAAAATTACAATTTATTTTTTAAAGAGCAAACAACTTAATCTATTATCTTAAAGTCTTGGATTATTCCTTGATAAACTATCTATAACTACAAATATAGAAAAATAGAATAGATAGTATTTAAGAGTTTTAACTGATATACAGATGACTTATATTCACATTTGTTTAAGTGTAAAATTATAAGTCTCTTTTCAGAATGCAAACATACGACTAATGACTAATGACTAGTGATTAACACGAATCAATAGTAGAAAAACAATTGTATAGTCCAATTC
>NZ_CALHGG010000142.1 GCF_938029845.1 uncultured Capnocytophaga sp.
TTTTGGGATTGTTCCAGGGCATTATTACTATCAGTATGATAAGAATGGGGTGTATAATTGGCGTAAAAAGCTGCCTTTCCACTATACAAACCGACCTGAGTATGGGAAAAACCTTTTCTATATGCATAATCAGAGCCTATTTATCTATGAGGATCAGGCTTATTATAGGACTTATGAGGATAGTCTCTATGTACCTCACCTCAGCCCCCAGCAGTTGGCGCTGCTCAAAGAAGGAAATACACCTCTAAGAGAATTATTCCCTTCTCAAGACGATAAGCAAAAGAATAAAAAAATAGATACCACAGGCTTTGAGGAGCTTTCCTATTTCTTTTGGAGGCACCAGGGGCAGATTTATCATTTGATTTATAAGGAGTGGTATGATAATAACCAACATGATTGGAAGAGCGAACGTAGATATGTAGTAGTAAAGGGTTATGACAATGCTTCTCTAAGGGTAGTACCCAATGGTTTCTTAGCCGATAAAGATTATTGGTATGATGGTACTACAAGGCTGTTCCCAAGCAAGGACGTGGAGCTTTTGGCTATCTATGAGGGCTATGAGAAAGGCTGGGGTATGTATCCCGCCCCTACTCCTAATTTCTACCTCTTTAAGAATGCCCAGGGGTATTGGTTGGCCGAATTAAGCGGAGAGGGGGCAATGTGTCCATTGACCAATGAGCAAGTCAGTAAATTATTAAACCAACAATAGCAACTCAAAACCTATGATGAAGATATTTTATATTTTTCTCTTTTGTATAGGAATATATACAGCGGTAGCACAGGAAGATACCCTGTATGTGCAGCAAGCACAACAAGTTAAGGATTTACACCAGAGACAATTGAAAACCTATACACGGAATTATATTGTTAATGAGCAATATGCGATTTATCAGGGAGGAAAGCAGCGTAAAATATTCTATCCTGATAAGCAGACCTTCAAGGTGAAAAGAGATCTCGCCTTTATCTATGGAGATTATCAGGAAAAATTGGCTTTTGACAAAAATGGGGTGTATTACAAAGGATATTTCTTCCCCTCCGATACAGCTTCTTTTCAAGTACTTGACCGTATGCAAGGAACCTATTATGAGGAGGGCTATATCCCGACAAATGATAACTCCTATGTATGGAAAACAGATAATGGGGTTTACTTAGATACTGAAAAAATAGAGGGCGCTGATCCTGATACCTTTACGACTATTTTTAGTAAAAGCCATTTCCAATATATGGATAAAAATGCTTTTTATAGTAGGATCGAATATACTACAGAGGAGGAAAGAAGAGCCTATAAGATAAGAAAAGCAGGAGATGTTGACAAGAGTATTCGCCTTAAAAACGAAAAGAAGAGTAGCCATAGAGGAAGATCGTCTTACAAAAAAGAAAAAGAATATCCCCAAGGCTGTGATAGAGAGACTTTTGTACGTCTTAGTTCTTTCTATGGGGTAACTTTCTATAAGGATAAGAACTTGGTGTATATTCGTCAAGAAGAAAAATATACTCCAGTGAAGGGCTATGATGTAGTTTCTTTGCAACCAGCCTTTTTAGATTTGTTTTTTACCGATAAGGACTATGTTTATTATGATACAACTCGGCTTATAGCCAGTAAGCAGGCAGAGCTTTTGGCTGTCTATCGTGGAGACAGGCGTGGCTGGTGCGGGAATGATACCACTGTGGCGACCAACTATTATCTCTTCAAAAATGCTGAAGGCTATTGGTTGGTCAAGATAGGGGGTGGTGTTTTTGTAGAGTTCTTAGGAACTGAATATAATTTCCCAATAAATCAATAACAACTCAAAACTATCATGAATCGTCTTTTACTTTGTACTTTGTTACTGGTCGCTTGCAAGCAAAAGCCTGCGGAGCAGAAAGATTACCCAAAGGGACTAACCACTCATATAGTGTCCATAACTGACCCAGATGACTATAAAGGCTATTTCTCTGACCAATATGGTAATAGCTATAGTGAAGAATATGTTGTCTATGAGGATTATGTGCTCTATCAGGGCAAGAAAGCTACCCTGCGCCTTAGCCCTGATATGGCTACTTTCAAGGGGAAAGGAGATGGGTTTGCCATGGACAAAAACGGCATCTATTACCGTGGCTATTTCTTCCCAATGGATACCACAGGTTTTAAAATAGTTGGGGTAAAGGATATTCCTCTAAGTGAGGAAAATACGCCTATTTGGAAAACCAATAAGAAAGTGTTCTTAGGTACGCAACCTATGGATGTAGCCCACCCAGAATCCTTTGAAATGGCGTATGATTATTATACTCCATGCTATTATTTCAAGGACAAGGAGTTTTTGTATTTCTGTGAGAAAAAGATAGAAGGTTCTGATAGCCAATATATAAGATTATCTGGTATTACCTATGCAGTAGCGGATAAAAACCATACTTATTACAAGGATAAAATCCTCACTTATAAGGGAGAGCCTGTAGAGCTCGTGACAGAGGATTTTTTCAAGACCTCTCGGTATGTACTTGCTTTAACATTGGACGTTGGGGGAGATGACGCTCCTTATTGGAAGGAAGTACCCTATATGGATGTTGCCACCCTTAAGGGACTTTTTATTGATAGCCTTTCAGGCGCTTCTTCAGATTATCTTATGGACAAAAACCATGTGTTCTTTAGAGAAAAAGTACTCCCTATCAAAAAAAGAGATTTTGACAAGATACAAACTTTTGGAACCTATTCTTATATCTCCGATGGCAAGACTATTTATCACATGAGCGACCCTACGCCCTACGATGCTCATACTTTTGGGATAGTGCCAGGGCACGCTGGAGACCTTGTTTATGACAAAAATGGTATTTACATGGATGGAGAAAAACTCCCTTTCAAATATACCACTCCGCTCGTATGGGGAAAAAATGCTTTCTTAGAAGACGATAAGGTTATCTATGAGCAACAAACTTATGATATTAGTAAACGATGGCAATTGATGACCAATAAACCAACAACTAATGAATAGTGACTAATGACTAGTGACTACTTACTTGTCATTATCTAAAACCCTATAACTCAAAATTCAAAACTCAAAACTCTTATGAATCGTCTCTTACTTCTTACTTTGTTACTCGTCGCTTGTGGGCAAAAGCCTGCGAAGCAGCTCCCTGCTACTACTACCAATGAGAAGGCAGTGGTACAAGATACTATGGCTGTATCCGATATTCATCGTACAGATTCCTTATGGCGTTCCTTTGAGAAATATAAGCGTC
>NZ_CALHGG010000143.1 GCF_938029845.1 uncultured Capnocytophaga sp.
TTAAGAACTAAAAAAATGAAGGATTTATTTGAACACATAAAGACCAACAAAGGCAACATAGGCCGTTGGGCTTCACATGCTGAAGGTTATTATGTTTTCCCAAAATTAGAAGGTGCCTTAGGCCCTCACATGAAATTCCAAGGAAAAGAAGTGCTCAACTGGAGCTTGAATGATTATTTAGGGCTAGCCAACCACCCTGAGGTGCGCAAGGCTGATGCCGATGCTGCTGCTGAGTACGGGGCTGCCTACCCTATGGGAGCTCGTATGATGAGTGGTCACACCACCCTACACGAAGAGTTAGAACAACGCTTGGCAAAATTTGTTCAAAAAGAAGCCGCTTACTTACTCAATTTCGGCTACCAAGGGATGGTTTCTATCATCGATGCCTTAGTTACCAAAAACGACATTATTGTATATGATGCCGATTGCCATGCTTGTATTATTGATGGGGTGCGCCTCCACTTTGGCAAGCGATTCACTTACCAACACAATGATATAGAGAGCTTTGCCAAAAATATAGAACGTGCCAAACGCCTAGCTGAGACCACTGGAGGAGGTATCCTTGTGATCACCGAGGGGGTTTTCGGTATGCGTGGCCAGCAAGGAAAGCTCAAGGAAATCCTCGCTTATAAGCAGCAATACGGATTCCGCCTATTGGTAGATGATGCCCATGGTTTCGGAATGCTCGGGAAAACTGGAGCAGGTACAGGTGAAGAGCAAGGCGTACAAGACCAAATAGACCTATACTTCTCCACTTTCGCCAAGTCTATGGCAGGTATTGGTGCCTTTGTAGCAGGAGATAAGGAAATCATAGAATACCTCAAATACAACCTACGCTCCCAGATGTTTGCCAAATCCCTCCCTATGATTTTTGTCAAAGGAGGTCTCAAGCGCTTGGAGATGTTACAAAATATGCCAGAGCTAAGAAAGAAACTTTGGGACAATGTACATACCTTACAAAACGGACTTAAGTCAAGAGGTTTCAACATAGGTAGCACCAATACCTGTGTAACACCTGTTTTCTTGGAAGGAAGTATCCCAGAGGCTATGGCTATGGTCAATGACTTACGTGAAAATTACGGTATATTCCTCTCCATAGTGGTATATCCTGTAATTCCTAAGGGCATGATACTCTTGCGCATTATTCCTACTGCCTCCCACTCTATGGAGGATATAGAGCGCACTTTGGACGCTTTCTCAGCTATCCGAAGCAAACTCGAAGGAGGAGTATATCGCGCTCAGAATGCTGCTCTCGAAGCAGAAATGGGAGACGAAAAATAACCATATATCATGAAAGTATACATAGTACACGGACTCAATTCCGCTTTGGATAAGCACTGGTTTGCTTACCTTGTGGGAGAATTAGCCAAGAGAAATATCTCTTGTTACTGCTTGCCAATGCCCAACCCTACAGCACCTAACGCTGAAGAGTGGTTGGAGTTCCTCAAGAAGGAGATCCATATGGACGACCAGACGGTACTAATAGGTCATAGTGTAGGATGTGTATCAGTACTCACCTACTTGGCCAATACAGGTGCTAAAGCCTTGGGCACTATCCTAGTATCAGGCTTCGATGAGCCGCTCAAGCGCTTGCCTCAGCTTGATCCTTTTATCACGCTATACAAGGCACAACCCTCTATTGCACCGCTGGAAAATTCCTATGTATTTGCCGCCTTGGATGACCAAAGTGTTCCTTACCAAATGATTGATGACCTCTCCCGACATTTGGATAGTGTACTTATACGCTACCCCCACGGAGGGCACTTCAAGGAAGAGGACGGTTACGACACCTTCCCTGCCCTACTGCACAAGGTAGAAGAGATTTTCAAAAAATAACACTTAGGTAAAAGGTAAAAGGTGAAAGGTTTTAGTACCAACAATCTTTTACCTTTTACTTTTAAACTATTCACTATTATGTTTGATTCTCGTCCGCTTGCCGAGCGTATGCGTCCTATACGCCTTGCCGATTACATCAGCCAATCTCACCTTGTGGGAGAGAAGGGAGCACTGCGTATGCAAATAGAAAAGGGGATCACCCCCTCCCTCATCTTTTGGGGACCCCCTGGCACAGGAAAGACTACTTTGGCCTATATCATTGCTAAAGAGAGCCAACGTGCTTTTTTCTCCCTAAGTGCTATTAGTAGTGGGATTAAGGAGGTAAGGGATATTATCGAGAAATCCAAGCGGGAACAAGGACTCTTCACCGCCCGCAACCCTATCATTTTCATAGACGAAATTCATAGGTTCAATAAGACCCAACAGGATTCCCTTTTGGAGGCTGTAGAACGAGGTTGGATAACCCTCATTGGAGCAACTACCGAAAACCCTAGCTTTGAAGTAATTCCCGCGCTACTCTCGCGCTGTCAAGTATATACACTCAAGCCTTTTGACAAGGAGGATCTCTTAGCCCTACTTGATCGTGCCATAAAGCAAGATGTAGAACTGAAAAAGAAGACTATCATTCTCAAAGAAACCGAAGCCCTTCTAAGGCTTTCCGATGGTGATGGACGCAAGTTACTCAACACCTTTGAACTGATTGTCAATACTTTCCCTGAAGGAGAAGAGGTTGTCATTACTAATGACAAGGTACTGGAAATTGTACAACAGAACACCGTACTATATGACAAAACAGGCGAGCAGCATTACGACATTATTTCAGCCTTCATCAAGTCCATACGTGGGAGTGACCCTAATGCAGCTGTATATTGGCTTGCCCGCATGATAGAAGGCGGTGAGGATGTGAAGTTTATCGCAAGACGCATGCTCATTCTAGCCAGTGAGGATATAGGCAATGCTAACCCCATGGCACTGGTTTTGGCCAATAATACTTTCCAAGCAGTAACTGTCATTGGCTATCCTGAATCACGAATTATCCTAAGCCAATGCGCTATCTACTTGGCATCATCCCCCAAGAGCAATGCCTCTTATAAGGCTATTGGCAAGGCACAACAATTAGTCAAGCAACAGGGTAACCTACCTGTACCCTTACACCTACGCAACGCTCCTACTACACTTATGAAGGAACTTTCTTATGGGAAAGACTACAAGTATGCCCACGACTATCCGCATAACTTTGTTTTTCAAGATTTTATGCCCGATGCGCTACAAGGAATCCCTTTATATGAACCTTGTGATAACCCCAAAGAAAACGCCCTCAAGGCTTATTTAAAATCCTTATGGGGCGATCGTTATGGTTATTAATGCTAGAATCTGATAGTAAGACATACAAAATTGCGTCTCCACCATAAACTATACTCATTAGGATTGGTACTAGTGAGTGTTAGAGTAGAGACGCAATTTATTATATTTTAGAAATTCACGAAGAAAATTCCTGTTTATTGATTTTCCAAATCTTGGAAAAGGGCTTGGAGTTCGGTAGCATCGTGTGGTTTGATACGTCCTGCTAGCACAAGGCTCAGTTGCTTCCGCCTAAGGGCTCCCTCATAGCGCTCTTTTTCCAAAGGGGTCTCTGGTATTACCTCTGGTACAGAGACAGGTTTTCCTTCTTCGTTAAGGGCTACAAAAGTATAAATGGCCTCATTGGACTTAACACGCTCTCCACTGACAGAGTCCTCCACCCACACATCTATATACACCTCCATAGACGAGGTAAAAGCACGCGAAAGAGAGGCCTCAACGGTAACAACACTACCCTGAGGAATGATTTTATTGAAAGAGACGGAATTGACCGCAGCCGTTACGACCAAGCAGCCCGAATGACGTACAGCAGCAATAGTACCTACCCTGTCCATACGCGCTAAGAGCTCTCCCCCGAACATATTACCATAATGGTTGGTCTCATTGGGTAGTACCAAGTCGGTAGAAACCGAACGAGACTCAGAAACAGTCTTTGATTTCATATTCTTATAAGTTGCCAGTATTAGTGATTAGTGAAGATTAAAAAAGTACTATTCACTTTTTATAGTTTTCTACTAATTACGAGTTTAAGAATTTCGGAGGTACCCTCGCCTATAGTACATAATTTGGCATCACGATAGAATTTCTCTACAGGATAGTCGGTAGTGTAGCCATAACCTCCATGTATTTGTATAGCTTCGTT
>NZ_CALHGG010000144.1 GCF_938029845.1 uncultured Capnocytophaga sp.
GCGTCAGCCTTCCAAGCTGAATGTCGCGAGTTCGAACCTCGTCTCCCGCTCTTTTCTTTAAGCCGATGTAGCTCAGGGGTAGAGCGCTTCCTTGGTAAGGAAGAGGTCACGAGTTCAAATCTCGTCATTGGCTCTTTTGTAGTATATAATAACATACCTTTATATATTGATTTTCTATAACTAAGATTAAAATTATTTAAACATGGCAAAAGAGAATTTTGACCGTTCCAAACCGCACCTTAACATTGGTACTATTGGACACGTTGACCACGGAAAAACAACCTTGACTGCTGCTATTACTAAAGTATTGGCTGATGCAGGTCTCTCCGAAGCGAGAAGTTTCGACTCTATTGATAACGCTCCTGAAGAAAAAGAGCGTGGTATTACCATCAACACTTCACACGTAGAATATCAAACTAAGAACCGTCACTATGCACACGTTGATTGTCCAGGACACGCCGACTATGTAAAGAACATGGTTACTGGTGCTGCTCAGATGGACGGTGCTATCCTTGTGGTAGCTGCTACCGATGGGCCTATGCCACAAACTCGTGAGCACATCCTTCTTGGACGCCAAGTAGGTATTCCTCGTATCGTTGTGTTTCTTAACAAAGTGGACATGGTAGATGACCCTGAACTATTGGAACTTGTAGAAATGGAAGTACGTGAACTTCTTTCTTTCTATGATTACGATGGTGACAATGGTCCTGTAATCCAAGGTTCTGCTCTTGGTGCGCTTAACGGCGAACAAAAATGGGTAGATACTGTAATGCAACTTATGGATGCAGTAGATAGCTGGATTGAGCTTCCACAACGTGATATTGATAAACCATTCTTGATGCCTATCGAGGACGTGTTCACTATCACAGGTCGTGGTACTGTAGCTACAGGACGTATCGAAACTGGTATTGCTAACACTGGTGATGCAGTTGAAATCATCGGTATGGGAGCTGACAAACTTACCTCTACTATCACTGGGGTAGAAATGTTCAAGAAAATCCTTGACCGTGGTGAAGCTGGTGATAACGTAGGTCTCCTCCTCCGTGGTATCGATAAGAAAGATATCCGTCGTGGTATGGTAATCTGCAAACCAGGTTCTGTAAAACCTCACGATAAATTCAAAGCTGAGGTGTATATCTTGAAAAAAGAAGAAGGTGGTCGTCACACACCATTCCACAATAACTACCGTCCTCAGTTCTACGTACGTACAACTGACGTTACAGGAACTATCAACCTTCCTGAAGGAGTAGATATGGTAATGCCTGGAGATAACCTTACTATCACTGTAGAATTGCTTCAACCAATCGCTCTTAACGTAGGTCTTCGTTTCGCTATCCGTGAAGGAGGTCGTACTGTAGGTGCTGGTCAGGTAACTGAAATTCTTAACTAATTAAGGTAACTTAATTGTTTAATAAATAAAAAAGGGTTTTGGCAACAAAACTCTTTTTATACGGGTGTAGTTCAAGGGTAGAATAGCGGTCTCCAAAACCGTTGATGGGGGTTCGAATCCCTCCACCCGTGCCAAGATAGTTTTTACAAACTTTATAAAACGGAAAGTAATGATCAATTATATCAAAGAATCTTACGCAGAATTGACACAGAATGTTACTTGGACACCCTTTGCAGAGGCGCAACGCCTATTATGGGTAGTAACCATTTTCTCCGTTGTATTTTCCTTATTTATCGCTGGAGTTGATTTCATATTTGAGAGCTTCATCGCACAGATATTTAAAATTTTCTAAATGGCAGTCCTTGAAAAAAAATGGTATGTAGTACGTGCTGTAAGTGGTCAAGAGAACAAAGTAAAAAACTACATAGAGTCTGAAATTAGCCGCTTAGGGTATGCCGACTATGTAGAACAAGTACTTGTTCCTACCGAAAAGGTACCACAGCTACGTAATGGGAAAAAGATTAATGTAGAAAGAGTCTTCTTCCCTGGCTATGTCATGGTTAAGGCTGACCTCTCAGGAGAGATTTCCCACATAATCAAAGGTATATCAGGAGTAATAGGCTTCTTAGGTGAAACCAAGGGCGGTGCTCCTACTCCTATCCGCAAATCAGAAGTGAATCGCATGCTCGGTATCGTGGATGAATTGCAAGAAAAGGTAGAAATAGTTGTCATTCCTTATGCAGTAGGCGAATCTGTCAAGGTAATAGATGGACCTTTCAATGGCTTTACAGGAACTGTAGAAAAAGTCAATGAAGAGAAACGCAAACTGGAAGTGATTGTCAAAATTTTTGGTAGAAAAACCCCACTTGAACTTAGCTATACACAAGTGGAAAAAATATAAAAATCTTAGATAGAATTAAATTAAAGTTGAACAATGGCAAAAGAATTACACAAAGTAGTTAAACTACAAGTTAAGGGAGGTGCTGCGAATCCTTCGCCACCGGTTGGACCTGCCTTGGGGGCTGCTGGAGTTAACATCATGGAGTTCTGTAAGCAATTCAATGCGCGTACACAGGACAAGCCAGGTAAGATATTACCAGTTGTTATCTCTGTTTACAAAGACAAATCTTTTGAATTTGTTATCAAGACCCCACCTGCGGCAGTTCAACTATTGGAAGCAGCCAAAGCAAAAGGAGGTTCTGGAGAACCTAACCGTAAAAAGGTAGCCAATATCACTTGGGATCAAGTACGTGCTATCGCGGAAGATAAAATGCCTGACCTCAATGCATTCACTATTGAGAAGGCTATGAGTATGGTAGCAGGTACTGCGCGCTCTATGGGTATCGCAATCACTGGAGATAAACCTTTTTAATTGACGGACTATGGCAAAACTAACAAAGAAATACAAAGAGGCTTTATCTAAAATAGAAGCTGACAAACTATATAGCCTTGCAGAGGCAAGCAAGAAGATAAAAGAGATTTCTTTTACTAAGTTCGACGCTTCTGTGGATATCGCAGTAAGATTAGGAGTAGACCCTCGTAAAGCAAACCAAATGGTACGTGGTGTAGTAACCCTTCCTCACGGAACAGGTAAGGACGTACGCGTACTTGCTTTGGTAACTCCAGACAAAGAAGCAGAAGCAAAAGCTGCTGGTGCTGACTATGTAGGATTGGACGAGTACCTACAAAAGATTAAAGACGGTTGGACCGATGTAGATGTAATCGTTACTATGCCTGCTGTAATGGGTAAATTAGGACCTTTGGGACGTGTGCTCGGTCCTCGTGGGCTTATGCCTAACCCTAAAACAGGTACTGTAACCATGGAAATCGGTAAGGCTGTTCAAGAGGTAAAAGCTGGTAAGATTGACTTCCGTGTGGATAAAACAGGTATTGTACATGCCGCTATCGGAAAAGTATCTTTCTCTGCTGAGAAACTTACAGAGAATGCTAACGAACTTCTCCAAACCCTTATTAAGCTAAAACCAACCACCGCTAAAGGTACTTATGTAAAATCTATTTACCTTTCAAGCACTATGAGCCCAAGTGTCGCAGTAGATACAAAAGTAGTCTAACAACGTAGTTAAAAAAGAAGATTATGACAAAAGAAGAAAAATCAGTAATAATAGAGGATTTAACCGCACAGTTAGCAGCTAATCATGTAATCTATCTGGCAGACCTCACAGGCCTTAATGCAAAAGAAACAACTGACCTACGTCGCGCTTGTTTCAAAGCAAATATAAAATTATCGGTAGTAAAAAACACTTTCCTTGCTAAAGCAATGGAAGCTTCCGATAAGAACTTTGGAGAACTTCCTTCTGTACTTAAGGGAAATACCTCTCTTATGTTCGCTGAAGTAGGAAATGCTCCTGCAAAGCTCATTCAGGCTTTCAAGAAAAAATCCGACAAACTCCTTCTTAAAGGGGCTTATATAGAAGAAGCCGTATTCGTAGGTGATAACCAATTGGATACACTAGTGGCTATCAAGTCCAAAGAGGAACTTATCGGAGATATCATCAACCTCTTGCAATCGCCTGCTAAGAATGTTATTTCAGCTCTTAAATCAGGAGGTGGAAAGATTGCAGGAATTGTTAAAACACTCTCTGAACGTCAGTAAGACACACACATTAATTTTATTTATAAACCATTAAAAAACGATAGAAATGGCAGATTTGAAAAATTTCGCAGAACAATTAGTAAATTTGACAGTTAAGGAAGTAAACGAGCTTGCTCAAATCCTTAAAGATGAGTATGGTATAGAACCTGCAGCTGCTGCTGTAGCTGTAGCTGCTGGCCCTGCTGCTGGCGCTGGAGAAGCTGCTGCTGAAAAAACTGAATTTGATGTAATCCTCAAAAATGCAGGAGCTAACAAATTGGCAGTAGTGAAATTAGTAAAAGACCTTACTGGTCTTGGACTAAAAGAAGCTAAAGAAGTAGTAGATGGAGCTCCTTCTAAAGTGAAAGAAGGTATTTCTAAAGCAGATGCTGAAAACCTTAAGAAATCACTAGAAGAAGCTGGTGCAGAAGTAGAATTAAAATAATTCTTTTCTTAGTTTTTACAATACGAAAGTCTCTTCCCCACAGGGGAAGAGATTTTTTATTGAGAGACTTTCCACATTTTGCGTAAGCGTTTCTCGAATTGCTTGGGATCGGTCACCACCTCTGGCTTTCCCTTGCCTCCGTACAATACCAAGGCAGCGATAGTAGGGAGTTGGTCTATATCAATAATCCAAGACTTCTTGGCGTCTATTCTTACAAAACCACCTTTCACTGTAAATCCACAGAGACAATCCTTGGAAGCAGCCGGGAGTAAAGAGGATATACGCTCTTTTGCTTCCTTATAGGGAGGATACTTTTGAGCTACCTTATAATAGAGACCATGCTCTACAAAGAGAACTACTCTGTGAGGGTTTTTCGCCATAAAGTTGGTATAGATTGAGAGTTCCGTGTCAGAGGGGATTTTAGTAACATAGGATTTGCAGCTTATCATAAGCAGTGATAGCAGGAGTAACTTTTTCATAAGAAGTCATTAGCTTGAGAGAACAAAAATACAAAAATTAAAGAAAAAATGGGAGTAATCCCAAATATTTTTTACCTTTGTCCTATGAAAATAGAAGTATTAAAATCAAAAATCCACCGCGTGAAAGTAACAGGAGCGGACTTGGATTATATAGGGAGCATCACTATCGATGAAGCCCTTTTGGAGGCAGCTAACCTTATCGTAGGGGAAAAAGTCTCCATTGTAAATGTCAATAATGGTGAGCGCTTTGACACTTATATCATTCGTGGCGAGCGCAATTCAGGTACTATCACCCTCAATGGGCCTGCAGCGCGAAAAGTACAAAAAGGAGATATTGTTATTATCATATCCTATGCACTAATGGATTTCGAGGAGGCTAAGACCTTCCAGCCCACTGTCATCTTCCCTGATGAGCGAACAAACCTATTAGTTAATTGTTAATTATCAATTGTTAATTATCAATTTGCTTTGTATGATTAATAATTGATAATTAATAGTGTTGATCATGTTAGAAACCAAACATATAGAATACAAGCAAAAAGCAACTCCAGAGCTAGAGAAAGAAGTAGTAGCCTTTCTCAATAGTGAAGGAGGGGCTATCTATATTGGTATAGACAAAGAGGGACATACAGTTGGAGTAACTTCACCAGATACTTTGCAGCTGGAACTGAAAGATCGTTTTAAGAATAATATAGTTCCTTCTTGTATGGGACTTTTTGATATACTTGCAGAGAAGAGAGAGGGGAAAGATGTTGTCAAAATTATTGTGCTTATGGGCTATGAGCGACCTTACTACATTAAGAAATATGGGCTTTCGGAAAAGGGGGCTTTCATACGTATAGGAAGTGCCTCCGAGCCCATGCCTGTGAAACAGATAGAGGCATTATTTGTCAAGCGGACGCTTAATTCCATAGCAAGAATTAGGTCACCCAAGAAAGATTTGAGTTTTCAGCAGTTGCATATCTATTACCAATCTAAGGGGAAGACACTTAACGAACAGTTTGCTAAGAACTTAGAGCTTTTAAACGATGATGGGGATTATAATTATGTTGCTTACCTGATGAACGATATCAATAATATATCTGTAAGGGTAGCACGTTATGTAGGGATTAATCAGTTGGATTTGGTTCAAAATGAAGAATATGGACATGAGTCACTGATCAAGGCAACCCAACAGGTTTTAGATAAGCTCAATATAGAGAATCGTACCTTTGCCAAGATTACTCATAAGGAGCGTATAGAACGCAGACTTTGGAATGCAGTAGCACTTCGTGAAGCAGTGATCAATGCTTTTGTGCATAATGATTACACCTATGAGGTAGCTCCCAAGTTTGAAATTTTCAAAGATCGCTTGGTTATTACCTCCTGTGGGGGGCTTCCTCATGGAATTTCACAAGAAGAGTTTTTCTCAGGAGCATCTATTCCGCGAAATAAAGAGTTGATGCGTATCTATAGGGATTTAGACTTAGTGGAGCACTTAGGGTCGGGCATTCCGCGTATTCTGCAGACTTATAGTCGAGAACAGTTTAAGTTCATGGATAATTTCTTACAAGTCGTTCTTCCTATAGATGAAGATTTGCAAGCACTGATGCAGCAGGAAGGAACAACCATACAAGTATCCTCCGAGTACCCCGCAAGTACCCCGCAAGTACCCCGCAAGTACCCCGCAAGTACCCCGCAAGTACAATCCTTGTTGAGTGTATTTGAGGGAGTACATCACAGGGAGGATTTACAAAATAGATTAGGATTGTCTGATAGAGAATATTTTAGAAAAAACTACCTTAATCCTGCTATAAAAGAGGGTTTAGTAGCACTTACTATTCCTAATAAGCCCACCAGCAGCAAGCAGCAATATTTTCTTACAGAAAAGGGAAAAGAGGCATTACAATTAATGACAAGCGGCTAATCATTAATAAAAGGCAATAAAAAAGTGGAATAAATATTTTTTAATTCATTTTTTTTCTATATCTTTGCCGAGTATTTAAAAATAAAGTTTTATGAGTTTATTCGGAAAAATCTTCCAGTCTGTAACTGAGGAGGTAAAACTAAACGAACAAGAATCCTTTGCAGGGATCGCTCTTGCTATGGCAGGTGCCGATGGTAACGTAGGTCGTGGAGAATGGGACGAGATTGTAAATTACATGAACCGTCTTAGCATCTATGATAGCTATTCAGGATCTGCTTTTGACAAGCTTTTCGACAAACTTTTCCGCATCCTTAAGAAAGAAGGACCAGGTAGCTTGGTAGAAAAATCAGCTGCAGCACTTCCTTCTGAACTTCGCCTTACTGCCTTCGCTTGTGCAGTGGATATCGCTACTTCTGACGGAGTACTCGAAGATGAAGAAAAGGATATGATTAACCAACTAGCTGAATTGCTTACTGTACCTGAAAAAACCGCAATTTCTATTATTGAAGTAATGCTCATAAAGAATAAGGTTTAATCTTAATGACAAACGACTAATGACCAATGACTCATACTCATTGGTCATTTTTTTAGTAGTTAGTCACTTGTCATAGGTAATTATTCAAGGAGTTCTTCTAAGTGTTCTAAGGCATCGTTCTTTAGGGTATCTTCTTCTATAAGATGTTCGGAGAGTTCTTTTTTGCTCTGTTGGAGGCGGATAATCTTCTCCTCTAAGGTATTGCGGCTAACAAAGCGAATAACATTGACTTTGTTTTCTTGTCCTAATCGGTGAGCACGCCCAATAGCCTGTCGCTCCGTAAAGGGATTCCACCAAGGGTCAAGCAATAATACATAAGAAGCAGCGGTGAGGTTTAGCCCTACTTCACCTGCCTTGAGAGAGATAAAGAAAAAAGATACCTCCTTATCATTTTGAAACCGTTCTACAGCAATCTTTCGTGCTTCCAAGGGAGTAGCTCCTGTGAGCAATACGTACTTAATTTTTTCCTTTTTACACCAATCCTCATAAAGCGCTAAGTGAGAGGTAAAACTGCTAAAAATAAGGGTTTTCTGACCTGCACGCCACAACTGTTCTAAGTGGCTGATGACCTCTTCATATTTGCCTGAGGGAATCTCACTTTGCGGATCTATGAGCTTGGGATGATTACTAATCTGTCGTAGCTTGGTAAGCATATTGATTGCATTGAGTTTGAAAGCGGCAGGATCTGTCTCTGTATCAATACGTAGAAGCTGGTTACGGACTTTGGATTTTTCCTGTTCGTACCACTTCTCTTGTGCTTCACTCATGGGGCAATAGGCGATTTGTTCTTCTATATCGGGGAGGTCTTTTAGGACTTGCTGCTTGGTACGCCTAAGCAGGAAAGGACTAATAATCCCTTTGAGTTCTTCCAGTGCAATGGGGTTGTGCTTCTTCTCTATCTCAGTACGGAAATACTTGTTGAATTGGCTGTAAGTACCCAAGATATTGGGGTTGATAAACTGCATCTGTGCCCATAGGTCGGATAGGGAGTTCTCGATAGGGGTACCGCTAAGGGAGATTTTGTGTTCGGCCTTTAGGGCGCTAATAGTCTTGAATATCTGGGAATTGTTGTTTTTGATACGTTGGCTCTCGTCTAGGATGATATAGCGGAAAGTATAGCGCTCTAGTAGCTTGGCATCTTTAAGGACAATGGGATAGCTGCTCAGTACGATGTCGTAGTTGGACAGTCTGAGTGCTTTTGCTTTCCTATCATGGCCTACATATTGGGTGCAGGAGAGCTGTGGAGCAAAGCGCTTGATCTCCTCATACCAGTTGAATAGCAGGGAAGAAGGCATGATAATAAGGCACTTGAGAGCTTCCTTTTGGGGTTTGCCAAGATCAAAGATAGAGGTAGGGAAAGGGTTTTCCTTCTCGGGTAGGTTATCGTGTATATGCACTAAAAGGGCAAGGGTCTGCAAGGTTTTCCCCAGTCCCATATCATCGGCAAGGCATGCCCCTAAGCCATTGTAATGATGTTGTAAGAGCCATTTGACCCCCTCAGCCTGATAGGGGCGCAGTTGTGCTTTTAGGTTAGGGGAGGGAGTATAGTGAATTTCTGTCTTAGGCTTCTGTGGCTTGAGTTCGGGCAAGTCCTCCAATAGGGTATAGTTGCTCTTGGGGAGTTGTATTTTCTGATGGACGACACGACCAAACTTGCTGATTTTCTCATATTTGGCAAACCACTCCTTGGGAATAACAAATAGTGTGCCGTCAGGTAGGGGATAGAGTGGATTCTGCTCTCGTAGGTTCTTGACAAACTCCGAGAAATAAATCTGGTGCGCCCCTTGAGTAATAGTCATGCGAATATCAAACCAATCATTGGTCTCGGTGGTTTCTCCAAAGCTAAGGGTGTAGGGTTCGTTATTTACTTTTTGGTTATTAACTACCAGATCAGAGAGTATAAATCCTTGTGCCTGAAGGGTCTGCTTGTGCTTGAGCAGATGGAAATAGGAAGCGAAGGGGTAGGAATCTTTTATGAAAAAATTCCCATCTTCTTGTACAAAGCCGACTGCTTCGAGCTGTTGGATTCGCTCGGCTTCCTCGGTGGGGTTACGCTTGTAGTGTTCTATCTGTATATCCCCATTGGGTAAGACCTCTAGGTGGGATTGTTGGCTTCGGCTTTGGTTACTATGGAAGATCACCCCATCGTAATCAAAGGACAGAAACAGTTTGTAGGTATTGGTCAGGAAATCATGTACCCACTTTATATGAGTGGCTACCAAATGGTGTTTTTGAATAATATCAAAACCAATGGTGCTGATATCCACTTTTTTGATAATTTCCTTGAGAAATTTGTTGAAATATTCAGGTATGGTACTCTCAGGAATAACAACAGTTGTTTTATCCAAAAAGGGTTTAAGGTTCAGTGCCTTGATAGGGGCGACCTGTACCAAGGTCTGATCCATAACAATCCAACTTCCTTCTTGGCTTAGTAGGGTAATAGTATGCTCAGAGGGAATCAATTTTTCCCTATCCAATAGGAATAGGCGATAGGCAATACCTGTATGCGTTTTCTCAAACTCCAAGAGAGGTTGGAGTACCTTGTCCGAAAGGGTAAGCAGCTGTCGCTCCAAGGGGTGTTCCTTTTGGCAGTTCACCACGAGCCACAACCCATGTTGGGCGATAAGGATCAGAAGGGTGTTGACTTTTTCCTCTATTTGTTGTTGGATATACTTCTTTTTAGCTTTGTCCTTATACCGTTCAGATAGCGGATGTTTTTTGTCTGTATATTTCTCAAGTAATAGAAGAGGGTCAAGGCTATGGGTGAGCACCAAAGCCTCTTTTTCTTTTTGGGAGAGATCCAAAGGACTGTTCTTAAGCACCTCATCGGTAGCCTTCTTGAGCAAGTACCAACTATGATTCCGTTGCTCAGCCACGAAGGCATGCGGAAGGAAGAGTTGGAAATCAGTGTCGTAAGTGAAGTTAAAGAAGAGGTGCATAAGGGAACAGTGGTGGATTATTTTCCTTTGACAATTTTCTCTTGTCGGTTGATAGATTCTTGGTGGATTGCCTTAAAGATTTTTATTACAAATTCCTCACTAAGACCATATTGTTCACCTTCAAGAATCATCTTGCCAAGGATTTCATGCCAACGCGTGTTTTGTAGGATCGCCACATTGTTGGCTTTTTTGAGATGACCGATTTCATCGGAAAGGGACATACGTTTCTTGAGCAGCTCCAAGAGTTCATTGTCGATTATGTCAATACGTGAACGTAAGGAGGCAATTTGTGAAGCATAGTCACCTTCGCCAAAGGAGATTTGGCGGATACGCAAATCATTCATGATTTGGATAAGTCTTTCAGGGGTAACCTGTTGGGCAGCATCACTCCATGCCTCGTCGGGAGTGCAGTGTGTCTCTATCATAAGCCCATTGAAATTCAGGTCAAGAGCTGTTTGTGAGACATCAAAGATGAGCTCTCGCTTGCCTGTGATATGCGAAGGATCACAGATAAGAGGCAGGTCGGGGAACTTATTTTGTAGCTCAATGACTAATTGCCATTCAGGGATATTGCGATACTGGGTTTTCTCATAGGTAGAGAAACCGCGATGAATAACACCTAAGTTTTGGATATCTGCCCTAAGAAGACGTTCTATGGCACCTATCCAGAGAGAGAGGTCAGGGTTTACAGGGTTCTTGACCAAAATGATTTTGTCGGTACCCTTCAGCTCATCGGCAATTTCTTGTACGATAAAAGGGCTTACGGTAGAGCGGGCACCGATCCAGAGCATGTCGATATCATGTTCCAAGGCGAGCCTTACATGGTCTTTGTTGGCTACTTCGGTAGCGGTCTTCAGTCCTGTTTCTTTTTTGACACGTTCGAGCCACTTAAGCCCCAAGGCGCCCACGCCCTCGAACATACCAGGGCGGGTGCGAGGCTTCCAGATGCCTGCACGGTAGTAAGTGACATCGGTATCTTTGAGCGCATGAGCGATTTTGAGTACTTGTTCTTCGGTCTCGGCACTACAAGGACCTGCAATCACCACAGGGTGGGAGAGGTGTAGGTCATCGAGCCATTTTCGGTTTGCTTTGGTTATTTCCATTGTGTTAGAGGTTAGGTTCTAGGTTTTAGGGGTTAGAGGTTGTACAAAGAGACAAAAGTACAAAAAAATAACAATTAATAATTGACAATTAATTATATTCCCTTGTATTTCTCCACGAAGGCAGCGATTTTTTGGAAGACCGTTTGTTTCTTGGTCAGGTACTGAGGGTTGAGCGGACTCATCTTAGGGAGTATCTCTGTAAGGTCGGTTCCGTTCTCTGAAGAGTATCCCTTATGTAGAGAGGCTTGTATATAGCGCATGGCGGCCTCTGGGTTGAGATTCTCTTGGGCGATAAGGTCAGCGGCTTCTTCTTTTTGTCGCTCTTGGGCATAGGTAAAGAAAGTGGCAATGATAGCAGGCTTATCTTCAATAGTACTGAAATTGGCCTGATAGATAAAATCCACCAAAAGACTTTCTTTGGCACGGTTGCCAATGCTGGTGCGAATAATACGGCGTATGTCCTCGGCTAAGCTGTCTTTGTCCTTTTCTTTCCCATCGAAGATGAGTTCTAGGATATAATCCAAGTTGATTTCCTGCGACTTGAGCAGTTCCACCTCGAAGACAACATCTTCCCAATCCACTAAGAGGGTTTGCCCTTTTTCGCTTTCTTGCTCTCGGGAGAACCAATCGCGGATATCGTTATAGGTGGAACGGTAGTCCTGTAGGGTACGTTCGCTGAGCAGTTCCACCTGTTGCATAGTAGTCACTTGCTCAGGAGTGAGGAAGTGCGCTTGGCGGAAGGCCTCCACCGCCTCAGGGTCTTGCTTGTCTATAGCTTGGAAGTCTCTCAGGGAGGCGAACTCGTCATAGTTCTGGAGGATATTCTCTATTTGCAGGTACTCCCCGAAGAGCTTAACAAAGGCTTTTTTGTCGGCCTTGGTAATAATTTCCTCTGGATCCGGGAATTGCTCTTTGAGTAGGGAGACTACTTCCTTATACCCACGGCGCTCCTTGCCAGAGAGTATATCCTTGAAACCGTCCAAGTATTCTTGGTAGCTTTTCTCTAAGATGACATCTTTGGTCTTTTCTTTTCCAAAGAGCTTAATGGCCTTGATCGTTTCCTCTTCCAAGTTGCGGAAAGTAACAATATTGCCAAAGCGCTTGCTATCATTGTAGATACGATTGGTACGAGAGTAGGCTTGTATCAGGCCATGATAGGAAAGGTTCTTATCTACAAATAGCGTATTGAGCCGAGGGGCATCGAAGCCAGTGAGGAACATACCCACTACGATAAGTAGGTCTATTTCTTGGTTTTTGGTTCGCGCACTTAGATCCTTGTAATAGAGTTCGAACCCTTTACCCTCTAAGCTAAAATTGGTCTTGAATGTTGTATTGTAGTCCTCCACCACTTTGGTGAGGAACTCCTTAGCAGTAAGTTCCATAGCAGAGGGTTCAAAACTCTCTTCCTCTATCTCTCCCTTGGCCTGTTGTTCTTCGTTGGCGGCATAGGAGAAGATCGTGGCTATTTTCAAGGGGTGTGGACTTTCCTTTTGCAGAAGGTTAAGCTGCTGGTAGTAGCTTTTGGCAGCCTCTACGGAGCTAACCGCTAGCATGGCATTGAATCCCTTGTTGCTCCCTACCCCTCGGTGGGTCTTCAGGCGGAAGTTCTGCAGGATATATTGGGACACCTCCTGTATGCGCTGGGGGTGCATCATCAGCTGCTTGTACTTGGCACTGCTGAGCATTTCCTCGTTCTGCTCATTCTCTAAGGTGCTGAACTTAGGACGAACATCGTTATAATCCACCTTGAACTTGAGTACCTTCTCATCGCGAATGGCGTCGGTGATGATATAGGTATGTAGCTGACTACCAAATACGCTAGCGGTGGTCTCCGCTCCTAAGGCATTTTCAGGAAAGATGGGCGTACCTGTAAAACCAAATTGGTAGTAATACTTGAATTTTTTCTTGATATTTTTCTGTGCTTCACCAAACTGAGAGCGGTGTGCTTCGTCAAAGATAAAAACCACCTGCTGGGTATATATAGGCAGGTTGTTTTCGCTCTTGATCAGGTTGTTGAGCTTCTGAATAGTGGTCACAATAATCTTGTTGTCCTTCTTCTCCAAGTTCTCTTTCAGTCCCTTGGTATTGGAAGAGCCATTGACACTATCAGGGGAAAAGCGTTGGTATTCCTTCATGGTTTGATAGTCCAAGTCCTTGCGGTCTACCACGAAAAAGACCTTATCCACGAAGTCCAGTTCGGTCGCCAGCCGTGCCGCCTTGAAGCTGGTGAGGGTCTTACCCGAACCTGTAGTGTGCCAGATATAGCCAAAACCCTCGGTAGCACTCCACTTTTTGGCTTCGTGGGCGCTTCTGATCTTCCACAAAAGGCGTTCGGTAGCAGCAATCTGGTAGGGGCGCATCACAAGGAGCGTGTCACTGACATCCAATACCGAATAGGTAAGCACCACCTGCAAGAGTGTATTCTTCTGAAAGAAAGTAGCAGTAAAGTCCTTCAGATCTCGAATCAGATCGTTGTTTGCCTTAGCCCAGTGCATGGTAAAGTCAAAATTGTTCTTTTCCCGCTTGATGGTATTGGCGAAATAGCGGGTATCGGTGCCGTTGGAGATGACAAAGAGCTGCAAATACTTATAGAGCGAACTCTCGCTGTTGAAACTCTCCTTGCTATAACGGTGTACTTGGTTGAACGCCTCACGAATGGCCACCCCGCGCTTTTTGAGTTCTATCTGTACCAAGGGCAAGCCATTGACCAAGATGGTTACATCGTAGCGGTTGGCGTGCGAGCCTGTTTGTTCAAACTGGTTGATGACCTGCACCTTGTTGCGGGCGATGGCTTTTTTATCCATTAAGTAGATGTTCTGTATATGCCCATCGTCAAAGACAAAGTCATAGATATAGTTGTCATGTATCTTTCGGGATTTATCTACCAAAGAGTCAGAGGTACGATCCAAGTACTCCTCACAGAAGCGTTTCCATTCCTCGTTGGTAAAGACCACTTGGTTCAGGGTCTGCAATTGGGTACGGACATTGGCCAAGAGTGCCTCTGGGGTGGTAAGCTGTGGTAGGTATTCATAACCCTGTGCTACGAGGTCTTCGATAAATTCGCGTTCTAAGGCATGCTCACTTTGGTAGGTAGTGGGTGCCTCGCTCACTTTAGAGAGCTTGGTATAATCGTCCAAGACGATGTAGTTTTGGGTTTCGGCGATGGTGGTATAGGTCATGTTAGGTGATAGGTTTTAGGTTTTGGGGATTAGGTGTTTTTGTAGGACATTGAGCATTTTTCCTATTTCTTGAATTAGGGTCAAGGCTTTTTCAATATCCGAGGCTTCAAGATAGTGGACTTTGACACAAAGTAATAATTGTGTTTCTAGCTCGGCCTTGGAGCCTTTGGCTATGGATAAGAACTGATAATATTCTTTTATAGAATTTCTTTCATGTCCTTCCGCTATGTTACTTGGTATGGAGATAACAGCTCGTCTTATCTGATCACTTAGGGCAAAAAGTTCCTCTTTAGGTAGCTTCTTGACCAATCGGTATACTTCTTCTGCTAAATCCATTGCTTTCTGCCAAACTATTAGATCCTTATAGTCTTTTATAGTACTCATTTTTTAGGTTTTAGGTGATAGGTGATGGGTTTTAGGTGATGGGTGATAGGTTTTAGGTTTTGGGTTTCAGGTGATAAGTGTTAGGTTTTAGGGCAGGGTGGTCTAACCCCTAATCCCTAGAACCTAATCCCTAACCCCTAGAACCTAACCCCTAATCCCTAACCCCTAAAACCTCAATAACTGCTCCCTATAATACTCATATTGTTTCCTCCGTAGGGCAATTTCTTTAGGCAACCCCTCACTGATAGAATTGACTAAAGTATCGAACTTATCAAGAATAGTGGCGATACGCTGTTGCTCGGAGAGGGGAGGGAGAGGGATTAGGAATGCACTAAACTCTTCCTTTGTAATAGTTTTTATTGTGCTTCCCCTTGCATTTTCTTTTTTTATGCCAAATATAAGTTGAAGCTGATACGCAAAATATCTTATGTCAATCTCATTATTTATATGTGTGAATATAGCTATAGTTCTATCTACATAAGAATCATATTGAGTTATAGCGACTCTGCCAATAGTACCTTGTAAAGATACTAATATTGTACCTTTTGGCACAAAAATACTTTTAGGCATTGCTAACTGTGATATTCTTTGTTTAGTTATGGAAACAAGATTGAATCTATTATCTTTCATATCAGCAACTTGCACAAAAGGCATTGAATTGTCCCCCCCATACCATTCAGATTTCGTATATGGTTGAGGGAAAGAACCTCGCCTAAATGTTGCTACTTCTCCCAATGTTTTCCAAACTATCTCAATACCCCCTATCTCATTGAAATTCAGCAATTTATTACGATAGTATTCATACTGCCGCTTGCGGCTCTCCAGCTCTGCCTCCAGCTCCGCCTCCAGATTTGTAAACTTGTCCAAAATACGAACAATCTCTTGTTGGGCAGAAAGAGGGGGGAGGGGGATAACAAAACGAGCTACATCTTTCGCATATACATGAGGCACACCTCCACCTGATTTTAAATCGTATATCTTTTCTTGAATGTTTAATAAAAAATGATATATATAACGTGGCAGTACTTGCTCTTCATTTGCTTTAATGGAAAAGGCGTCTCCTACAAAAATAGGTTCATTCCAATACATTACAAAACCCGCATAAGCTCCCGAACCTGCAACTGTAATTGTTTCTCCGTCTCGATTAAATTGGTCTATATAGTATGCGGGCTGTTGCCCTCCTGAGATAACAGGATATATTCCTTCATTTGAGGTTTTCTTAGTTATAGTAGTACCTCTTTTTAATTCTGCTACCTCACCCAGTGGTTTCCATACTACTTCAGCACCTTGTAGGAGGCGGGCTATATAAGGAAATATGTTGGATTCTTGTGTCATGGTTATTTGTGTTTCGTTTTCAATAGCTTAGCCGTGTTTTTCTCTAATGCTTTTAAACTCTCTAAATAGGATTGTTCTATAGGCGATAGTGTGCGAGCTTCATAAGCTCGGTACTCTTGTATTGCTTTCTGTACTGCCTGTTCGTGGCTAATAGTCCCTCCTCCTTTCAATACCCCTTTGCCGTAATTGGCTGAAAATTTATCCAATTCATCAACCCAATCTTGCATATACATAGGACTTTGTGTTTGTGCTTTAAGCTCTGCCAGATCAAAGAAGGCAGAGACAAGACGGTTTAAGCGGAATAACTCTTCTTCTGTGAGGTAATTCTTTGCTATTTTAGCCTCGTTTAGGGTAGGTAAAGCTCCTTTAAAAGTTGTAAGCCCCATAAAATCTTTAGTACTATCAGCTCTGCGATAGATCAGTTCAGCCGATGTTTGCTCGCTACAGGCATAATGCAGTTTGTTTTGTACTATTTTAAAAAAAGTAAGGGTTATTTCACTTTTAGGGTTGTAATCCCTACTGGTAGCATACAAATCGAGCACTTGGCGGTATAGCGCCTTTTCACTGGAACGGATATCACGTATTCTATTGAGAAGCTCTTTCCAATAATTTCCACCTCCATTGCCTTTTAGGCGCTCATCATCCATCGTAAAACCTTTTACAATGTATTCTTTTAACCTCTCAGTAGCCCATTGTCTAAAGCGTGTTCCTTGTACAGAACGAACACGATAACCCACAGAAATAACCACCTCTAAATTGTAATATTTTACTTCTCTTTCTTGAGTTTTTCCTTCTATAGCGCCGTGTTGAGTGGTGTGTCGGAAATTCCGACATACCACTTTTTCATCCAATTCTCCTTCCTCAAAAATATGGGAAATATGCTCTGTTATGGTGGTGCGCCCCTTTCCAAACAATGTAGCCATCTGTTCTTGTGTGAGCCAAACAGTCTCACCTTCTACCCTTACATCTATCTGTACCGCACCATCTTCACGCTGATAAAGTATGATGTCTTCTTTTTGCGCTTCCATATTTATCAATTAGTTTTCTATTTCTCTAATAATCTCTTCTATATCCGCCCTCAGCTCATTAATACGTACGACGGTTTGTGCTACTTCGGCGTTGAGTTGCTGAATATCTATCACCTCGCGGGTGTCTTTTGCCTCTACATAGGAGCTGACAGATAGGTTGTAGTCATTTTCGGCTATCTGCTGGTTGTCTATCTGTACAGCGGTGTGAGGTACTGCCTCTTTGTCAGCAAAGATAGCTACTATACGCGCTATATGATCATCAGTCAGTACGTTGTTATTGGTTTCTTTCTTAAAAAAGTCCTCACCACTGGCATCGATAAACTGGGTGCGGGTATCGGGTTTGTGTTTGGAAAGTACTAAGATGTTCACCGCAATGCTGGTGCCGTAGAAGAGGTTGGGCGGTAGGGCAATGACGGTCTCTACATAGTTGTTGTCTATAAGGTATTTGCGTATTTTCTGTTCAGCACCTCCACGGTAGAAGATACCAGGGAAGCAGACAATAGCCGCACGCCCTTTAGCAGAAAGGTAGCTGAGAGAATCCAATACAAAGGCAAAGTCTGCTTTAGATTTTGGAGCTAATACACCCGCTGGGGCAAAACGGTCGTCATTGATAAGGGTCGGGTCGTCGCTGCCTATCCAATTGACCGAGTAAGGCGGATTGGAAACGATGGCGTCAAAAGGTTTTTCATCACCAAAATAAGGGTTGATAAGCGTATCGCCTAAAGCAATGTCAAACTTGTCATAGTTGATATTGTGCAGGAACATATTCATACGCGCCAGGTTGTAGGTGGTATGGTTGATTTCCTGCCCAAAAAAGCCGTCCTCTATCAGGTGATCATCAAACTGTTTTTTTGCTTGTAGCAGGAGAGAGCCCGAACCACAAGCGGGGTCATAGATCTTATTGACCCTTGATTGTCCATGGAGGGCAAGCTGAGCGATGAGCTTGGAGACATGCTGAGGGGTGAAGAACTCCCCGCCCGACTTGCCTGCGTTGGCGGCATAGTTGGAGATTAGGAACTCATAAGCATCACCAAAGAGGTCTATCTGGTGCTCCTCAAAACGACCAAAGTTGAGGCTCTCCACTCCCTTGATTACCGCTGCCAAGCGTTTGTTCTTTTCCTCCACGGTATTGCCCAAGCGGTTGGAGGTGGTGTCAAAGTCGGCAAAGAGGCCTTTGATATCTCGCTCTGAAGGGTAGCCGTTGGCGGAACTTTCAATAGCATCAAAGATAGCTTTTAGGTCGGTGTTCAGGTTGGGATTGGTATAGGCCGATTGTGCTATATTGACAAAGAGCTGACTGGGGTATATGAAATACCCTTTTGTCTTGGTCATGTCATCTTTTATTTCGGGGCTGATAGCATCATCGGGCAGTTGGGCATACTGCACACTCTGGTCACCGCCTTCTATAAAATTAGTAAAATTCTCACTGATAAATCGGTAGAAGAGGGTGCCCAAGACGAATTGCTTAAAGTCCCAGCCATCTACCGCGCCACGTACTTCGTTTGCTATCTTCCATATAGCTGCTTGTAGGTCTTCTCTTTGTTTGATACTGCTCATTAGGTGTTAGGGTTTAGGTGCTAGGTTTTAGGGGTTAGAAAAAAAATTACTTATTTTCTCTCAAAAATTGCTTAGCGATATTCTTATTTTGATAATCAACAAGTTATAATTAAAATTTTGCCTTGCTTATGAGGGGGTAAAAATTGCTTAATTCAATTTGCCCTTCAAATACGAAAACGCAAAAATACAAAATAAAGTGAAGAGTGAAAAACGAAAAGTGAAAAATAGTTTACACTTTTCATTATTTATGCCACTCTGTCAGTATTTCCTCTTTAGCATAGTATTTGAGGGAGGAAAGGCGTATAAATAAATAATTTCATGAAAACATATACTATCAAAGGAATGGGCTGCACTGGGTGTGCCGCTACCGTAGAAGAAAGATTGTCTAAAGTAGCAGGCGTTACAGCTGTCAAAGTAGATTTTGACACGCAAAAAGCCTTCGTAGAATCCAAAGAAGAAGTGTCTTTGCCAGTGCTTCAAAAAGCCTTAGAAGGTACTGATTACACTATTAAAAAAGACTGACAGTATGACACACACCTATTATGTAAAGGGCATGAGCTGTAGCGGTTGCGAGATGACCGTCAAAAAAAGTTTGGAAGCCGTAGAGGGTGTCAGCCAAGCGGTAGCCAATGCCAAGGAGAAAACGGTTGTGGTGGAGATGACTCAGCACGTGCCCTTTGAAACGTTAAAAGCCGCTTTGGAGGGTACCCATTACGCCTTGGTGACCTCCTTGGAAGAAGCAACTCCTGCCCCTAAGCCTCAAACTCCTACCCAAAAGGGGACAGGGGTGTATTACTGTCCGATGCGCTGCGAGGGAGATAAGACCTACGACCATCCTGGGCACTGTCCTGTTTGTGGAATGGACTTGGTGGAGCAGGTCTCTACAGAGAGCCTCAAGGAAGGTGGGCAGGAACAACAGAAGCGCCAAGAGCTGCGCCGTCAGTTTTGGGGAGCGTTGGCATTTACCTTGCCGATTTTTATTATTGCGATGGGCGGTATGTGGCATGATAATCCTATGTATAAGCTCATGCCTGTTAGTTATTGGAATTGGTTACAGTTTGCCCTATCCCTGCCTGTAGTGTTTTACTACTGTTGGACATATTTTGTTAGGGCATGGGTGAGTATCAAGACCTTGCGGTTCAATATGTTTACGCTCATAGGGATTGGAGCAGCTGCGGCATGGCTCTTTAGTGTGGTAGCTCTTTGTATTCCTGATAGTCTTCCAGAGCAATTCAAGGAACATGGATCAGTACCGCTTTACTTTGAAGCAACTACAGTGATACTCACTTTGGTCGTTTTAGGTCAACTCTTGGAGGCGAATGCCCATGGGCGTACCCAAGAAGCCGTGCGTATGTTGCTCCAATTAGCTCCCAATACTGCTATAAAGCTGGTTGGTGATAAGGAAGTGGAGGTATCGGTAGAAGAGGTGGCCAAGGGAGACCACTTGCGAGTAAGGCCAGGGGCTAAGATTCCCGTAGATGGACGCATCATAGAGGGAGAGGCTATTATAGATGAAAGCATGATTACAGGCGAGCCACTGCCGGTGGAAAAGCAGGTAGGGGCAGCCATTTCGGCAGGGACTATCAATGGAGCACATACTTTTGTCATGCAGGCTGAGAAAGTGGGTAAGGATACCCTTCTCTCCCAGATTGTAACTATGGTACAGCAGGCTACCAGTAGCCGTGCTCCTATACAGAAATTAGCCGATAGGATTGCCGCTTATTTTGTTCCTACGGTAGTAGCTGTGTCGGTATTGACTTTCATTCTCTGGGTGGTCTTTGCCAAAGAACATGCTTATGAGTATGCTTTGGTCAATGCCATTGCGGTACTTATTATTGCTTGTCCTTGTGCTTTGGGCTTGGCTACGCCTGTATCGGTCATGGTTGGAGTAACCAAAGGGGCACGACAGGGGATTCTTATTAAGAATGCCGAAGCCTTAGAGCGTATGAAGCAGGTGGATACGCTGATCATAGACAAAACGGGTACCCTTACTGAGGGCAAACCTAGTGTAAGCAAGCTCATCCCTTTTGCTGATTATAGCGAGCAGGCATTACTCCCCATACTCTATGGAATAAATAAGGATAGCGAACACCCATTGGCTAAGGCTACTAATACCTATGCAGCCCAACAAGGGGCAACTCCTTTGGCAATGACAGGTTTTAAGGCCTTGGCAGGACGTGGGGTAACAGCCACTTATGAGGGGAAAAACTATTACTTTGGTAATGACCGACTCATGCAGGAAATTGGGGCGATTCTCACCGAGGCACAACGAAGTCAAGTGTCAGAAGTACAACATAAGGGGCAGACTCTTTCTTTCTTGGCAATAGAAAAAGAAGTTATTGCTGCAGTAGCCATTACCGATAAGGTTAAGGATACCGCCGCTGAGGCTATCAAGGCGTTGCAAGCACGAGGAATTACCGTGGTTATGCTCACAGGAGACAATCCAACTACTGCGCAAGCAGTGGCCGAGCAGATAGGTCTTACTCACTATAAGGCAGGTATGCTCCCACAGGACAAGCAGCAGGAAGTGCAGCGACTCCAAGCTGAGGGAAAGGTAGTGGCTATGGCTGGGGATGGTATCAATGATGCTCCTGCCTTAGCACAAGCTCATGTAGGGATTGCCATGGGTACAGGAACAGATATAGCCATAGAGAGCGGACAGATTACTTTGGTCAAGGGCGACCTTGGTGGTATTGTAAAGGCGAGAGCTCTCAGTGAGGCGGTAGTGAAGAATATTCGGGAGAATTTGTTTTTTGCTTTGATATATAACACCGTAGGTATTCCCATAGCCGCAGGGGTGTTGTATCCCTTCTTTGGCATACTACTCTCACCCATGCTCGCTGCTTTAGCTATGAGCTTTAGCTCCGTCAGTGTGATAGCAAATGCGCTTAGGCTTAAGTAATAAATAAAGTCACTTAAAAGTAAAAGGTAAAAAGTAAAACTTTTACCTTTTATCTATAAAAAAAGCCTTCCATAGGAAAGCCTTTCATTGGTTTAAATAAACCTGTGTAAAACCAAATATTACACAAAACAACACAACTAAATTTTTAGCGGTCTGGACGGGACTCGAACCCGCGACCCCATGCGTGACAGGCATGTATTCTAACCAGCTGAACTACCAGACCATTGTTTTGTTTTGCGGTGCAAAGGTACAACAATTTTTGAAACTAGCAATACTTTTTTCAAAAAAAATTCAATTATTTTTATTTACGCTGATTGTCAATAGGTTATAGGTGTCAGGTATTAGATCTTAGGGGGTAAAACCTAACCCCTAACCTCTAAAACCTACTCCCTAACCCCTAAAACCTTTTCTACTTACAAAAAAATTGCTACTTTTGCACCCAAGAATTAGTACTTATGAAAAGAGATGAAATTATAACTACCATTAATGATATCTTGGTAGAGGAGTTCGAAGTAGATAGAGCGGTGATTATACCGGAGGCTGACTTCCGTGAGTCCTTGGGCTTGGATAGCCTTGATTATGTGGATTTGGTAGTGGTCATTCAAGAGACTTTTGGAGTGAAACTTGTAGAAGCCGATTTCAAACCTATCGTCAGCTTCAATGATTTTTATACTACTTTAGAGGAGAAAATGAATGGAAGATAAACAGGCCAAGACCCAATGGCAGGGTAAGTCCAAAGGAAGTGTATGGGGATACAAGGTCTTTGTATTTCTTATCAAGCACTTAGGTGTACGCTGGGCTTATGGGCTGCTTGTCTTTGTGGCTTTTTATTACTTCCTTTTTGAGCGACGTTCCAATCGTGTGCTCTCTTACTATTTCCATAAGCGCTTGGGCTACACTAGGGCAAAGACTTGGGTGAGTCTCTACCGTAATTACTTTGTCTTCGGACAGACGATAATAGACAAGGTAGCCGTATCGGCTCAGCTACGTGATCAATTCACTTATGATTTTGATGGGGTAGAACACCTACAAGAATTGCTTAAGGCACATAAGGGCGGGGTGCTTATCTCTGCTCATATAGGAAATTTTGAGATGGCTGAGCCATTCTTTAGGGATATAGACAAGGATTGCCAGATACATACCGTTACGGTGGATATGGAACGTACAGCCATCAAGGACTATTTAGAGCATATTGCTTCAGGGAAAGCCCCTAAATACATTTATATAAAGGATGATCTTTCTCATATTTTTGAGATCAATGAAGCCTTACAACACAATGGGATTATCTGCCTTACAGGGGATCGCTATTTTGAGGGAAATAAACACCTCTCTGCAACACTCTTGGGACAACCAGCGCGCTTTCCCGCAGGCCCTTTCCTAATTGCCTCTCGCTTGGGGGTACCCGTTATTTTTGTCTATGTGATGAAGGAAAGCAACCTACACTATCACCTCTATGCCCGTGTGGCACAGACGCCTCACCGCGATGCCCAAGGTCTGCTTAATGCCTTTACCCAAAGCATGGAACAGATGTTACAACGATATCCTCTACAATGGTTTAACTACTTTGACTTTTGGGAAGAGTTAGAAATGAAAAACGAAAAGTGAAGAGCGAAAAACGAAGAGCTTGTAGTGCGTCACATGAAAGGGACGAGCTACAAGCTCTAATAATAGTTGGACACGAGCTAAACTTGCTGAATACTTGGAAGCAAGTATGTGACTCGCGCTAGCGTAGGGACTTTACTTTTCCCTTTTAGCTTTTACTTTTACTAAGGTAGTATATTTGTACCACGCAGATAATGGCGTTAGGAATGATGATAGGCCATAGCTTAGGATCATACAAAAAGCCATAGATAACAAAGCATAAACAGCCTATCAAGTTGATTAGGCGAATATGATGTATTTTCTTCATCAGAAAGCTCAGTACAATACATACAGAGGCAAAATAACCGATATACTCAACAGAAACCATTATTTACGTTTTTTATTAGTGGTTGTTTTTGCAGGAATACCTTTTTTAGCTCCTTTTCGCTCTTTTTTCGGAACGGGAACATAGGCAGCCGCTTCAGGGTCAAGCCCACGATGTACCCCCTTGGGAGATATATTCACCGCGAGAATCTTTCCATTCTCATCTATAAGGAAGTTGGACGGTATATCAATGATTCCTAAGGACTGCAAGGTCTCATCCTTGAACTTCTTTGGAGCAATAAGGGTAGGGAAACGAAAGCCTTCGCGATGGATATGATCAAGCCATGTATTGCGCTCGTTATCTAGATAAACCGCATAGATAGTGAAGTCGTGAGAGCGATGATAATTCTTATAGAGTTCGGCAAATTGGCGGGTGGCTTCCACACAAGGAATGCAGTCTGAAGAGGTGAAGAGCACCAAGGTGAGTTTCTTTTTGGCAACGGAGAGCTTCTCGCGTCCTTTCTCGGTATCGAACTCCATATCAGGTAGTTGACTGCCTACTTGGGTTTTGCTCATAGCACTAAGAAGCGTCTCTATTTTTTGAACATCTTCCTTATCCTGAGTACGTTTGTCCAAAAGGTTATAGAGCTTTTGGGCATATTGGTAGGGAAGTACTCGGTCAGTCATCAAATCCGCCAAGAGGATACCTGCAAACTGGCTCTTGGGTTCACGCTTGATGATCTTCTCCAAGCGGGTGGTAAGCAGATCCGCAATATTGGAAAGTGAAGCATTCTTGTGCCTGAAAACTAGGAAATCCTTAACCTCATTGAGCGAAGGGCTTCCATTGAGGCTCTTAAGATATACTTGGTGGCGGTTTTCTACGGCAATATCAGTGGAGAGATCCCCCGGCTCCAAGACAAAAAAACCTGTATCCTTGAACTTACGACTTACCGAAAGAGAGGCTTTGATAGGGTAGGGGACTTGCCCTGAAAAATAAAATTCCTTGTTCGAGACAGTGGTACTATCCACTTTATCCCCATACCATAGGTACACTTTCCCCTCATAGGGGCTGCTCACTCGGCCTGTTAGTGTAAAGTTCTGAGAGAGGGCTACTGTGGTATACAGTAGGCATAGATATAAAAAAAGTGTTCTCATAAGCCATAAATAATGGGCAAAAGTATAAATTTTTTTTCACTTTTCATACCTCAAAAGCAGAAAAAGCACTCAAACCAAGATTTATAAGGATTTTCTAAACAGTTATTTGGCTATATAGGTCTTTATTTTAACCCCTCAAAAAGATATTTTAAGAGAGTTAAAACACTGATAAACAACAGATTGATTAAAATCCTCGCTTTTTTTTTCAACAAATAGGTGCTAATCAAAAAAACTTTCTTACTTTTGCAACGAGTTAAATTAAAATTTTTAAGTTATGTCAGACATTGCATCAAGAGTAAAAGCTATTATTGTGGATAAGCTCGGAGTAGATGAAACAGAAGTAGTACCTGAGGCTAGCTTCACTAATGATTTAGGAGCTGATTCTTTGGACACTGTAGAGTTGATCATGGAATTTGAAAAAGAATTTGACATTCAAATCCCCGATGACCAAGCTGAAAACATCTCAACAGTGGGACAAGCTATTAAGTACATAGAAGAAAACAAAAAATAGCATATACTCACTTGAAATGCTCTACGGGGAGGAAAACTCCCCGTTTGGTATATTGTAGGTAATACAATTTTAATTTTAAACCTCATTATTATGCAAACCAGACGTGTAGTTGTAACAGGATTAGGAGCCATCACTCCTATAGGAAATACCTTGGACGCCTATTGGGAGGCACTCCTAAAGGGAGAGAGTGGGGCGAACCTAATCACTCACTTTGATGCTTCCAAGTTCAAGACTCAATTTGCCTGTGAGGTAAAGGGCTTTGACCCTAACGAGTTTATAGACAAGAAAGAGGTACGCAAGATGGACCGCTTCACCCAATTCGCTTTAGTGGCTTCCGATGAAGCGCTTAAGGACTCAGGCCTAGACTTAGCACATGAGGACAAAGATCGCATTGGAGTGATATGGGGAGCAGGTATAGGAGGACTGATGACCTTCCAAGACGAGGTACTTGCTTTTGGTAAGGGCGATGGTACCCCACGCTTTAACCCCTTCTTTATTCCTAAGATGATTGCCGATATTGCCCCTGGTATGATTTCTATCCGCCATGGACTTCGTGGGCCTAACTTCACCACTGTGTCAGCTTGTGCTTCTTCAGCCAATGCCTTGATAGATGCGCTGAACTATATCCGCCTAGGCTATGCCGATGTGTTAGTAACAGGTGGCTCCGAGGCAGCAGTGAATGAGGCGGGTATCGGTGGGTTCAATGCCTTACATGCCCTTTCTACCCGTAATGACGACTACAAGCGTGCATCTCGCCCTTACGATGTAACCCGTGATGGATTCGTACTCGGAGAGGGTGCTGGAGCACTTATATTGGAAGAATATGAGCACGCCAAAGCACGTGGAGCTAAGATATATTGTGAGCTAGCAGGAGGAGGTCTCTCCGCCGATGCTTATCACCTTACAGCACCACACCCAGAGGGATTAGGCGCCAAAGCGGTGATGAAAAACTGTTTGGCGGATGCCCATTTGGCTCCTGAAGAAGTAGATGCCATCAACTTGCATGGTACCTCCACTCCACTGGGCGATATAGCCGAGACCAAAGCAGTGAAAGAGGTATTTGGCGAACATGCTTATAAGCTCAACCTCAACTCCACCAAGTCTATGACAGGTCACCTACTCGGTGCCGCAGGAGCTATAGAGGCGATTGCTTCCGTACTGGCTATCACACACCAAGTGATCCCCCCAACCATTAACTTTGAGAACCCAGATGAGAATATTGACCAAAAACTCAACTTCACTTTCAACCAACCTCAAAAACGTGAAGTAAGGGTAGCTATGAGTAACACTTTTGGTTTTGGAGGACATAATGCTTGTGTATTGTTCAAAAAATTAGATTAGATGCTATTCTTAAAAAAAATTATATCCCGTTTTCAAAAAAAAGACGGGATATTTTTTGCTAAAATGGAGAATCTTTTAGGCTTTCGTCCTAAGGAAATACATTACTACGAAGAGGCTTTTACCTTAGGTACAGCCCGCAGCGAAGGGACAACTCCACATGTGAGTTACGAACGCTTGGAGTTCTTGGGCGATGCCATACTCGGTGCGGTTATAGCTCACTTTGTCTTTCTACAAGCTCCAGACAAGAACGAAGGTGACCTCACGAAAATGCGTACCCGTATGGTAAGGCGCGAGAATCTTAACCAGATAGGAGAACAACTTCGCTTGCCAAATTATCTTCTTACCGATAAGAAAACCCTATTACTCAGTGGTAACATAGCGGGGAACCTCCTAGAAGCGCTCGTAGGAGCTATTTATTTGGATTGGGGCTATGGTAAAGCTACCGAGTTTATCCATCGTATCTTGATAGATAATAATCTAAGCATGAAGGACTTGGAGCATAAGGTCATTAGCTACAAGTCCCTTATGGTGGAGTGGGCACAGAAATATCACAAAACTATTGCTTTCGTCTCCGAAGAGGATACTACCTACCAAGGCAATACCAAACACTTCCAAGCCAAGGTGATGATCAACGAAAAGGTGTACGCCAAGGCGCATGATACCTCCAAGAAAAAAGCCGAAGAACGCGCTGCCAAGCGAGCCTATTTCCGTGCAGGTGACAAGAAGAGAAATAACAAGAATACCAAAACTAAAAAGCCATAACGATGCCACAAACCCAACCCGCCCCCCAACACGAATATAATGAAGAACTCCTAACCGAGTATGCTGACCTCTACCAGATTATGCTCTACAATGATGACTATAATACCTTTGACTACGTTATAGACCTACTCATGGAGGTATGTGAGCACACCTACGAACAAGCGGAACAGTGTGCTACCTTAGTACATTTCTCAGGCAAATGCCCCGTAAAAGAAGGTTCCTACGAAGACCTACTTCCCCGTTGTAGCCGTCTTACCCAAGCAGGACTCACCGCAGAAATACTACCGAGATAAAAAGTATCAAGTATAAGGGTAGTATTATTGTAGAAAACTTATTTCTTGTTAAAGATATTCATTTTGTCAGGAATCACTTTTACAGAGGGAGCTTTTTTAGAAGTCTTTTTTACATCCTCTATGACTTCCTCTGTGCCATCTATGCTAAGCTTAACAATTTTATTGGACAAGAGGAATAAGGCACTATCCAAGTCTATGTTTTTTGAAATATAAAGTCTTTGAGGTCTCAGGTAGATAAATACTTTTTTTAGTTTGGTAAAGAATTTCGCTACTTTTGCCGAAAAATCTTTATGATTCGTACAAGTGTAAAACCGCCCACTTACATAGGCTCCCATGGGATTTTTGAAAGCTGTAGAATATTCTAATATAGAACTATTATATTCATCCAATACAAAGGCCTTCCTTAGGTCATGATAAGTATGCTCCCTATAGGTAATATGTTCTTTACCTTCCGTATCCGTTAGGTGGTAAAGTTCTTTATCTATGGTATCTTCAAACAGGTGTAGGCTATCTTTCGGAGAGGGAACTTCTATCATTTCTCCAAAATGTTCACACAATATATCTGCTATGATTTTTCTATCAGCATCAGTGGCATAAAAATTTAATTGTCTGCTCATGTTCTTTATCTTTAGCTTCTTATCAAGTATTTTTTTGAGTATAGTCCTGTCTGTTTTAATTGGATATCTCATGCTTAGGAATGCTTCTTTTTAAGTAACAAAGGTACATTATTTCCCTAGGTTATACAACCCTAACGAACAGATTGTTCACGGAGATACAACCAAGATAAATCAAGAATGAAAAATATAGACCGATGACTAATGGTCAATATCTATAAGGATTAAGGAGGGGGTATGACTTATTAAGAGTAATAAGGTATTGTTGTACCTGCTCATATTCTCTTGTTCCCCAATGAGGTTGCCACTTGGATTCTAATTTGAATATATTGTAATATTATAGAAAAAATTATCAAAAAAATACTTGCAAAAATAGAAAAAAGTTGTATTTTTGTGAGCAGTAAAGATCTGTCTTATAAGAGGCAGTTCTTATTTAGAATTTTGGGATCGTAATTGTATGTTAATTGTACAAATTAACAATTGAATAAAAAGATCTAATATAGTAGAAAGAATGCTATATTTTTTGGAATAAGAGAATTGATAATTTAAACAATAAAATTTATGACAAAACAAATCAAACAAGTAGCCACTACAGAAGAATATATTGTAGTGCGCTATGACGACGATTCAATAGGTGTCTATAACAGATATGGCAATACTAAAGGTGCCTTACGTGAAATAGCTGAAGTACAGGGTTTCGAATATGATCCTACTTGGACTACTCGTCAGTTTGGCAAAAAATTGATAGATGCAGTAGACAATGGAGCCCCAGCTATAGCCAATGATCACTATATAGTGTATATAGATACTAATGGATCAGTCATCTGTGGAAGAAAAACTGAAGGAAGTACTAAGGGAGCCTTACGTATGATTGCTCAAAAATACAGTATTATCTACGAAGAAGGTTGGAATACACAACAGTTTGGGCGTAAGGTAATCGAACACCTATTGAATGCTAAAACATCAACAGCTACAAAGGAAGAATTCTTAGAAAAAATAAGAAAGGATATAAAGGAATTTTTGGACAAAAATTCTAACTTATTTTTTAATGAGCGAGACTTCCAAGTGAACCTATCCTCTTTCTTAAAAGAACAACACTACTATGATTATGTCTTTTTAGAATATTCACTACCTGCTTCTTTTATTAAAAATAATGAAGAAAATGAAGATGAGGAGGTAGAAGAAAAGATAGGGGATGAAGCTAATGTTAGAATAGATATCGTAGTAGAAAAAAGTGACCAATTCTGTCCAATAGAACTCAAATATAAGACAAAATTAGTGGGAAAAGAAGGAGATGCTATAAAACGTTTTGGGAAAAAGATAAAAGTCGAACTTTTGAAAAATCAAGCCGCTCAGAATATAAATAGATATTCTTTTTGGAAGGATGTATATCGTATTGAGAAAATAAAAAGATCTTTTCATCCCAATGTAATAGCAGGTTTCTCTATCTTTGTAACTAATGATGAAAGTTATAAGAATACACCTAAAGGTGCTTCTACACCATTTACAATGGAGGCAGGAGTTCAACATTCTAAAGAATTGGATTGGAAAGGAGAGGTGGCGAAATCAACTAAAGATAAACATCCTAAAATTGAATTGGAAAAAGAATATACTATTGAAAAATGGGATGATGTAACTATAGAAGGAATTATTTTCCATTATTGTATTGTAGAAGTATAATACTACTTATACATTGATGTTTCCATACACAACTCCATCTTTTTTCCAGAAAAGTTGGAGTTTTTAATGATCCAATTCCTCAATTTTATCCTTCTCTTATTGCCCCCTTTGAACTTCTCTTATTTGAAATTTCCCTTTGGGGGTTAGGAAGTAGAGGGATTTTGGGATAATTGTAATACTGACTTTCAATCACTTAAAAAATAATCAAAAAAATCAGACAAATTATTTTGTCAATTCAAAAAGTTGTATTACTTTTGCACCCGCTTTCAGAAAGGGAGCTAGTTCATTAAAATAGACTAAAATTTTTTTCAAAAAATATTTTGTCAGATTAAAAAAATGTTGTACTTTTGCACCCGCTTTCAGAAAGGGAGCTAAGTTCAAAGACAGACTGAAAAATTTTTTCAAAAAAGTTTTGGTAGAATAGAAAAAAGGTTGTACCTTTGCACCCGCTTTCAAAACGAGCGAGCGCAGAAAGAGACTAAAAAAAATTTTCAAAAAAGATTTGGTCAATTAAAAAAAAGGTTATACCTTTGCACCCGCAAACGAAGCGATAAGTTCATTAAGAAATATTGATAATACAGCACAGAAAGATTTAGACTAAGCGGGCTTTATACGAGTCAAAAGAGATTTAAAGATTTAACGATGAAGAGTTTGATCCTGGCTCAGGATGAACGCTAGCGGCAGGCCTAACACATGCAAGTCGAGGGAGAAGCCTTTCGGGGCAGAAACCGGCGCACGGGTGCGTAACGCGTATGCAACCTACCTTTCACAGGGGGATAGCCCGAAGAAATTTGGATTAATACCCCATAATATTGTTGGATGGCATCATTGAACAATTAAAACTGCGGTGGTAAAAGATGGGCATGCGTCCTATTAGCTAGTTGGAGTGGTAACGGCACCCCAAGGCTACGATAGGTAGGGGTCCTGAGAGGGAGATCCCCCACACTGGTACTGAGACAGGGACCAGACTCCTACGGGAGGCAGCAGTGAGGAATATTGGTCAATGGTCGGAAGACTGAACCAGCCATGCCGCGTGCAGGAAGAATGCCTTATGGGTTGTAAACTGCTTTTATATGGGAAGAATAAGGTGTACGTGTACATTGATGACGGTACCATATGAATAAGCATCGGCTAACTCCGTGCCAGCAGCCGCGGTAATACGGAGGATGCGAG
>NZ_CALHGG010000145.1 GCF_938029845.1 uncultured Capnocytophaga sp.
TCTTTGAGAATCATAAACTATCTCATTCCCCCTTTAGAGGGGTAGGGGAAGGTTCTTGAATATCAATAAGTTACAGAGCTTACGAAACTTAAATGAATAATATAAAAATTAATTTAATAAACTTAGAATCTACTGATTGTGTAATTTTTGACAATATTAAATTTAATAATTGTAGTTACTTACAATTGTTGATAGATGATATTGACATAAGATTGTTTGATGAATTTGATGATTTTTTGATCGTTTATTCAGAGTTATATGCAAGTGCTCAGAATAGTGGGAAGTTTTTAATTTTCACTTGTGCTTGCGGTGTAGCTGATGATGGAGGATGGGATTATGTCAATGTTACTCATAAAGAGAACTCTATTGAATGGCGTTTTTTTCGAGAAAAGAGCTATTTTTTTGAGTTTTCAAAAGAGAATTATATAAAAGAAATATATGAAATTAAAAGTAAAAACATCATATTAATGCCTGAACAAATTATTTACCCTGAAAGTTGATAATAAGGTTTTAAGTTTCGTAAGTTGGTAATGTATCAGACGTGTTGTTAAAGTTTCAATACTTTATCCCCGCTGGCGCGAGTCACATACTCGCTTCAAGCTTGTGCTAAGAAAGTAGAGAGCTTCAAGCTCTGTTACTAATTAGGCAGTGAATTAGGGGCAATAGAGACACAAGCGACACGCTCGCGCCAGCGGAGGGCTTTAAATAGTGCGAGGGGAATTATGAATTTTAAATTGGGCACAAGCTGCAAGCTTGCGCCAGCGGGGGGAAAAAATCAGATTGTAACAATGGATAGAATAAATATCAATAAAATTCAAGAGAAGGACTATCTTTATAATTCTTGTAATTTATACTATGATAAATATTTCAATTCAGATGATAAAGGTCAGCTAAAATCTTTTGAGAGAGAAATATGGATGATTGGTTCTGAAATTATTGACAATATAAAAAGAAAAAAAATAGAGAAAAAAATTCTTACAGATACTTTATCAGAAGAACTATTGAAGGTAATAGAAGAAGATAGATTTGGGAGAGGTAGAGAAAGTTTTGTAATGTTACTTCATTATTTTAAGAATAATCCTAATATAGAAACTTGTTTAGCTACCCTATTAGATGATGAGCAATTATATGCTTTTGCTATAGATGAACTAACCATACTAAGGAATTTCAATTATGTAGATAAAGTACAAAAGATCTTATCTAAAGAAAAGGTATCTTGGAGGAGAAAAGTAGCGGAGAGGTATATTAAGAAATACCTTGATAGTGTCTTTTAGTAATATCCAATGTGTTAGTAATGTATCAGATGTGTTGTTAAAATTTTATCACATTAGAAATCAACACAATACAAAAAATAAATACCCTACTATTCCCCTTTACTCACCATAGAGATAAGCGTTTTAAAGGTAATAATATGCTCGAAATAGTGCGAGGGGAATTATGAATTGGACACAAGCTGCAAGCTTACGCCAGCGGGGGGAAAAAGCAATTATTAAAATTCCAATGCAAGGAAATAGAGATGATGATTTTGAAGAAGCTTTTAGAAGACGTGGAATTAATCCCAAGGAAGCAACTGATTATACTTGGCATCATTTAGATGATTTTAACCCGAATGATGGTACTTGTACTATGCAATTGGTTAAAACATCTGCTCAAATTGAATCGCTTCCTCATCAAGGAGCCGTAAAGCAATTTACAGACCATTTTGGAATTAAAAATAAAATTTATGGTTCATACGAGGCTAAAAAATTAGCTTTTGAAGCAGGTTGGAGAAAAAAAGAGCCAAAAAAATATAATACAAAGAAAAAGAATTGCAATGGAAAATAAATTAAAATTTAATGAAACAATGCCTAATATATCTTTATCTGATATTAGTTGTTTTGAAAAAATAATTCATTATATTTTACCTAATGATTTTATTAGTTTTTACACAAAACAAAATGGAGGCTCACCTATCACTAATAGTATATATGTAGAGGAAATGGATAGTTTTTTAAAAGTAAAAAGCTTTTATCCTTTCTTATATAAAGATCCTATTGGCTGGACAATAGAAAGACTATATACTTATTTTGTAGAAGAAAAGAATTTTTTACCTTCTTACTTTGTTCCTTTTGCTTCTGATATGGGGGATAATTTATTCTGTATTAATGTAAAAACACAAGAGGTAGTTTTAGTTCTTTTAGACATAGGAGAATTTGATCAAGATGAAATCATCCATATTTCTATTTCATTTACTGATTTTTTTTCTATGTTTCAGTAATGTAGGTAATGTATCAGATGTGTTGTTAAAAGCACAACAACTTAACTATTAGTGAAATACAAAATGGCTAAAACCTTATTTCTCTTTACCTAACATAGAGATAAGAGTTTTTAAAGCCTATGAAGTGCTCGAAATAGTGTGAGGGGAATTATGAATTTTGAATTGGGCACAAGCTGCAAGCTTGCGCCAGCGGGGGGAAAAATTATGTTGGTACAAAAGAAGATATAACTCGTAATAAAATCTCTAATAATAAATATATTAAATAGTTATATGAGAATAAAAGAATTTTTGATAGACTTTTATGAAGAGCTAAAAGATGATAACAATCAAATTTATGATATAAACGGAATTAGGTGTAAAATATCTTCTAAGGCTGAAAAATTATTAAATATTATAGATAAAAAAGATCAGCAGTGTATGTGTATTGATAAAAAAATTTTTTCTTTTTTGAATTTCATAAATGGCTATGATACACCAAGATATGAAGATAATATGTATTTGTTTAATAATGTTGATTTGGAAAGAGAATATAATATGTTAGGAGATATCGATTTATTAGAAGGAATTAATTTGGAAATATAAAGATTAATGTTTGGTAATATTAGGGTACAAGCTGCAAGCTCGCACCAGCGGGGGAGTATTGTCTGATGGCAGAATTAGAGAATATTCTAAAGAAGTTCCAAGTACAACACCTGGTCCCACGAGAGGGGTTTCAATGGTAAAAGAAACATCTCCAACAGGAAACACAAGAATGTGGATGGAATCATATGGTCATAACGGAGAGGTAGTAAGAGTTCATCCAAAAGCTATTGATGGAAAACCTGTAGATTTGCCACATTATCCCCCGACTTATAAAGATATACAAGAAGGTAAAGCAATAGAAACGTCCAATGGAAAAGGGAAAAAAGTACAATGCCAAAAGAAATGACATTCATAAACTAAAAAGTTTGGCAGGGAAAAAGACAGGCGAATATATTTCAGATAAAGCATTTGAAATATATTTGAAGTATGAAGATATATTAACACAAAGGCAAAATTGGATTCTTTTGAAATTAATTGCTATCAATGAAGGAGAAGCATTTTATTTGTCTGAAGAAGAAATAGAAAACCTTTTGTTAAAACTTTGATGATATAGATAATCAAAGTTCTTTGAATTCTTACTTTTATATCCTTTTGAGGAATGACGAACTTGTTTGGAGTACCGACTATGACATTTGGTAATGTATCAGATGTGTTGTTAAAATCCCAACAACTTACTAATCAATATAATACAAAAGAATTGCCCTACTATTTTCCTTTACCCTCTATAGAGAAAAACGTTTTTAAAGTCTATAATGTGCTCTAAATAACGAGAGTTCGGTATAATAGAAATCGCCAGCAGAATTTCCCTTGTTGGTGTGTTTTTTACAGTTTGTGCCTACTACTCAGTAGAGTCTTTGGCTCTTTATGGGAGCTATAAGCTCTTAGTATAATAGGCACAAGCTGCAAGCTTGCGCCAGCGAGGGTATTGAAAAAAATAGTTATGAATAAAAAGATCTTAAAAGAAGGGGAGGTATATGCAATACCTCTATCAGATGGTAGTTATACGATAGCCCAGCTATATAATAAATATATTTTTGGGAAGAATAAATCCTTTGATACATTTACCTTTTTTAATTATAAATACAATTCATTACAAGAGATAATAGAAAAATGGTATCATTTAGATATGTCTTCCCCATTCGCAATAGCAACAATAAATTCAAAACCTTGGATATATGGATGGATTTTGTTAGGAGAAAAAAATATTGAAACAGATATTATATACAAAAATAATATTCTTAAGTTAGGTCATTACAATAATTACTCCACTGACCCTCATTCATTTTTAGATCCCTTTTTTGGATTATATCCTTGGGACTGTGACCCTGATGTAGATGAAGCTCCTGAAAAATCTTTTATAAAGCACTTATTACCTAATTATGAACCTTATGAAAAAATTAAATATTTAAAAGATTATTCAACAGAAGAACTGATTCATCTATTAGGAGAAGAACATATTCGAGTAAAAGAACGTTTGAAAAAAGGGTAAGGTTCCAGATGGGACATATCAAATGTAATAAAATGGGATAAATATGAATGTAAAAAATGTAAGACTTATTAACAAGGAAGAAAGCGATGAAATAAATCGCTTATCTAACGAGGCTCTAAAATTATTAAACTTATCTGATGAATCAAATATCATTGATATCTTAAATGATAAAGATCAATGGTTGACAGGAAAAGCTTTGGCCCAGATGTTGAATGTTTCAGATAGAACGATTCGCTCAGACATTGAAGCTATCAACAGGGAATACCAAAGAGAAATGATTATCTCAAATAAGCGTCTTGGTTATAAATTAGACGAGCAGGCTATTTCAGAGATGGAATTAGTGACCAACAATATCATTCCTCAGACACCGCAGGAACGCTGTATTTGGATTATTAAATAGCTTCTTTTCAACTCAAAGGAATTGAATCTGTATGATTTGGAAAATCGTGTTTTCATCAGCGGTTATTCGATTGAAAATGATTTGGGGCGTATTAAAAAGATGATTAAAGATTATCATCTAAATTTGAAACGTTCTAAGAATTTTGTTGAACTGATTGGAGAGGAAAACGAGAAGCGTAAACTTTATCGTAAATTATTAACTGATGAAGTACAAGGGAACTTTACCAACTTAAATATATTGGCGACTTTGTTTTCAGATTTTGATTTTCTAAAAATATCGGATGTTTTTACGGAAACTTGCTATGAATATGATTATCAAATCAAAGAATCGCTTTTTCCTATTGTTATGATTCATGCAGGAGTTGCGATTGAGAGAATTATCAGTGGAAATTATGCTGAGAATATTGAACTACCGGATGAATCCTTTACGGAGACTTTGGAGTATCAGTTATCAAAAGAATTCTTTGAGAGAGTAGAGGAAGAATGCAGGATTCATTCAGTAAAAAATGAAATTATCAAGTTTGCTATTCTACTTTGTAGTAGTAATAGTCAACAAGATTTTACACAAAAAGAAGAAATTCGAGAGATTGTAGTTGCAGTTTTGTCAAAAATTAATGACAACTTTGATATTGACTTTTCAGTCGATTAGGCTTTGGTAAGTGGGCTTGGAAACCATATTTCATCATTGATTGAACGACAAAAAACTAATACTAGCATGTCGAATGTCTATCTTAAGGAAATCAAGCGAAAGTATCCGTTGGTATTTGAGATGGCTGTTCATGCAGGTGAAGTGTTAAGTGAGCGGTTGGAGAAAAAAGTTGGAGAAAATGAATTATCGTTCATCGCTTTACATCTTGGAGTTGCTTATGATCGAGTGAATAGTCCGAGTAAATATCGAGCAGTAGTGATTATTTCCAATAATCAAATGTTATCCAAGCCTTTTATTGATAAAATCAATTCACGCTTTGAAGAACGGATGTCAATTGTTTTTCACTATAAAATTTTTGATGAGCGACAAGTGGGAGCGATTGAGCCAGATTTAATTATTTCAACAGTTCCCTTGAAACATCAGCTAAAAATTCCTACTTTGCAATTATCACTTCTTTTTGATTATGAAGATGAAAGTAAGATTTTTCAGTTATTGAATCAGTTAGACAAGGCACGCTATCATGAGAAATTCCAAAAGATGATGGAGCACCTTATCCAAAAGAAATTGTTTTATCGAAAAGACCACGTAGCAGATAGTGAAGAAGCGATTGAATATTTGTGTGATGAACTGATCAAAGAAGGACTGGCTGATGAAGGCTATAAGGCGGATGTTATTAAGCGCGAGCGAATCTCAGCAACTTCTTTTGTACAAGGCTTTGCTGTCCCACATGCCATCGAAATTTCAACAAGCGAATCTTGTATAGCTACATTGACGTTGGATAAGCCTGTTCAATGGGGAAACTTTGAAGTGCGTCTGGTTATCTTACTGGCTATCCGAGGAGAAGATAATCAGTTAATGAGTATCTTTTTTGACTGGTTATCAAGTCTAGTTATGGATCCGCAAAAGCTATCTGCTTTATTGAATGCGCGTGATCAAAAAGACTTCATCGAAAGTATTTTAGAATAGGAGAAAAGAATGAAAACTTTTAAAAAAATGAGGAAGCCTCAATCGTCTAGCTTGTCACAAACTGGAATGACGAAGCGTTTTGTGGCTTATCTACTAGACTGGTATTTAGGTGCAATGCTGGCGTTACTTCCGACTGGAATTATTTCTCAAAAAATATATGGCAACATGCTTCATCAAAATTTATTGACACTTCAAAAACCATACGGTTTGATTTGCGGAATTTTGGGTCTTGTTTGTGCTATGTTTTATTATCTAGCAGTACCACTTGGGAAAAATAAAGGTCAGACCCTAGGTAAGAGAATAATGAAGCTGAAAATTGTCAAAGA
>NZ_CALHGG010000146.1 GCF_938029845.1 uncultured Capnocytophaga sp.
AGAGAGAGGACATTTTCCAGATTGATAGACAATTTTTATCTTTTTCAACGAATTTTCACATACTCTCCTCCAAGTATTCGGAGACTTTCCCTCTCGGAGGGGAAAGCCAGCGAGTGCTCACAGCTGGGTATGTGAGGGGAGGTTTATTTTGCAATATATTGATTATTCACTAATTACAAATCTAATTATAACCTAAAAATGACCTGCGAAACTTAAACACATTAATTTTCAGAATGCAAATATATGAAATTATTTTGACACCTCAATTATTTTTTTATAAAACATCGTGTTGTATTTACAATAATGGTCAGAATAAATGATAATGTATATACAGTAGTTAAAAAATTCAATAATGATGCCAATATGATTAAAAAAAACAATAAAATGGGAGGTATATCTTTTAAATATTCGAGGGGGGAATGCCAAAAGTTAGATGAAAAATATAGATTATCTACTACACTATTTATAAGATATGCTTTTGGGGAGTAATTTGTAATCTCTTCATATTCTGCAATATAAGGTAAAGTATATATGTAGAATAAGAATAGCATAATAATGATTATTAATGTATAAAAATTAAAATCCCGTAGAATGATACATCCTAATTTGTTCTTCAATTTCATTTTCACTATAATAAATAAATGAATAAATACCTTATGATATTTTCTAATACCTATTTTAACTAAACTACAGTATAAATAACTAATACTTAATCCAAAATCTCTTTTCTTTCATACATTATCTCTTTTTTATTATATACAATAATTTTCTTAATATAATTTTTATTCTCATCTAATATGAACTCAACTAATGCGATTAAATCTCTATCGTAAATTAAGCCATTATCGCTAATTTCTTCGGTATCATTCAAGTTAATTCTCCTATACCACCATCTTTTCTCATAAAAAAAGCAATATATCTCTGCTCTTTTATTTTTCGCAACAGATGAAATATAACTATTATCAACAAAATTTTCTATTTCATATGCTACCTTGCTATAATCCTTATGGGTATAGTTTTTTATTTCATAGTAGAAATAATTAAACTTGTAAGATGAGTTTTCATTCATAATCTGTAAAATTCTAGCATTGTAAGATTTATCCATTTCGGATATTTTGATATTTTTACTACAAGAAAAAAACAGAAAAGAAATAATAAAATATACAAGATAATTCATAGCAATATTTTGATGGTATTTTAAAAAGTATGATACAGTTTCACGTGTGCCTATAGTTTATATAAAAGAATGCTAAAGAAAAGGCTTTATAGTCAAAAAGAAATGGTTTGCGAAAAATTAGTATAAGCAGGTGTAGGGGCTAATGGCAATTAATCCTTGAATACACTAGACAAAGAGTATATCATATTTCTGTCAGGAGGAGATGGAGTAGCAGCATATAATGTCATTTTTGTAGTTGATAAACAAAAAATGCTCCATAGATATATCTTAGAAAATTGAATTTAAACTTTATAAAAATATCACATTATGAATACACAAGCTGTAACACAGCATATAGTGGGGTGGCTACAGGACTACCTCCAGCAAACAGGTATCAAGGGTATGGTTATAGGAATCTCTGGGGGGATAGACTCCGCAGTGGTCTCCACTCTATGTGCCCAAACGGGTAAGCCCGTATTGTGCTTGGAAATGCCTATACACCAAGCCCCGAACCAAGTGAGCCGAGGACGCGCTCATATAGACTTTCTTAAAGAGCGCTATCCCAATGTAAGCAGCTTAGAGGTGGATCTCACCCCTGTGTTTGATACCTTTGTAGGGCAAATCCCTCCAGCTGAGACGGATAACGCTTTGGCATTAGCCAATACACGTTCTCGCCTTAGAATGACCACGCTTTACTACTTTGCGGGTTTATATGGCTATATGGTGGTAGGTACAGGCAACAAGATAGAGGATTTTGGCGTAGGCTTCTTTACCAAATATGGTGATGGTGGGGTAGATGTTAGTCCCATAGCTGACCTAATGAAGAGTGAGGTGTATGAGCTGGCCGACTACTTGGAGATTATCCCTGAGATACGTCAGGCACCTCCTACCGACGGTCTTTTCGGAGATGATCGTACCGACGAAGACCAGCTGGGGGCTTCCTATCCCGAATTGGAATGGGCAATGACCTTTGTAGAGGAAGGTCAGAAGGAGGAAGGTCTCACTCCACGCCAAGAGAAAGTACTTTCTATATTCAAGCGACTCAATAAGGCTAACCAGCATAAAATGCAGCCGATACCCGTTTGTAAGATTCATTAGTCTGTAGCTAGTTATTAGTTGTCAGTTGCTAGTTATTAGTTATTAATGTGAATCAATAGTAGAAAAACAATTGTATAGTCCAATTCATTAAGACGCAATTTATTGCGTCTCTACGGGGGACTATGCTTTTGGTAATTGTCTTAGTCAGCGTATGTGTAGAGACGCAATTTATTGCGTCTTAGACAGTTAGTTTGTAGTGTTTTAACTGTTGATTGGCATTATTAGTTCTCAGTTCTCAGTTCTCAGTTCTCTAACTACTAACCACTGACCACTAACCACTGAAGACTGAATCGTTAAAGAATATAAAAAATATTTTATTCTCACAATAAAGTAGTACCTTTGCGAATTATTAAATAAACCAATGAAAAAAAATATTTTTATTCTTTTCTTCTTAGGACTCATCTCCTTTGCTTCTTGTAGTTTTACAGGTAAAAAGTTTGAACACACAGGTGAAGGAGACAGAGAGCGTTATTTGATGGATGTGATTGAATACCTCATCTCAAGAGGACACTTTAGCCAAAGAACCTTGGATGATGCCTATTCTAAGCGTGTCTATAAGGCTTATTTGCAATACTTGGATCCACAGAAACGCTATTTTATCCAGTCAGATATCAATGAGTTCAAGAAGAGTGAAACAAAACTAGATGATGATCTTAAGAATAAGGATACTTCCTTCTTTACGCTTACCTATACCCGCCTAAAAGAAAGGATAGAGGAGGCTAATAAGCTTGCTGAGGAGCTGCTCAAACAGCCTTATGAATTTTCAAAGGAAGAAACAATAGACTTGGACTATGAGAAAATTCCTTATACCAAGGATAAAAAAGCTCTTAAGGAACGTTGGCGCAAACTGATTAAGTATTCTATTCTCTCTAATATACTTATCAAAGAGAAAGAAGAGCAGGATAAGAAAGAGAAGGATGCCAAATATGTAGTTAAGGATAGTGAAACCCTCAAAAAAGAAGCACTGGAGGCAACCCAAAAGTCCTTTGAGGAGATGTTTCTTTCTTACAAAGACCTTACTCAGGACGATTGGTTTGGAGTTTATCTCAATAGCTATATGGAGGCTACAGACCCCCATTCTAGCTATATGGCACCTGATATCAAAGAACGTTTTGACCGTGATATCTCTGGTAAGTTCGAGGGGATTGGTGCTGTTCTCCAAAAGAAATCTGATGGGATTCGTATTTCCGATATTATCATGGGAGGGCCTGTATGGAAAGGCAAGCTCTTGGAAGTAGGTGATTTGATACTTAAAGTAGGACAAGGAGCTGATGATCCTGTGGATGTGATTGGAATGCGATTGGAGGATGCTGTAAAGCTTATCAAAGGGAAAAAAGGTACAGAGGTACGCCTTACTGTAAAGCGTATGGATGGTAGCATACAAGTGGTACCTATCAAGCGTGATGTAGTGGAGATAGAAGAGACCTTTGCCAAATCAGCCCTTGTAAAGAATGGTCAGCATACTTATGGAGTGATTAACTTACCTTCATTCTATATCAATTTCAATAATTCTCGTGAGCGTAACTCGGCTTCGGATATGGCCTTGGAGATAGAAAAACTCAAGAAAGAGAATGTAGAAGGTATCATCTTGGACTTGCGTAACAATGGTGGTGGCTCACTCTCCAAAGTAGTGGAAATAGGTGGTCTCTTTATCAAAGAAGGTCCTATCGTACAAGTACGCAGTGCTAACAATAGCATGCAAGTATTGGAAGATAGTGATGGTATTGTACAATGGGATAAGCCTCTTATTATACTTATCAATGAACTCTCTGCCTCTGCCTCTGAGATATTAGCCGCAGCTATGCAGGACTATGGTCGTGCGATTATTCTCGGTAGTAAGCAATCTTATGGGAAAGGAACCGTACAAGAACTCATAGATCTGAATCGAGAGGTGCGCAATAACCTCTTGGGAGATATGGGGGCGGTGAAGCTCACTCGTCAGAAATTCTACCGTATCAATGGAGGCTCTACTCAGCTCAAGGGCGTTAATAGTGATATAGTGATTCCAGATCGTTACCAATATATCAAGGTAGGAGAGCGAGAATTGGAAAACCCACTACCTTGGGATGAGATACATAAGGTAGCTTTCACTCCATGGAAGCAAAACCAGAACTTTCCCACCGCTATAGCTAATAGCAAGAAGCGTATAGAGGGCAGTCCGCTATTCAAGCTCATAGATGAGAATGCACGCTGGGTACAAAAACAAAAAGATGAAAATACCTATTCACTCGAATACAATGCCTATAAGAAACAGGTTGATGAGAGTGAAGCCATGATTAAGAAGTTTAAGGAGCTAACTGAATACAAATCAGCCTTACAATTTGCCTCTCTCCCTGCTGAAGAAGAGAAAGCCAAGGCCAATGAAGATGTGAAAATTCGTCGTGATCGTTGGCATGAAAGCCTTCAGAAGGATGTGTATGTGGAGGAAGCTGTATCGGTGCTTAATGATTTGTTGAAATAATCATAACTTTTTAGATTTTTCTAATTAATACTGAGTTTTTAATTTTAACGCTTTGAAGAGTTCTCTTTGGAGCGTTTTTTTAAGGGAAATAAAGAACCAAAAACATCTATGAAAATAAAAATAATCTTGACGATGTCCATTATTACATTTTTTCAGCAATTATTTGCACAACCTATCACCCAAAAACAAATTTTTGCAGAAGATGTATCCAAGATAAATTCTTTGGAGAAAGCCATTCAGCAGTCTGAATTGGTAGTGAATTATCTGCTTCAGGAACACTATACCCCAAGTATTTCAATCTGTGTAACCAAGCGAGGATTTCCTATTTGGGAACATGGATATGGCTATGCAGATATAGAGCAGAAAGTACCTGTCAATACTCGTGAAACGCTTTATAGAATAGCCAGTGTCTCCAAACCTCTCACAGGGCTATCCCTTACCAAGATGCAGGAGCAGGGATGGATAGACTGGGATTGTTCGCTCTATGACTATGTACCTTATTTTCCTAAGAAAGAGTATGACTTTACAGTAAAGCAGCTAGCAGGACACTTAGCTGGCATACGAGCCTATAAGGGGAAAGAAGTCCTTCTTAATCATTTTATGAGTATTAAGGAAGGGATAGGAGTATTTTCCCAAGACCCCTTACTCTTTGAGCCAGGTACCCAGTATTATTATAATAGCTATGATTTCAACTTGGTTTCTTTGGCTATGCAAGAGGCTAAAAAGGAACCTTTTGAGTGGTATGTAACTCATAATGTATTGGAGCCTTTGGGAATGTATCATACCTTTCCTGATATGGGAGGACTTTCCCCTAATCAGTCGATTCCCTATATGACAGATAAGAAGAAGCAATTCAAGAGAACCAGCGATGTCAATAACTTCTTCAAGCTCGGAGGGGGAGGTTTCCTCTCCACGGCTTACGATGTAAACCTAATGGGACAGGCGATACTAGGTAAGGCTTTCTTAAAACCAGAATTCCAAGAACAGATGCTTACCTCACAACAACTCAATACAGGGAAAAATACAGGTTATGGTATAGGCTGGCAGACGGCTCCTGATTGGCAAGGACGTACCTACTATGGACATATAGGCAATGGGATAGGCGGGTATGCTTGGTTCTATGTGTATCCAGAGGAGGAAGTAGTATTTACTTTCCTATTCAATACTACCAATCCCTCTATAGATGAATATATGCACCGCATTATGGATTGTATGCTCAAGGGAGCTTCCTATAAGGAATACACCACTACCAACTATCCTGTTATCCATAAAGTGAGAGCGGAAGAAACCACTGCTCAGACAAAATAAAGAAACACGAATACATGAAGACTATTTTAATCACAGGAACCAGTAGAGGAATAGGGGCCGCCCTTGTTGAATCTTTTGAAAAGGAAGGTTTTAGAGTACTTGCTCTTTCCCGTAGCTATCCTCAAATGTATAAGGAGGGTAATACCACTTATATTCCTTTTGACATTACCCAAGAGGAAAGCCTACATGAGTTGGTCCGTTTCCTACAAGAACAGCATATCCGTCTTGATATAGTGGTCAGTAATGCTGGCAAACTCATTAATGAGCCTTTTGCAGAGATTTCCTATATTCAGTTGCAAGAAGTCTATCAGGTAAATGTATTGGGCGTATTTAGGCTTATACAATGCTTACTGCCAATGCTCCAAGAGCAGGCACATGTAGTTACCATTAGTAGTATGGGGGGAGTACAAGGTGCTATGAAGTTTGCAGGTCTTTCTGCTTATACCTCTTCCAAGGCTGCTCTTATAGCCTTGACAGAATTATTGGCTGAAGAATACAAAGACACCCAATGGCACTTCAATTGTTTGGCCTTAGGGGCTGTACAGACGGAGATGTTCTCGGAGGCTTTTCCTGATTATAAAGCTCCTGTTACAGCAAAAGAAATGGCGCAGTACATCAAAGATTTTGCACTGCACCAATATCCTTATTTTAATGGAAAACTTTTACAAGTAGCTTCCACAACACCTTAGTTTAATAACTTATAAAAATTTTACAGACTTAATAATAGTCTCTAATTCAAAAAGCAAATCGCGCTTGGAGGTACCAGGGGCAGCGATAAAGCCCTCTATGACAATGCAGCGGTCTCGCTTAGGATCTTCTATAATATAGTTGCTAAAAGGGCCACCAAGTAAGAAGTTTTTCACCTCCCAAAGCCCCTTACTTTCAATAGTAGGGTAGTTGCCTATTTGGATTCTCTTATAAGTAGGCGCAAAGGCAGGGCTGGTAATCATATACATACCCTCCTCTGGGCCAGGGATGTAGCGCTGACCAATGGAGTCTCTCATTTGGATAATAGCACTTGTACAATCCTTATCAGAGGAGCAAATCTTCCCCTTGGGTATCTCATAAATAAGAATATCGGCGGTACCATTCTTTACTTTTCTTTCTAACCAAAAGAAATTATCTTCCTGTTTTACAATATGATATAGCGAAGGGAAAGTAAGTTGTACTCCAAGGCGTTCCTCAATGGCTTTGGTCTTATTAAGTGTTTGCTTGAAGCGATTTTCTACCTCACGCATCTCATTTTCCTTGAAAGAGAGAATAATCACGGGTGCGTATTTTTGTATTTCGCTGATAAGGTCATCGGTGGTTTGTCCTGTAAGGAAAGCCACTTTTTGGTTTTTAGCATAAAGAGAGTCCTTGATATGGAAGCGATTTTTGTGGTCAGTGGAGACAATCAAGATATTTCTTCCTGCACGGGTCATTCCTTCGAAGACATCTTCGGGAATTTGCTGAATGTCAAAGATAGGTTCTCTTGCTCCTGCAATTTCTTCTACAGGAGAGGCAAAGTAACTACGCAAACTATCTCCTACAATACCTCCCCACAATTGAGGGTCCATCACGATTGTAAGAGAGTTGATACTCCCTACCGAATCGGGTAAGTACTGTTTTTTCTGTTGTTTGCAGCCCCACAAAAGACTACTGATAAGAATAGCTAAGATACATTTTTTCATAAGAAGTGCTTGAACACTTAGTAACAGCTAATATTGTTCCAAAAATAAAAATTTTTTGATATTTGTGTTTTATTTAACAAATAATCTGCTTTTTAGGGGTTAATAGTCTTATTGGTATTAAAATAGGTTACATGAGTACCTGCTTTGTAATACCCTTCTTTATAGAGATTATTTTCTTCTTCCCCTTCCCTTACAGTACCTTCTTTATAGAAGTCATATTTCTTATTAGGGAGGAGTTTGCTACTGGTAAAAAGTAGATAAGCAAAGGAAATGGGAGTGCGATAGGTAAAGACCTCGCGTTCGCCCTCTCTAAGGTGTAATAAGGTATTGGACTGAAAATCACTAAAGAAAGCAAAAGCCACTTGGGATCCTTCCTTGAGGGCGGCTTTTTGTTCTGGTTTTCCTCCAGTGGCCAGTAGGCTACCCCCTGTTATTTCAAAGACACCTGTAGGAGGTACATTGATAGGGGTTTTTGTGCCTAAACTCTTTAGGAAAGTACGTCCAGCAGTTAGACTTACCAATAGTTCACTCTCTAAGGCATTCTCAGAGGTAGATTCAAAATCATATAGTCCTTTGTTGATGTAGATTCCCTTGCCCCCATACACTCCTGTATCTATAGAGTTGAGATTTATTTTAGCATTGGAAAAGGTAATGATACTGGGAGACACAATTCCTTTAGCCCACGCACTAACAGAAAAGGTTCCTCCATTGATCGTGATAAAGGGATCTGTCTCCCTTTGCGTGAGGGAGGCCATAAGAGCATTGTTCTTGGCCTTGAGCGTATAGTTTCCGTCATTGATAATTACATAGCCGTTGGTAACCACAATGGCATTGCCCAATCCATCATTCTCTTGGGTGTCCACCACTAGGGAACCTCCGTCACCTGTGTAGGCTGTTTTGCTACGGATACCATCTTTTTTAACCTTGACAGAGAGGTTGGCTTGGGAAGAAAGCGTTGTACGGAGGCTACTTTGGCATACTATTCCAGAGGTATTTTGTCCCAATAGGGAAAGATTTCCCTCACCTGTAAGGATGAGCGAACCTAAGCTATAGAGAACTGCTGTATTATCGTTATCACTATAAGAGATACTATTGGTGAGAACGTTTGTCGTTCCTATTGGAATATTAACAAAGGCCTTACTGTTATTGCTGAGACTGATTACAGTATTCTCATTGGTCAATGAAAGATTACGCAAGGTGAGTTTGTAAGGGTGTGCACTAGAGAGACTAAAACTTCCATTGGAAGCACTTCCAGAGAGAACATATTCTACATTTTGTGCTGCGGAAGATATGCTAAGGTGTGCCTGATCCTTACGTACAGTGATATTAGGAGTTCCTACAACCTGCACATTACCCTCAGAGAAAGTAATCATCACTTGCTGATCAAAGGTATAATTACTAAGCTGGTCACTTGGATCCTCTCCCCTTTGTTGTCCTCCTTGAGGAGCAGCTGCCGAATCGGTAAGAGGAGTGATGTGTATCTCCTTCTCAGTGGCAGGCGTCTCGGGAGTAGGGGTAGAGCGCTTTTTGGGAATTCTGTCATCTATATCATTACTACAAGATATAATGGATAGTGATATAAATAAAGCAGTTAAGCAAGAGAGTAAGTGTTTCTTCATGTGAAATTAATTAGTCAATTAGTCGATTAGTCAATTAGCCAATGTTTCAATTAGTCAATTGTCACATCGTCTCATCATCTTATTAGAATATTGTTAGTTGTTTTAAGCGATACTCCACTCCTATGGAGAGGTAGGAGTGTCTGAAGACATTATTATTTCCGAACTCAGTAGTGATAAGTGCAGGGTGCTGTTTGTCAAATAGGTTAGTAAGGGAATTGACATAGCGCAATTCGGCAGCTAAGTCCTCCATGAGTCGTACCTTACAGCCTATAATCACAGCAAAGTCAAAGTTCCTATATATACCCTTATCCAAGAAGTTTTCCCCATTGTAGAAGATAGTTTCTTCAGAGCCTATTTCGGGTTTTACAGCAAGAAAACCGAATTGTCCTCCCACTTGTAGGGAGAATTTTTCATGTAGTTTTAGGCTGGTCAGTATAGGTACATTGATGTAATCAGTGTTGATAGAAGCCTTGTACAGTTCTCCATTGGGTAGTAGTCCTTCACGTTCCCAGCGGGCACCTTGTCTGGAAAAGAGTACTTCAGGTTGCAGAGAGAAGATACGTCCTAAGAAAAGTTCTCCGTATGCACCTACATATACACCTAATTTTCCTTTGAAAGTGGAAACATCTGAGGTAGTTCCTCTTAGGTTCACATAGCTAAGCCCTCCCTTAACTCCTATATCAAATTCCTGAGCAGAACATAAAAGAGAGAAAAAAGAGAGAAAGCAACATAGCATATTTCTTTTCATATGAAATATATTGGTAATTAATAGAATAATGTGCAAAAGTAGTAAAAAAATAAAAACAATACACAGCATGAAGGATGGTTTCTTAAAAAAGATATTCACGAGGGCATAAGTTAAAAAATAAAAATAAAAGTTAATGTACTAAAATTCTCTACACAAATTTTTTTTTGCATTTTGCTTGTGAAATAGAATTAAGTTTGTATCTTTGCCCCTATGTAAGGAGGTCTTGTAGCTAAGAGTTATGAGGCTGATTATCAGTATTTACATCATTCCAGTTGAGAGAAAATTAGTGTATGCTTAATTGAACTTTGCTGGGGTGTTATTTTTTTATTAGTTTATCAACCTAAAAAGCATAAAAAGAAATGAAAGTAGCTTATTACACTGAAGAAGGGTTACGTGCACTGAAGGCAGAATTGGATCAACTCCGTGATGTAGAGCGTCCTCGCGCTTCCCAAGCAATTGCTGAAGCCCGAGATAAGGGAGACCTTTCAGAAAATGCAGAATATGATGCAGCAAAGGAAGCACAAGGACTCTTAGAGCTGAAAATAGCGAAGTTAGAAGAATTGGTAGCCAATGCTCGTGTGATAGATGAGTCCCAATTGGATACCTCCAAGGTGCTGATACTCTCCACTGTGAAGCTTAAGAACAAGGCTAACAATGCCGTAATGACTTATACCTTGGTAGCTGAGAGTGAAGCGGATCTTAAGAGTGGTAAGATCTCGGTAAGTTCCCCCATAGGACGCGGATTGCTAGGCAAATCCGTAGGAGATATAGCCGAAATAAAAGTGCCTAATGGTACCTTACAGATGGAAATTATTGAAATAACCCGATAAATCTTAAGATATGGCATCTATCTTTACAAAAATTGTCAATGGTGAAATACCTTGCTATAAGATAGCAGAGACTGAACATTGTTTCGCTTTTTTAGATATCAATCCCAATGCGATAGGGCATACCCTCTGTATACCTAAGCAGGAAGTGGATAAGCTCTTTGATCTACCAGAGGATCGTTATCATGAGCTGCTTGAGTTTGCCCGTAAGGTAGCCATAGCCCTTGAAAAGGCAGTTCCATGTGAGCGTGTAGGAATGGCTGTAGTGGGGCTGGAGGTGCATCATGCACATATACACCTTATCCCTATCAGCAAGATGAGTGAGATGACCTTCCAAGAGAAGGTAAAACTCACCCCTGAAGAATTTCAAGAGGTAGCCAATAAGGTACAGTCTTATCTGTAAAAATTGTCATCATAGTTTATTAGCAAACTTTGCCAGAGTTTCTTTGGCAAAGTTTTTCTTTTGGAGAAAATGAAAAATTAAGTCTGTTTTTTTCCAAAAAATTCTTATATTTGCATTTTGAAAAAGTGTATAAAAAGTTTCGAGCCACACTAGCAAGGCTTGAGTAATTATAATAAATGATTTACAATAACTTATGGGACTGATTACGGCAAAGGAACTAGCAAAAGCAGCTAAGTTAGACCGATTTGGGTTTGTAGGCACCTTTGCAGGTTGGGGGCTGTTGCATCTGTTGCGTCTGGCACCTCTCAACAGAATTTATGATAGGAATAAGCACCTACAAGGAGTAGAGTTCTTGGATGCCTTGCTCAAAGAATTCAAAGTGCATTATGATGTGCGAGAAGAAGACTTACGAAAGATTCCTAAGGAAGGCCCCTTTATTACTATATCCAACCACCCATTGGGAGGATTGGATGGTATTCTTTTGCTAAAAATTCTCTTGGAACAACGTCCAGACTATAAGGTAATGGCCAATTTTCTATTGGCGCGTATTGAACCTTTAGCCCCTTATATCATTCAAGTAAATCCTTTTGAAGATCACAAGGAAGTCTCTTCTAGCCTTATGGGTTTCAAGCAGGCCTTAGCACACCTCAAGGAGGGGTTACCTTTGGGAATTTTTCCCGCTGGAGAGGTTTCTACCCAGCTTAGTGGAAATATTTATGTAGATAAAACATGGGAAAAATCGGCTATGAAGCTGATAAAAAAGGCCAATGTTCCAGTAGTACCTATCTATTTTCATGCCAAGAATAGTCCTCTATTCTATCAGCTAGCCAAGCAGAGTGATACGCTACGTACTGCTAAACTCCCTTCAGAGCTACTATCCCAGAAGAACAAGACGATAGGTATACGTATAGGTCGTCCAATATTACCCAAAGTACAGGAGGAAATGGAAGACCTTTATGAGTTTGCCAATTTCCTAAGAAAGAAGACTTATTTGCTTTCCAATACCTACGAAGAGAAAAAGCTATTTAAGTCCTTCGCCTCTATGATAAAGGTAAAGAATAACAAAGATCCACAGGAAGTAGCCCCTGCTCAAGATCCAGAACTATTAGAGAAGGAAATAGCATTCTTGCGGACTCAGCAGGGTACCCGCCTTTTGCAACATAAGGAATATGAGATATTTTTGGCTAAGGCGGAGGATATTCCTCATATACTCCAAGAGATAGGAAGGCTTAGAGAACTCACTTTTCGTGAGGTAGGGGAGGGAACCAATCTCTCAATAGACTTGGACGAATATGATGCTTACTATCGCCATCTCTTCCTTTGGGAAAGCGATACTAAGCGAATCATAGGTGCCTATCGTATGGGCTTAGGAAGTGATTTCTTTGACCTATATGGCATTAATGGCTTCTATACACATAGTCTATTCAGGTTTGATCCTGAACTCAATACCATGATGCGGCAAACGATAGAGATGGGACGTGCCTTTGTAGTGAGTGAGTATCAGCAGAAACCAATGCCTTTGTTCTTGTTATGGAAAGGAATTGCGCTAACTACCTTGCACTTCCCAGAGCATAAGTATCTGCTTGGAGGAGTAAGTATTTCCAATCAGTTCTCGGATTTCTCCAAATCACTCATGATTGAGTTTATGAAATCCAACTTCTATGACCCTTACATTGCTCAATATGTAAAACCTAAGAAGGAATATAAGGTACGCCTTAAGGATGCTGATAAGGATTTTATCCTTGATGAAACTCAATCAGACCTGAATAAGTTTGACAAGATCATTGATGAGCTGGAGCCAGGAAACTTGCGCCTTCCGGTACTGATAAAGAAATATATCAAGCAGAATGCCAAGGTGATAGCTTTCAATGTAGATCCCTTATTTAATAATGCGATAGATGGTCTCATGTATATTCGTATAGATGACCTTCCAGAAAGTACTATTAAGCCAGCAATAGAGGAATTTCAATCACAGTTAGAAAAAGGAGAGATTTACCATAAAGATTAAAAATCAAAAAGTCGTGCCCATAATAGGCACGACTTTTCATTTATGAGAGGCTATGAACATACTTAGAAAGAGAGGGTAACCCCTACCATACCATTGGCTTCAGCAGCAGGGAAATAGAGTGCTTTGCCTTTGTTATATCGCCCATGCGCTACATACTTCTTATTCAGTAGGTTGTTGGCTGCTACTGTGAATAGTATAGACCTAAATGTCTTCTTTGGTAAAAGCTCATAAGAAACATGGAGTGAATGCACTAGAAAGCTTTCTAATTTAGCATTTTCTTCGTTTTCATTGGTTAAGTATCGCTCTCCTATATACTTGGAAACGAGACTCATTTGTAAGTTTTCAATAGGAATGAAGGTAATCGTATTACCCACTACCCAATCAGGAGAGAAGGAGATATAAGTAGTTCCTAAGTTTAAGAACTGGTTAGGATGGTTGGGATCTTTGGTTTTATAGTCGATATTCTTGTTTTGACTATAAGAAACATTGGGTGCCCATTGCCATTGAGGACTAAGGAGTACATTTGCATCTACTTCTATACCAGCGCGATAACTTTCTCCACTATTACGGCGAAGAGAGTAGCCTGTTTTATTAATGTCTCCAGTAAGTACCAATTGGTCTTTGTACTGCATATAATATAGGTTGGCATTGACCTTTACCTTATCTGTATTGTATCTCCAACCTAGCTCAAAATCATTGACTTTTTCAGCTTTAGGAAGTTCAGCACCATTCTTTTTATTCTCGGCATACTCCTTATAGTCATTTCGGTTAGGTTCCTTGGTAGCATGTGCAAAAGAGAAATAGAAGGTATTTTTAGGATTTAGAAAGTAACTAACTCCTGCTTTGGGATTTAGCATAGGTAGTCCTTCATTGATATCTACTTTCTTGAGGTAGGACTTGAATTGTACATACCTATACTGAACATCCCCGAATAGGCTTAACTGAGGGGAAACTTGCCAAGTGAGTTTAGCAAAAGCAGCCCCCTCTTTCTTGTTTCCATATACAGGAGTAGAACTTTCTTTATAGGCAGTACCTGCATTCTGTGCCCAGATAGTTTCGTTATAGTGATTTCCCTCATATACATTGGCAGAACCACCTAAGACAAAGTCTAAGGCTTCCTTATGGTAATTAACAGAAAATACACTTCCGTAAAAATCATTGTCCAACTGATAGCGGATTACAAAGTTTCCTCTAGCATCGCCCCAATTGTCCATTTGTTCCCAGTAGCCACGTCCTTTGGTATAATGGAAGGAGAGCGTACTATGCCAATAAGGATTCCATTTTTCAGTCCAATGCAGTTGTGCATGATCTTGTTGGTAGTTATCCGTCTCATTGTCATAGAAGCGTGTTTGTCCATTGTCTGAGTATTTCCCAGCAGGGTTATATCTTCTATCTTTTTCTAGTTGCTCAGCGGTAATACCTTTGTAAGTGAGGTAAGTTTTTTCTTTTCCACCGAATACCAGCCCCTTAATTAGGGTGTGATCATCGCTATAAGCTCCTTGTAGGAAATAAGACTTGAGGTCGGAAGTAGCACGATCTATATAGCCGTCGGAATTGATCTTAGAGAAACGCCCCATCACCTCGAAGCGATCATTGAGCTTGCCTGTGGAGAGTTTCACAGAGTGTTTGTGAGTGGTGTAAGTTCCTAGATAGTTAGCTATTTCAGCATACGGTTTTTCAGAAATAGCATCAGTTAGCACATTAAGGCTAGCCCCAAATGCCCCAGCTCCATTAGTAGAGGTGCCTACCCCACGCTGTAACTGTATGCTCTGTGCAGAAGCAGCAAAATCGGATAGGTTATAGAAGAAAACCCCTTGGGATTCTGCGTCATTATAAGGGATTCCATTGATAGTAACATTGGTGCGATAGGCATCGTTACCACGAATGAATAAGGCGGTAGCCCCATAACCACTACCATCCTCCGAAGTGGAGACCACATTGGGCAGATGGTCTAAGAGCAAAGGGAGTTGCTGCCCTGCATTTTTTTGTTGGATTTCTTTTTTTGAAACATTGGAGAAGGTGACAGGAATGTTTTCCTTAGCTCGTACCGCTTGGATGACTACCTCGTCCAAAGCGATAGGTTGTTCCTTGTTCGTTTCCTTCTCAGTGGGGGCTTCTTGAGCAAATGTGTGAATAGAGAGGAGTAGTGCCCCACACAACCATTTTTTTTTCATTGTAAAAAATGTTTTTACAAACAAAGGGGCATTATTTGTCAGATTAAAAAAAGGCTTATTTTTGCTACCCAGGTGCAAAAATAAGCCACTTAAATTATATAGTAATCAGATAGTTTATTTTTCTTTCCTTTGACTGCATTACCAGCCTAAGTTCTATGGGTATAATCTCAGCTTTTTACAGCACCCCTTGAGACGAGCACAAAATTACGAATTGTTTCTGAAAGGAAGGTGTGATTTAATATTTTGTTTAGAATTTTAAATAAAAATTTTTGGTAAGTTCTTGATACTCTTGTGTGTATTGGTGTCGTCCTTTCTCTATAACAAGGGTTTCTATAAGGGGGGTAGTTGTTTTCTGGAAAGAAAAAACGAGCAAACTACGCTTGGTTGCAGACTCAGGAGTGCCTTGTACATGTAGGATACGAGTAGGGTATAGACCTATATGGTGAGCGATTTCCACAAAATAGGTCTCTTCCTTATAAGGAATAACTACCGAAAATAGCCCCATAGGGGAAAGTAGTCTTGCCACGCAGTGTAATAAATCGGAGAAGGGAAGGTGTTCATTGGAACGAGAGAGGGCTCGTACTCTATCAGGAGAGAGTGTTTTTTCTGAAAAGAAAGGGGGATTACTGATAATAAGATCGTATTTTTCAGGAGTTTCCCATTGGCGAATATCTGCTATAACCACAACAATATGTGGCCAAGGAGAAAGAGCTACATTGGCTTGACACTCCTTCGCTGCTTCCTCATTGCACTCTATTGCCCATATTTGGGCAGAGGGGAAGCGTTGTGCCATCATTAGGGATAAAAGCCCCATGCCAGCTCCTATATCCAATATGCGGGATGGAGCTCCTGCAGGTGTCCAAGCACCCAATAGCACACTATCGGTACCTACTTTCATAGGAGAATGCTCCTGTGATACTGAAAACTGTTTGAAGCGAAATATACTCAAGGCGATATACTATTGGTAGGCTTTTTTGATGCGGTCCATCTGGCGCTTGTTATCTCTGTCCTTGATTGTTTCACGCTTGTCATGTAGTTTTTTACCACGAACCAAGGCAATTTCCATCTTAGCAAAGCCTTTTTCACTAAGGAAAACACGCAAAGGGACAATAGTAAGCCCAGTGTTTTTCACTTCCTTGTGCAGTTTCTTGAGTTCTTTTTTCTTTAGTAGTAGCTTGCGTTCGCTTTTAGGTTTATGATTGTAATAAGTACCCCATGCGTACTCTTCTATGGTCATATTGATTACAAAGAGTTCGCTCTTTTCGTTGAACTCACAAAAACTTTCAGCTATGGAAGCCTTTCCTAATCGGATGGACTTAATTTCGGTGCCTTTTAGGACAATACCTGCTATATATTTGTCTAAGATTTCGTATTCGAAACGTGCGCGTTTGTTCTGTATATTGACGTTATTTTGCATAGTTAAAATAATAGGGAGATAGGTTAAGGAAATACCCTCCGAATTGAGGGGCAAAGATACGTTATTTTTATGTAAAAAGTCTTCTATGTGAATTAAAAGTTGTATTTTTGCACCATTAAAAAAATGTTATTCTTTTTAGGACGTAATTTATGGCACGCGTACTCACAGGTATTCAAAGTACAGGAACCCCACATTTGGGGAATCTATTAGGAGCAATATTACCCGCTTTACAAATGGCACAAGACACTCGTAATGAGTCTTTTTTGTTTATAGCTGACCTACATTCACTTACACAGATAAAGGATGGGAAGCAGTTAAGACAAAATACCTATGAGGTGGCCGCCACATGGCTTGCTTTTGGCTTGGATTATGAGCGTGTGACCTTCTATAGGCAGAGCGATGTGCCTTATACAACTGAGCTGGCTTGGTATTTGGCTTGTTTCTTCCCTTACCAGCGACTTACCTTAGCCCATTCGTTCAAGGATAAGGCTGATCGCTTGGAGGATGTCAACACAGGACTTTTTACCTATCCCATGCTCATGGCAGCAGATATACTGCTTTATGATGCCGAGGTAGTGCCTGTGGGTAAAGACCAATTACAACATTTGGAATTTGCTCGTGATGTAGCCTCTCGTTTCAATTACCAAATGGGAGAGACCTTTGTCCTTCCTAAGGAGAGTATCCGAGAAGATATTATGATTATTCCAGGTACGGATGGGGAGAAGATGAGCAAATCTCGTCGCAATTATATCAATATATTTTTGCCAGAGAAAGAACTTAAGAAGCAAATCATGTCTATCCAAACGGATAGTACCCCTCTTGAAGCCCCTAAGGATCCTGATAACTGTAATGTTTTCAGTCTTTATAAGCTCCTAGCTTCACAGGAACAAACCTTGCAGATGGCAGATCTCTATAGAGCAGGAAATTATGGATTTGGGCATGCTAAAACGGCGTTGTATGAACTTATTTTAGAAAAATTCGCTGAACCGCGGCAGAGATTTGCTTACTATATGCAGCACCTTACTGAAGTAGATGATATTTTAAGAAAAGGGGCAGAGAAAGCCTCGGGGATAGCTCAACAGACACTCAAGAGAGTAAGAGAAAAATTAGGTTATTTGTAAAAAGCAATAAAATGAGAAAAATATTACTATTGTTGTCAATTCTTATAGGTCTACCTCTTTTAGCACAGACCAAGCAACATACCAGTTACACGGTAAAAGAAGGAGATACTTTGGAGAATATAGCGAAGGTATATCGCCTTTCGCCTAATGATATAAAATCATTGAACCCTTCCTTAGCAGAAAAAGGGTTGCAGAAGGGTATGATTCTTATTTTACCTGGGGAAGAAGTAAGTTATTTTAATAAGAAACAGCCTTCAGGTTTTCAGATACATGAGGTGAAAGACAAAGAAACCCTCTATGGATTGTCTCAAAAATATGGGGTTACTCAAGATGATTTGCGTCGCTATAATATAGTTCTGTATAAGAAAGAGTTACGCAAGGGGCAAGAGTTGACTATACCTGTCTACAAAGAAGCTGCCAAGGAGATCACCAAAGGTAAGGAAGGACTTACTAAATATGTGGTAAAACCAGGAGAGGGGATATGGCGTATTGCCCAAAACTATGGAATCACTCAAGAAGCATTGGAGAAACTCAACCCCAATCTACCCAATCCTCTAAAAGAAGGGATGGAAATATGGGTGCCAGCAGGAGTAACAGGTGTCCCTCAAGTAACTACTGATAAGGCCTTAGTACTCTACCAAGTGGAAAAAGGAGAGGGCTTTATGAGCTTGGAACGCAAGTTTGGTCTTTCTCAAAAAGAATTAGAAAAGCTCAATCCAGAGCTTAAGGATGGTATCAAGCTCGAAGCTCAAATCTGGATTCCTAAAAGTAATTTCTTAGATTATGTAGCCACAGCAGGGCTTTCACAAATAGGTATGGCTAACAATACCGATGCTAATCCTAAGGTAAAAGCTAATATGCAACCAGCCAATGTCAAGAGAGTATCCTTTGTGTTGCCTTTTAGAGTCAATAACATTCAAGCAGGCAATATAGCAGATATCAAGACGAAATTACAGAAAGAAAGAATGACTGCCGTAGCAGCAGATTTTTACTCAGGAGCTTTGATAGCTTTGGACTCTTTGCAGAAAATGGGCTTTGCTCTTACAGTAAATGTATATGATAGTAATGGAAGTGTACAAGGAGTGAAGGCTATCTCTTCTAGTGAAGCATTGAAGAATTCACAAGTGATAATAGGACCTTTTGCACCTTCGGCCTTTAATGCACTTTCTGATGTAATAACAGACAATAATACCGCTATATTGGCACCACTTTCTAATAAAAATATAGAGTTGCGTCCCAATGTGTTTCAGACGGTTCCTACCATAGAAGTACAACAAAATAGCATGATCAGTTTTGTGTATCAGAAATATCCTGATGCTAATATAGTATTACTCTCCGATGCTAAGAGTAAGGATATGAATGAAAAATTACAGTCATCTTTCCTACAAGCTAAGAGTGTGGATAATGTACAGGGAATACAAAAGGCTTTGGTCAAAGAGGCTACCAATATTGTTTTTGTATCCTCCGATGATGTAGTTTTCCTTTCCGATGCAATCCGTATTCTATATAATATAGCAGGCATTTCGGGAAAGAATAAGAATTATAATATTATTATGGCAACTCTAGACAAAGGAGATGCTTATGATCATAATAGTATTTCTAATTCTCAACTCTCTGCTTTGAAATTCACTTATCCAGCAGCCAATAGATATGTAGGCGAGACCAATCCTTTTATAAGTAAATATTTCAAAACTTATAAGATGTCTCCTAGTAAATATGCGTTCCGTGGCTTCGATCTCACGATGGATGCTGTGCTGAGAACTAGTTTGAGTGGAAATTTTGTAAAAGAAGCTAATATAGGAGAAACATCCTACCAAGAGAATAAGTTTCAATACATTAAGAACCCATCCAAAGGTGGGGGATATGAGAACCGAGCAGTGTATATACTTCGTTATGAAGACTTGCAAATAACTGAAATTTATTAGAAAATTATTAATAGAATTATAAATAATAAATGAATTGATAAAAAGGTTCTTTTTTTCTTTGTTGAAATGAAAAAATGTGTTACCTTTGCTCCCACGTTAATGAAATTTAATTAGAATTAAAAATCACATTTATGAGAAAGCAAATTCTAGCTTTGACAGCTCTTGTAGCCTTGGGTGCAAATGCTCAAGAATACAACAAATGGTCGGTAGATGTAAATTTTGGTGCTAACAAACCAACAGTAGGATTTACATCAGGATATTCGACAAAAACACCAGGTTTTTGGACACTTAATGGAGGCGTTCGTTATATGTTCAATAACAAATTTGGTTTGAGATTAGGAGGAGGTTATGATAGCTTCACAGAAGGTAAAAAATCTCCTAAATTTAATTCCAATATTTGGAATGTTAACTTACAAGGAGTGGCCAACTTAGGTCGTGTACTTTCATTTGAAGATTGGACTCGTGATCTTGGCTTGCTAGCACATGCAGGTGTGGGTATAGGACAACTTAAGGGAGACTATATTCCTAAGGCTGACAATATAGGTTTTGTTACTGCAGGTCTTACTCCACAAGTTCGTCTTAGCAACCGTGTAACTTTGCTAGTTGATGGTTCTGCATACTTGTATGCAAGACAAAACAGAACATTTGATGGTAAATCTGCAACTACAAGACGTGGTTTCCAAGGTTTGAACTTTACAGGAACTATCGGTTTGCAAGTTGCTTTAGGAAAGAACTTAGTTCATGCTGATTGGTACAGCCAAGCAGTTGCTGATAACGAACTTTCAGAGCGCTTAGCTAAAGCTGAAAACAATGTTGCTGAGCTTGCTAAGAGACTTGATAACAAAGAAGACAAGATGGTGGATACCAATGGTAACCGTGTGCCTGATGAAGTTGAAAACTACATCAATGAAAAATACGGTAGCTTAGCTAACAACCAAACTCAAGCAGCTCCAACTTCTACTAACTATTCTGGAGAATCTGCTCGTGAGCTTATCGAAAAAGGTTATATCAATGTATACTTTGATTTCAACTCTTCTGCTCCTCAAAAATCTTCTTTGTGGGCTGTTGATTTCGTAGCTAACTACTTGAAACAAAATTCAGGTGCTAGTGTGAAAGTTGTTGGATATGCTGATGAAAAAGGAAGTGAAAACTATAACCAAAAATTGTCTAACAAACGTGCTGAACTTATTAAGAAACTCTTGGTTGATAGAGGTATCAATGGATCTCAACTTTCTTTCGAAGGAAGAGGTGAAGATAAGACAGTTAACGCAAATTCAGCTAATGCTCGTCAGCTTGCACGTCGTGTAACTTTCGAAATAAAATAATTAACTTTCGAAATAAGTAATTAAAAAAATAATATTTTTAAAGCCACTCCTATGGAGTGGCTTTTTTTATAAAAAAAATTTTTCATATTTGTAGAAAAGTAGTATATTTGCCCATTC